>NZ_DASWNO010000223.1:0-2230 GCF_036399195.1 Brevundimonas sp.
TGCCTGTGGATAACCCGCGACGTCAGAACCCAAAGTCCCCCTCTGCCGGTTCGGCCTCTCAACCGGTTCCAGGTCCGGCACTGTCAGGAGATCGGCCGGACGGGCGGCAACACAGAACGCGCATCGCTGCGCGGCCTCGCCACACGCCAGCCTAACATCGCCCCACGCTAGTCCGTCGCGCTTCGGTTCGGCGGAGTGCCGGGCGATTGTGAAACGCGGCGGGATGGGCCAATTCCTGCGGCATGGCCCCTTCTCCGTCCGACGTCGCCGCCATGACCGCCCGCGCCCATGAGGTCATCCGCCTGAACATCGCGGCCCTGCAGGCGCTGCAGAGCGGTCTCGACGACAGCCTGCCGCGCGCTTGCGAGATCATCCTGTCCCGGCCCGGCTATGTGGTGGTTACGGGCATGGGCAAGTCCGGGCACATCGGCGGCAAGATCGCCGCCACCCTGGCCTCGACCGGCACCAACGCCTTCTTCGTCCACCCAGCCGAGATGAGCCACGGCGACCTCGGCATGCTGCGCAAGGACGTCACCCTGCTGGCGATTTCCAACTCGGGCGAGAGCCGCGAGCTGCGCGACCCGCTGATCTACTGCCAGCGCGAGGGCATTCCGGTGATCGGCATGACCCAGCGGCCCAACAGCTTCCTCGGTCGCACGTCCGCCGTGTGCCTGACGATGCCGCAGGTCGCCGAGGCCTGCCCCAACAACCTGGCCCCGACGACGTCGACGTTGATGACGCTCGCACTCGGCGATGCGCTGGCCATGGTCCTGATGGATCAGCGCGGATTCACCGCCGAGGCGTTCGGCCTGCACCATCCGGGGGGCAAGCTGGGCATGAGCCTGCAGAGTGTGCGCGACTGGATGGGCGACCGCCCGCCGACGCCGGCGACCGTGCCGCTGGACGCCACGTTCGCCGAGGTCGTCTCCGCCATCACCGAGGGCCGCAAGGGCGCCGCCGCGGTGCTCGCGGCCGACGGCGCCCTGGCGGGGATCGTCACCGACGGCGACATCCGCCGGGCCTTCTCACGGGATCTGTCGGGGCTCACCGCCGCCGACGTGATGAGCCCGCGGCCCAAGGTCATCGGCCCCGACGCCCGCATGAGCGACGCCGTCGACCTGATGACCCAGAACAAGATCGCCACCCTGCTGGTGGTCGAGGCCGAACGCCCGGTCGCCATCGTCCACATCGCCGAGCTGATGCAGGCGGGGTATGTGAGCTGACGCGGACTCCCGTCTCCTCCCCACCTGTGGGGAGGTAGCGCGGCGCGCCTCAGCGCCGCGACGGAGGGGGCGGAGCAGGCGTCTGACCCTCAACCGTCAATCGGCACCCGGTGGAGTCGCCGCCTCCGTCTCGCCGGCTGCGCCGACGATCCACCTCCCCATGAATGGGGAGGAGACAGGAGCTCAGAACGCCCGGCCGCCGTCGATATTGCCCGGCGGCGAGTAGCGGCAGGCCAGCACCGAGCGGTCGGCCCGCGAGGCTATGGCGCAGCCGACATGGGTGGTGCCGCTCCAGACCACCTGGGTGTAGTGGCCGACATCGACCCAGTTGCCGGTGCGGCTGACGTTCGGGAACACGCCGGGGCGGTACTGCGCCTTCTTGGCGATCCACTCGCCGACCATCTCCTCCGGCGTGAAGTCGCGCCCGCCCCAGCCGGCCCACAGGTTCTCGCCATGGCCGTGCATCGACGGGTCGTGGGCGAACCGGCCGGTGGCGATCAGTTCGCCGGCCCACGCGCGCGACTCGGCTTCCAGGTCGTCGCTCCAGATCAGCGCCGGGGCGCCGACACGGGCACGTTCGACGTTGTGGGCGGCCAGCAGTCGCGCCTCGATCTGATCGGAGGGTCGTGCGCTGCGCGGCGGCGTGATCGGCACCACCTGGCGCGCCGTCTGCGGCGCCGGCTCCACCACCGGCCCGCGTCCCATCTGCGGCGTATAGCCGTCGGCGCAGGCCGCGGCCGCCGGCAGAAGCGCGGCCAGGATCGAGAGCAGGGAACGGCGCATGAAGTGTCCTCGGATCAGGGGCGGGGACATAGAGCGCCCCGACCCCCGCACCGTTCCCGTCCGTCCAATCAGCGGGCGTCGCCGCCCATCGGCGTATCCATCAGCGCCTTCTCGGTGTCGTCGCCTTCCAGCGTCAGGGTCTCGGCCGGCTTGCCGGCCTGGAATTCCTCCGTCGCCGACATCTTGCGGGCCCGCATGGCGTCAGCCAGCGCATCCATGTCGAG
>NZ_DASWNO010000224.1:0-2504 GCF_036399195.1 Brevundimonas sp.
TCGCGGCTGTGCATCGCCCAGCGGCTGGCCAGGGCCATGCCGATCAGGTCGCCGTTGCCCAGCTGCGCCGCCTGAACCATCTCCTGCAGGTTCAGCAGGCAGAGGTAGTTCTCGCGGCCCTTGCGGACGACGGTCTTCTTCTTGCGCTCGACGGGGTCGGGCCACAGGGCCGCGCTTTCGCGGTCGATCTGGCGCTGCAGGGCGCGGGTGTAGGTCGAGACCCAGGCCGCGCCCTGATTGCGCTCGGCCCACAGGCTGGCCGGGGCGAGATAGCCAAGCGTCTTGCCCGTGCCGGTGCCGGCCTCGGCCAGCAGCACCCGCGGACGGCCCTCCTCGTCGCGGGGCGAGAAGGCGAAGGCGGCCTCGGCGGCGTAGTCGGACTGGGTAGGACGCGTCTCGTCGAGACCGGACGCCTGCAGCAGCTTGTCCAGCCGGATGCGGGCGCTCTCGCTGTCGACCGGGGCCGACCCGGCCTCCCCGCGCGGCGCCTCGTCCTCCCATTCCGGCAGGCGCGCCCAGGCGTCGAGGCCGCTGCCGCGATGCTGGCGCTCGCGCACCGGCTGGTGCTGCAGGGCGCCGGACACCCGCCAGCTCCACGACCAGCCCGCGCGGCCCAGCGTCTCCGCGAGGGTGAAGGCGTCCTCGCGGCCGGGGTAGGCGGGGTCGGCCAGCTCCTTCAGCAGGCCGTCGGCCGCATGGCGCAGCGCCTCCGCCTGCGCCTCGGCGCCCTTCGGCTCGCTCATGCCCATGGCCAGCGCCAGCCCACTGGGCGAGGGGGCGCAGAAGCGGGCGGGGCGGACGAAGGCGAACAGCTCCAGCACGTCCAGCAGGTCCGACGACCGCGCAGGCGGGGCGACGCCCAGCCGCCGCGCGGTCAGGCTGGCGTGGGCCACCATCACCGGACCCGTCGTGAAGGCCCCCTCGGCCGCGCCCCGCCCGATCTTGCGCGCGCCGTCCCGGTCGCAGATCGCCCCGGCTCCCGGCGGCACGGCAAGCGCCGGCGGCAGCGCGAGCCATGGCTCGGCGCCGGTCAGGGCGGCAGAAGGGGCGAGGGAGTCGACGGACACGCCTCTAGATAGCGCTTCAGGACGTGAAACGGAACGGGAACATGCTATAGGCGCGATGTGACGCCGCCCCCCGCTCCTGCAACGCTTCCGCCGCTGTTCGCCGACTGGTTCGCCTCGCGCGGCTGGGCCCCGCGCCGGCACCAGCTCGAGATGATCGCGGCGGCCGAGGCCGGGTCCCACGCCCTGCTGGTGGCGCCGACCGGGGGCGGCAAGACGCTGGCCGGGTTCCTGCCGTCGCTGATCGAACTGGCGGAGCGCGGGCCGCGGCCGGAGTTTGGGCCGGGCAGCGGGATCCACACCCTGTATCTGTCGCCGCTTAAGGCGCTGACCACCGACGTCGAGCGCAACCTGATGACGCCGATCCGCGAGATCGGGCTGAACATCCACGTCGAGAGCCGCACCGGCGACACCAACCAGTCGAAGAAGCAACGCCAGCGCGAGAACCCGCCGGACATCCTGCTGACAACGCCCGAGCAACTGGCGCTGTTCTGCGCCTGGGACGGGGCGCGGGCCTATTTCGCCGACCTGAAGTGCGTGGTCCTGGACGAGGTGCATGCGATCTGGAGCGGCAAGCGGGGGGACCTGCTGTCGCTGGGGCTGGGGCGGCTGCAACAGTTCGCGCCGGGGCTGCGGCGCGTGGCGCTGAGCGCGACGGTGGACGATCCGGAGATGATCGCGGGGTGGCTGAGGCCGGGCCCGCCTCATCGAGCCCTCCCCCTCGAGGGGGGAGGGTGGGGTGGGGGTGGGGGCACTGTTGTAGACGCAGAGGACGCCGACGGCGCGGTCGAACCCCCCGGCTCCTTTCGCGCCACGCCGGGAAAAACCCTGCCTCCACCCCCATCCGCGACCCTTCCCCCCTCGAGGGGGAAGGGAGCAGAGGTAGTGATCGTCCGCGGCGATCCCGGCGCGCCGCCGGTGGTGGATGTGCTGATCTCGGAGGGGAAGGTGCCGTGGGCGGGGCATACGGGACAGCACGCCATCCCGGAAGTTTACGAGGCCATCCGCAAGGCGGGCATGAGCCTGATCTTCGTCAACACGCGCTGGCAGGCGGAGTTCGTGTTCCAGCAGTTGTGGGCGATCAACGACGACAACCTGCCCATCGGCCTGCACCACGGCTCGCTGGCGGCGGAGCAGAGGCGCAAGGTCGAGGCGGCGATGGCGCGGGGCGAGCTGCGGGCGGTGGTGTGCACCTCGACGCTCGATCTCGGCATCGACTGGGGCGACGTCGATCTGGTCATCCAGCTGGCGGCCCCCAAGGGAGCCTCGCGGCTGGTGCAGCGGATCGGACGGGCCAACCACCGGCTGGACGAGCCGTCGCGGGCGCTGATGGTGCCGGCCAGCCGGTTCGAGATGCTGGAGTGCCAGGCCGCGCGCGAGGCGGTGGCCGCCAACGCCTTCGACTGGGAGCCGGTGCACACCGGCACGCTGGACACCCTG
>NZ_DASWNO010000225.1:0-2798 GCF_036399195.1 Brevundimonas sp.
CGTTGCCGCCACTGAAGGCTGCCACGTCGGCGCCGATCGACCAGCCGCCACCAAGATCGAAGCGGCCGCCAAGGCCCAATTCGACGCCCTCTCCGTCGCCTCTGGCAGACCGGACGCGGTAGGGCGCTCCCGCTGCGCCGGTCATGACGAGGCCGACTTCGGTCGGATCGTCGCCGCCGGTGACATAGGCGACGGTCGCGTCGATCGCCCCGCTGGCTCCGGTCCACCGTCCGAAGAGACCGCCGCCATAGCGTGTGCGGCCATCGTGGTTGCTCCCACTCCCGCTGAGGTTGAGGCTCTGCGCCCCGGCCTCACTGAAACTGCCGAGGTCGCCTTCTGCCATCGATGCGCGCGCGAACGGCCCGACGGCGAGGCTGCGACCGAGCTCGAACCCGTAGCGCAGTTCGCCGGCGACGGCCCAGCTGTCGACGTCCAGGTCGGCGCTTGCCGCGCGCGTGATGGACCCTGCTGAAACGATTCGCGCAACTTCTGCCTTGCCCTGAGCATAGGCGCCCGAAAGGGTCGCCGTGACGCCGGCGCCGCCGGTGCCGTAGCGGGCATATCCACCCAGATGCCAACCTTCGGTCTCGGCGCGGCTGGCCCGGGCGGACAGTGTCGTGTCGCCCTTCCAATAGCCGCCGCCAAGGCCGAGCGCCCACGCATTGTCGGCGCCGCGGTAATCGGCGCCTATCGTGCCGCGGATGGCGTCATGCTCGAAGGCCGCTCCGTTGCCGTCGCCTTCCACTTCGCCGGAATCGCCCGACACCGTGCCCCACAGGCTCCAGCCCTCACCCGATCCTGCCTGTGCCACCCCGAGAAGACGGCGGGCTTCCCCGTCTGCACGGCGCAGCGCCGAGGCGAGCATGGTCGCGTAGATCTCGCCGGACGCGCGATCGAACGCGGCCCGTGCCGGTCCTTCGTCCAGCAACAGCAACTGGTTGTAGACCGCAAGCGCGTCCGCGCCGCCGCCGTTGAACGCCATCAGGGCCGTCGAGGCCTGGTCCTGGTTGAAGGTCTGGGCGACGTCCGGGAACGTGCGGATCACGTCCACCGTGACGAAGGCACTGGTGCCGTCATAACCAAGGATGAAGTCCAGGAAGGCGCTGTTCTCGGTGAGGCCGGTGAAAGTCCCCGTTCGTCCGCCCGCCGCGGTCAGGAAGGTGTAGCGGGTGTTGTCCGTATATTGGGTCTCCGGATCGAGCGCGGTGACCCGAACGGTCCCCCCTTCGATGGTCGCCGTGCCGGTCGCGGCGAGCAGGTCACGCGCACCGGCTGCCGAGATCTCCAGGTCGTAAAAGGAGCCGGCGCGGAAGATCACGTTGCCGGTGGCGTTGAGCGTCCCGGGCGAGTTGCCCGGTGCGAGGATACCGCCCGAGGCGATCGTCACGCTGCCGACCGTGCCGGTGCCGCCGAGGCGAGCCCCGCTCCCGATCGTCAGCAATCCGCCGAGGCTGCCGGTGATGTTGAGCACGCCGCCGCTGATCGTGGTGGAGCCCGTGTAGGCGGACGAGTTGCCGCTCAGCGTCAACGTGCCGGCTCCCGTCTTGGTCAAGGCTCCGCCGCCGCCGATCGCGCCGGACAGCGTCAGGGCGTTGGCCGCGTCCAGCGTGCCGCCGCCCGCGCCGATGGTGAAGGCGCGCGCGCTCGAGGCGGCCGCTTCGTAGCGCAACACGCCGCCATCCAGCGTCACTCCGCCCGCAGCCGCGCCTAATGCTCCATCGCTCGCCACCCGCAGCACGCCTTCGCGGATCACGGTGCCGCCGGAATAGCTGTTGGTGCCGGACAGGAAGAGGGTGCCGAGATCGCGCTTGACCAGCGTCCCCGTGCCAATGAGCGGCAATGCCAGCTCGGCTGTGATGCCCGGATCGATCCGGATCGTCGTTTGCGGCGCATTCAGCGACAGCGCACCGTTCGCACCTGCCGACAGCCGATAGCCGTTGGCCATGAACTGCATGCCGGTGACGCCCTGCTGCCCCTCGACCGTGACCGCGCCCCCGACATTCTGGAAGACGGCGAAATTCCCGGCCCAGGCGTTGTTGGCGGTGCCGCCGAGATTGGTCCAGTTGGTCCGTCCGGTGCTCCAGGTGCCCGCGCCGCCATCCACGACGCCGTCGGGCGACGTGTCGCCATCATCCCAGAACTGGATCGAGAGATCGTCGATGAGGCCGACGACGAGGTTTACCTGTCCGGCAACGGACGTCTGGACGTCGTAACGCGCCGACGGGGCCGTCCCCATCGTCAGACCGCCGTCAGTAAGCGCTCCGCCGTAATTGATCAGCCGGTACACGCCCACTCCGAAAGCCGCGCGCGGGTTGATGTCGAGCAGCCCGTCGAGCGTGAGATTGCCGGTCACGTTGATGAGGTCGTTGTCGGCGCCGCCGACCTGCCCCGGTGCTCCCAGATTGAACAGCAGGCGGCTCGTGGAGGACAGGATTAGCGACGACATGGTCAGCGTGCCGACGCCCGCCCCGGCGCCGCCGGGCGAGAGCGTGGCCCCGTCGGCGATGGTGACCGCGCCAAGGCTGCCTGAACCGCCGAGGGTCGCACCGGTCGGCGCGGAGATGGCCGTCGCGCCGAGAGTGCCTTCCGCCAGCAGCGTTCCGGCAAGGAACGACAGACCCGGGCTGATCGTGCCCGTGTCGCGCAGTGTCAGCGTGCCGGCACCGGTCTTGCGCACGGTCTCCCAGCCGGTGATGGCGCCTGTCACCGACGCTTCCCCGCTGAGGATGTCGAACAGCAGGGAGTCGGTGCCCGCTCCGCCGTCGAGCGCGCCGATCTGGACCGCTCCGGCCCGCATC
>NZ_DASWNO010000226.1:0-3279 GCF_036399195.1 Brevundimonas sp.
GGTTCGCCGCGGGCCTGTCCGCCGTCGCCTTCTTCTACGGCCTGCTGGTGCTGCCGGAGAGCCTGCCGGTCGAGAAGCGGATGAGGTTCAGCTGGAAGCGGGCCAATCCGGTCGGATCGCTGATCCTGCTGCGGCGTCACCCGGAGCTCAGCGGCCTCTCGATCGTGAACTTCCTGCTCTATTTCGCCCACCACGTCTTTTCGGCGGTGTTCGTCCTCTACGCCGCATGGCGCTACGGCTGGGGACCGCGCGAGGTCGGGCTGCTGCTGGCGCTGGTCGGCGTGCTGGACATGGGGGTGCAGGGCGGTCTGGTCGGTCCGGTCGTCAAGCGGCTGGGCGACCGGACGACCATGGTGGTCGGGCTGGTCGGCGGGACCGTCGGGATCGCGGCCATGGGCTGGGCCCCGGACGGCCTGTGGTTCATCGCCGCCATGCTGCCGAACGCCCTGTGGGGTCTGGCCATGCCGACGCTGCAGTCGCTGATGACCCGCCGCGTCGGCGAGGACGAGCAGGGCCAGCTGCAGGGCGCGAACATGAGCGTCGCCTCAATCGCGGGCGTCATGTCGCCGCTGTTTTTCGGCTGGGTCTATTCGCTATCGGTGGGAGAGGGGGCCCTGATCCAGATGCCCGGCCTGTCCTTCTATCTCGCGGCCCTGGTCCTGTTCGCCGGGGCGGTGATCGGCTGGCTTGTCGGCCGCGGCGCGGAACGGCGAGACCGGGCGCCCGTTCAGGCCCCGCCGACGCCTTGATCCGGTCCCAAATCGGAGGCGGAATGGCGACGCCTGCACCCGCCTTTCCCCAGGGATGACCATGAAAACCCGCCCGCTCCTGATCGCCGCCGCCTTGGTCCTCGCCGGATGCGGGCAGTCGAACGACAGCAAGGCGCAGGACGGCGTCTTCGCCGACAACCGGGTGATCCCCGGCGACGCCTCGTCGATGAAGGCCAGCTTCGCGCCCGTCGTGCGGTCCTCGGCCCCCGCCGTGGTCAACATCGCCGCCGTCGGCGTTCAGCAGGTCCGCGATCCATTCTGGGGCATTCCAGGCCAGCGGCAGACCGGCTCGGTCGGCTCGGGCGTCATCGTGCGCCCGGACGGCATTGTGGTGACCAACAACCACGTCATTCAGGGCATGCAGCGGATCCGCGTGACCCTGAACGACCGGCGCGAATTCGACGCCCGCGTCGTGTTGGCGGACGAGCGCTCGGACATCGCCGTGCTGCAGCTGGAGGGCGTCACCGAGCGTCTGCCGACCCTCGATATCGACGACCGCGAGGAACAGCAGGTCGGCGATCTGGTGCTGGCGATCGGCAATCCCTTCGGCGTCGGCCAGACGGTCACCAACGGCATCATTTCGGCCCTGAACCGGACCGAGACGGGCATCAGCGACAGCGGCTCCTTCATCCAGACCGATGCAGCGATCAATCCGGGCAATTCGGGCGGGGCGCTGGTGGACATGGACGGCGACCTGATCGGCATCAACACCGCCATCTTCTCGCGCTCCGGTTCGTCGTCGGGCGTCGGCTTCGCGGTGCCGGCGACGATGGTGAAGCGGGTGGTCGACTCCGCCGTCGGCGGGGCCACCGCCGTGGTCCGGCCATGGCTGGGGGTGAAGGGCGAGGCGGTCAGCGCCGACATCGCCCGCAGTCTCGGTCTCGAGCGACCGCAGGGGCTGGTGGTGAGCCAGGTCTATCCGGGTGGACCGGGCGACCGGGCCGGCATCCGCGAGGGCGACATCATCACCGCCGTCGACGGGGCCGAGGTCAACGATCAAAGCGGCCTCAACTACCGCGTCGGCACGCGCGAGCCGAACGAGACGGTGCAGGTGACGGTGCTGCGGGACGGCCGGACGCAGCAGATCGGCGCCCGGGCCCAGCGGTTGCCGGGAGACGCGGACGTCGACCGGGCCACCGTGATCCAGTCGGGCGCGCTGTCGGGCGCTCAGGTCCTGGCCCTCAATCCAGCCCTCGCCGACAGCCTCGGCGGCGATCCGTTCGCCAGCGGCGTCATCATCGGTGGGATCCAGCGGGGCGGCTACGCACAGCGCATCGGCCTGCAGGGCGGCGACATCATCCTCGCGGTCAACGGACGCCCGATCACCTCGGCGGACCAGGTGTCGAACGTGGCGCGCGGGTCGGAGCTGACGATCAGTCGCCGGGGCCAGACGATCACCGGCCGCATCGGCTGATCGAGCGGCGTGATCGCCCTAGGCCTTGAGCGGACCGCCGATCGACCAGCTGTGGCCGAACGGGTCGCGGAGCTGGCCGTAACGGTCGCCCCAGAACTGTTCCGCCAGCGGCATGACCGGCGTTCCGCCCGCGAGGAGGGCGCGGTTCCACCATTCGTCGGCGTCGTCGACCTGCAGGTGGATGGTGACGCCCTTGGGCGCGATATCCGGCTCGCCGCCGTATTCGGGGAATTCGTCGTTGAGGAAGATGGCTCCTCCGTTGATCCGCAGGTGGGCGTGCATCAGCCGCTCGCCGTCCTCGGCCATGTGCCGCAGCACTTCCTCGGCCCCGAAGGCGCGGGTGTAGAATTCGACCGCCGCCTGCCCGCCGCGCGAGGGGATGGTCAGGTGCGGCGCGAGGCCGACGGTCTGGGCGTCATGATCGGACATGGCGGGTCTCCTGGGCATGGGGCCGATACTAACGCGTGAAATCAGGCGCGGCGCCGTCTATCTCTGACCGTCCATGTCAGACCTGTTCGAAGCCTCCGGTATTCATCCCCCCCACGCCCCGCTGGCGGACCGGCTGCGCCCCCGCACGCTCGAGGAGGTGGTGGGGCAGGATCACCTGCTCGGTGAGGGCGGGCCGATCCGGCGCATGGTCGAGGCCGGGCGGCTGGGCTCGATGATCCTGTGGGGCCCGCCGGGCACCGGCAAGACCACCATCGCCCGGCTGCTCGCCGAGGCGGCCGGCTATCAGTTCCAGCAGATCAGCGCGGTCTTCTCCGGCGTGGCGGACCTGAAGAAGGCGTTCGCGGCCGCCCGGATGCGCCGCGCCGCAGGCCAGTCGACCCTGCTGTTCGTGGACGAGATCCACCGCTTCAACCGCGCCCAGCAGGACGGCTTCCTGCCGTTCGTGGAGGAGGGGATCGTCACCCTCGTCGGCGCGACGACCGAGAACCCCTCGTTCGAGTTGAACGGCGCGCTGCTGTCCCGCAGTCAGGTCTATGTGCTGAAGCGACTGGACGACGCCGCGCTGGACCAGCTGCTGACGCGCGCGGAGGCGCAGGAGGGCAAGGCCCTGCCGCTGACGCCCGAGGCGCGGCAGGCGATGCTGGC
>NZ_DASWNO010000227.1:0-7091 GCF_036399195.1 Brevundimonas sp.
CTTCGCGGCCGAGGTGAACGCCTTTCTCGAATAGGCGCGAAGCGTCATCGTTTCGGCGGAATGCCCCCTCACGCTTCTGTGAACGGCGCGGGGGCGTTTCCGTTGGACGCCTGATCGGCTAGGACCGGTCCAGGTTAGATGAGGTTTCGATGGCGGGTTCCGGCTTCCACGGCGGGCGCGAGGGCAATCCCGGCCGCGCTCCCCGACCTGCGCGCTCCGGCCTGAAGCGTCTGCTCTACTGGCTCACGGTGCTGGCCGTCTGGGGTCTGATCTTCCTGGTGGTGTTCTTCGCGGTGTTCGCCCGCGACCTGCCCGACACCTCGACCCTCTACAATGTCGACCGCCAGCCCTCGATCACCTACCTCGACCGCAACGGCTCGCTGATCGCGGTGCGGGGCACGCAGCAGGCCCCGCCCGCCGATCTCGAGTCGCTTCCGGACTATGTGCCCGCGGCCTTCATCGCCGTGGAGGATCGCCGCTTCTATCACCACCCCGGCTTCGACCCGATCGGCATGACGCGGGCCGTCGCGGCCAACATGCGCGCCGGCCGGGTGGTGCAGGGCGGCTCGACCCTGACGCAACAGCTGGCCAAAAACCTGTTTCTCAGCCCCGACCAGAACATGAAGCGCAAGGTTCAGGAGCTGATGCTGGCCGTGTGGCTGGAGATGAAATTCTCCAAGGACGAAATCCTCGCCCTCTATCTGAACCGCGTCTATTTCGGCGCCGGCGCCTACGGCATCGAGGCGGCGTCGCAGCGGTATTTCGACAAGAACGCCAGCCAGCTGACCATCGGCGAAGCCGCGCTTCTGGCGGGCCTGCTGAAGGCGCCGTCGCGCTATTCGCCGGTTTCCGCGAGCGAGCGGGCGGGCGTCCGCGCCACGGTCGTCCTGAACGAGATGGTCGAGGCCGGCGTGATCACCCCCGAGCAGCGCAATCAGGCCGCCGCCTCTCCGGTACGGGTGTCGCGCACCCTGTCCAACCAGCACGCCCAGTATTTCGTCGACTGGCTGGACAAGCAAATCCGCGAACTGGTCGGCGAACCGACCGAGGACATGATCGTCGAGACCACCCTGGACCTGACCCTCCAGACCCAGGCCGAGCGGGCGGTGCACCGCATCCTGCAGCGCGACCGCTCCAAGGGCGTGCAGCAGGCGGCGCTGGTGGCGCTGGACGGCGAGGGCCGGGTCCGCGCCATGATCGGCGGCGCCTCCTACGCCGACAGTCAGTTCAACCGGGCCACGGACGCGCGGCGCCAGGCCGGCTCGGCCTTCAAGCCGTTCGTCTATCTGACGGCGCTGGAGAGCGGCTACACGCCACAGACCCGGGTCAACGACGCCCCGATCAGCATCGGCGCCTGGTCGCCGCGGAACTACTCAGGAACCTTCGCCGGCGAGATGAGCCTGTCCACGGCGGTGGCCCAGTCGGTCAACACGGTGGCCGCGGGGCTCGCCGACCAGATCGGCCGCGACAACGTCGCGCGGACGGCCCGCCGCCTCGGCATCACCAGCCGCATCGGCCTGGAGCCGTCGATGGCGCTGGGCGCGGTCGAGGTGTCTCCGATCGAGATGGCTCAGGCCTATGACGCCTTCGCGAACGGCGGCAAGCGGGTCCGCGCCTATGGCGTCAGCCGCATCCGCACGCCGCAAGGGCGAGTCATCTATCAGCAGGCCGCCCGCGGCGAAGGCGCGGTGCAGGCCATCTCCAACCCGTTCCTCTACTATCAGAACCAGCTGCTGCGGGGGGTCATGACCTCGGGCACGGGTCGCTCGGCCCAGATCGCGGGCCGAGACCTGGCGGGCAAGACCGGCACGACCTCGGACTACAAGGACGCCTGGTTCGTCGGCTACACCGGCGGCTTCGTGACGGCCGTGTGGGTCGGCAAGGACGACAACACCCCGATGCGCGGGGTCACCGGCGGCACGTCTCCCGCCGCGATCTGGCGCGACTTCATGGAGGCGGCCCTGCCGCGCCTGAACGCCCCGGCCATCCCCAACGGGCCCGCCATGCCCGAAGGCTGGCAGGCGCCCAGCGCGGTCGAGAACCTGATCGGCGAGATCGGCGACCTGTTCGGCGACTCCCCGCCCGGCGACGAGCCGCTCGCGCCGGAAGACCGGCCGCTGGAGCCGCGCCGACCCGAGGATGGCCCGCCGCTGGTTCGTCCGACGGCCCCTCAGCCGCAGCCCGACCGCGACCGCGAGCTGACTCCGCCGCAGCAGGGCCGCGGTCCGCCATCGGACCGCCGCCCCGAGCCGCTGTTCTTCTAGGTTATCGTCCCACCGCGTGCAGCGCCGGCCCGTGCTCTCGCAGCCATTTGCGGTGCGGGCGGTGGTCGCCGATCAGGCGTTCGACGACGGACCAGTAGGCGGGGCTGTGGTCGGCGTGGACCAGATGGGCGACCTCGTGGGCGGCGAGGTAGTCGATCACCGCCGGCGGGGCCATGACCACGCGCCAGCTATAGCGGATGGTCCGGTTGTGCGGGCTGCACGAACCCCAGCGCGACTTCGGGTCCGCGATCGACATCTTCACGGGCCGCTGGCCCAGGGCGCGAAGGTGGACCTCGGTGCGGGCCTGCAGCGTCTCGCGCGCCACCCGCTTGAACAGGTTCTCCACCCGGCGGGCGAAGGCCTCGCCCTCGCCGCCTGACAGGATGGTCTGACCGTCTTCACTGAGCCGGGCGGCGCCCGCTCCCCCCACGGCGCCCAGCCTCACGGGGCGGCCGAAGAGGCTGACTTCAGCGCCCGGCTCCAGCGGCGCGCCCTCGACCCGCGCAGCCAGCCGCTCGCGCATCCAGCCCGTCTTGGTTCGGGCGAAGGCGATCACGTCCGCCAGCTTGCGTTCGGAGGGCGCGATCAGCACCGCCTCTCCGGCGCGCGCGTCGATGCGGATCGACAGGCGGCGGGCGCGGGGATTGACCGACAGCCGGGCGGGCAGGCCGTCAAGCGGCAGCCGCTGGCCGTTCCGGTACTGCACAGAGGGCCTCGTTCTTGGCGATGAAGTCGCGGACGCGGGGATAGATGTCGTCCCGGAACCGGCGCCCGTTGAACACGCCGTAGTGACCCACCTCCGGATGCACATACAGTTCGCGCCGGCTGTCGGGTAGGGCGGTGCACAGGGTATGCGCCGCCTGCGTCTGGCCGACGCCCGAGATGTCGTCGTTGGCGCCCTCGACCGTCATCAGGCCGATGTCTGCGATCTTCGTCAGATCGACCTTGCGCCCACGGTGCTCCAGCAGGCCCTGCGGCAGCAGGTGCTGCTGGAAGACGATGTCGATGGTCTGGAGGTAGAACTCCTCGGTCAGATCCAGCACCGACAGATACTCGTCGTAGAATTGCTCGTGCTTGGCCGCGCCGTCGCCGTCGCCCGAGACCAGATCCTGGAAATACTCGCGGTGAGCGTCGAGGTGTCGCTCCTCGTTCATCGACATGAAGCTGTAGAGCTGGACGAAGCCCGGATAGACCCGCCGCCCGAAGCCCGGATAGGGCCACGGCACGGTATGGATCATGTTCGACCGGAACCAGGTGAACGGCTTCTCCTCCGCCAGCTGGTTGGTGACGGTCGGCGACAGACGCGCGTCGATCGGCGAGCCCATGAAGGTCATGGAGGCCGGCCGGTTGGGGTCCTCGTCCTCGGCCATCAGGGCGCAGGCGGCCAGCACCGGCGGTCCCGGCTGGCAGACGCCGACGACGTGGGCGCGCGGGCCGATCACGCCCAGCATGGTGCGAACGTGATCGATGTAGTCGAAGAAGTCGAACCGCCCCTCCAGCATCGGCACCTGACGGGCGTTGACCCAGTCGGTGACGTAGACGTCGTGGTCCTGCAGGAAGGCCTCGACCGTGCCGCGCAACAGGGTGGCGTAGTGGCCCGACAGCGGGGCGACGATCAGCACCGCCGGGGCGACCGTCGGCTTGCCCGCCCGCTTCAGGTCGCCGATGTGCCGCGAGAAGCGCAGCATCCGGCACCAGGGCGAGGACCAGACGACCTGCTCGGTCGTGCGGACCGGCTTATCGGCGATGGTGATGGTGTCGAGGCCCCAGAGCGGCTTGCCGTAGCGGCGCGTCACGCTCTCGAACAGCTCCGCCGAGGCGAAGGCCGTGCGGCCCAGGGCCGTGTCGGACGCCGGGTTGAACGGAGAGCTCCAGAACTGCCGGGCCATCTGGGCCCCGAACCGGAACGGCGTCGCCGAATGGTAGGCGAGCTCGTGAAGCGAATAGAGCATGGAATCCTTGAAACGGCCCCCGCCGGATATGGCAGAGCACCATAGAACGCGCCGCACTGCAAAAAGATTTAGGGCGGCTTGAGCGAAGCGAAAGGGGCGCTTAGCCCCGCGCCATCGTCCGTTCGATCAGCTGCGCCGCCCGCTCCGGCCCGAGATCATGCGCCAGAGCGGTCCTGAACTTTCCGTCCGGACCCATCAGATAGACCGTCAGGGAGTGGTTCATGGTGTAACCTTCGCCCTCGCCAACCTTCTGGAAGTAGGCGCGGTAGGCGTCGGCGGCGGCCTTCACCTGCGCCTCCGAGCCGGTCAGGCCGACGACGCCGGTGGGGAAGCCGTCCGAAGAGAGATAGTCCTTCAGAGACTGCGGCGTATCCCGAGCCGGGTCGACCGAGATGAAGACGATCTGGACGTCGTCGGCTCTGGCGCCGAGCTGCTTCTTCGTCGCCTCGAGCGCCGCCAGCGTCGTGGGGCAGAAGTCGGGGCAGTAGGTGAAGCCGAAGAAGACCAGCGACCATTTGCCGTTCAGCAGCGTCTGATCGACGGTCCGGCCGTCCTGGTCGACCAGCTGGAACGGCCCGCCGACGGACGGCTGACCCGTGGAGGTCACCGGCGCGGCGGTCGACTCCTCGCGATCCCGGACCGTCAGCACGGTGGCTGTGGCGACGCCGATCGCGAGGGCGATGCAGAACCCGGCGAACAGCAGGATGGAACGGCGCGGCATCATGGTCCCCTCGAAGGCGCGCGCGACGGGCGCGACCGGTCTATAGAAGACCGGTGAGCCCGCCCCAAGACCCCGCCTTGCCGCAGTCGAACCTCCCGGGAGAGAGCGGGCGCTTCTCCGGCTGGCGCAACTTGCCGCGCCGCAGCCGGGGGCTGAGCCTGCGGACGCTGGTGATCCTGCGCTGGATGGCCATCGCCGGCCAGACCGCCACCGTGGCCGTGGCGACCCTCTATTTCCACTTTGACCTGCCGCTGTGGGGATGTCTGGCGGTGATCGCGGCCAGCGTGGCGATGAACCTGAACGCCACCGCGCGGCTCAAGCGGGTCGACGGCTCCCTGCCCGACGGACGGATGACGGCGGCGCATCTGGGTTTCGACATCCTGCAGCTGTCTGTGCTGCTGTCGTTGACCGGAGGGCTGCAGAACCCCTTCTGCCTGCTGCTGGTGGCCCCGGTGACGGTGGCGGCGGCTTCGCTGCCGGGGCGGCAGGCGGCGCTGATGGGGCTGCTGGTGCTGGCGGCGACGATCAGCCTGTTCTTCTTCTCCATGCCCCTGCCGTGGCAGGCCGGGACCGAACTGGACCTGCCGCCGCTGTACCGCTTCGGAACGGGACTGGCGCTGTTCACCGGGGTGGTCTTCACCTCGGCCTATGCCTGGCGCGTGGCCGCCGACGCCGAGAAGCTGGAGCTGGCGCTGGCGACGACGCAGGACGTGCTGCAGCGCGAGCAGCGGCTGGCGGCCCTCGGCGGACTGGCGGCGGCCGCCGCCCACGAACTCGGAACGCCTTTGGCGACCATTCAGGTCGTGGCCAAGGAGCTGCTGCGCGCCTCGGCCAAGGGCGGTCCGGCGGCAGAGGACGCGGCCCTGATCCTGCAGCAGGCCGAACGCTGCCGCGACATCCTGAAACAGCTGTCGCAGCAGCCGGAGGAAGGCGACGCCGCCTTCGCCGAGGTCGGGCTGAAGGCGCTGCTGGAAGAGGTCACCGAACCGCACCGCGGCTTCGACCTGCAGTTCGAGGTTCTCGTTCGCACCGCCTCGGGCGAGCCGGCGCCGCGTGTGCGCCGCCTGCCCGAGGTGATCCACGGCCTGTCGACGCTGGTCGAGAACGCCGCCGACTTCGCGGCTTCGCGGGTGCGGGTGCAGGCCCTGGTGGACGCCGGCTTCATCGAGATCGAGGTGGTCGACGACGGCCCCGGCTTCCCGGCGGACATCCTGCCCCGGCTGGGCGAGCCCTATGTGACCAGCCGTCCGCAGGGAAAGGCGCGCCGCGCCCTGTCGGCCCAGATCGCGGCTTCGGTCGCCGCCGCCGCGCCCGGTCGCAAGGGCCGGAAGGCCGCGCCGCCGCCCGAGCCGGAACCGATCGCGCCGAGCCAGGGGGGCATGGGCCTCGGCTTCTTCATCGCCCGGACCTTGCTGGAGCGGACCGGCGGCAAGGTCACGGTGGGCTCTGGCGACGGCGGCAGGGGCCAGCCGAAGGGCGCCCGCGTCGCGGTGCGGTGGGCGCGGCCGTCGCTCGAAATATCGTCGTGATGTCGCACCCCCGGTCTGAACCTTGACCGCGCCCGTACCTTTACCGACTTGAGGCCCCAGGAGACCTGTGATGCCCGACGCTGAAGACCGGATCGCCGCCCTCGCCGATAAGACCCTGCTGTTGCTCGACGACGACAACGCCCTGCGCACCCGGCTGGGCCGCGCTCTGGAGAGCCGCGGCTTCCAGGTCACCACTGCCGCGTCGCTGGCCGAAGCCAACGAAGCGCTGAAGAGCACCGTCCCGGCCTTCGCCGTGCTGGACATGCGGCTGGAGGACGGCAACGGCCTGAAGGTCGTCGAAGCCATCCGCGAGCGCCGCGACGACGCCCGCATCGTCATGCTGACCGGCTACGGCGCCATCGCCACCGCCGTGGCCGCCGTGAAGGCCGGCGCCGTCGACTATCTGCAGAAGCCGGCCGACGCCGACGACGTGGTCAAGGCCCTGCTCTCGACCGGCGAGGCCCCCGAGCCGCCGGACAATCCCATGAGCGCGGACCGGGTGCGCTGGGAGCATATCCAGCGGGTCTATGAGCTGTGCGACCACAATGTCTCGGAAACCGCGCGCCGGTTGGGCATGCACCGGCGGACGCTGCAGCGGATATTGGCGAAACGCGCGCCGCGGTAG
>NZ_DASWNO010000228.1:0-15960 GCF_036399195.1 Brevundimonas sp.
CCGGGCGTTTCGCCGCGCCAGTCGGTGACCCTGCCGCCCGCCGCCTCAATGACCGGTATCAGCGCGGACCAGTCCCAGACCTTCAGCGCGCTCTCGGCCACCAGATCGATCCGGCCCGCGGCGACCATGGCGTAGGCGTAGGCGTCGCAGCCGAGCCGGGCGAGGCGGGCGGCGGCCCGCACCTGGGTCCAGGCCCCCAGCTCCGCCCCGGTGAACAGGTCAGGATCGGTGGTCGCGATCACCGCGTCGGTCAGTTTCGGACAAGGCCGGACCGCCAAGGGCGTCTCGCCTCCCCCTTTCAGCAGGCGTGCGCCCGAGGGTCCGCCGAGAAAGATCTCGTCCAGATAAGGCTGTCCGATGACCCCGACGGTCGGCCGCCCCTCGGCGCGGAGGGCGATCAGATTGGTCCACAGCGGAAGCCCGGCGATGAAGGCGCGGGTGCCGTCGATGGGGTCGAGAATCCAGACGTGCTCGGCCTCCGGCCGGTCCTCGCCGTACTCCTCGCCTATGACGCCGTGATCCGGATAGCGGACGGCGATCAGCCGCCGGAGCGCCGCCTCGGCTTCCTGATCGGCCTGGGTGACCGGGTCGAACGCCCCGGGTTCGCCCTTGTCGCTTTCGGCGTAGTCACCCCGGAAGTAGGGCAGGGACACGCGCGCCGCCTCGCGGGCCAGTTCGACGGCGAACAGTTCGTACTCGGTCATGGGGCGTGTGATCGGTGGCTGGTGATTGGTGGCTGGTGATTAGTGGTTAGTGGTTCGCCGGTCTGGCCGCCAGCGCGAAGGAGCCGCTTGAGGCCGTCCACGATCAGCCGCCAATCACCCGCCACTAGCCACTAGCCACCATCACTCCCTACGCCGCCGGGCCGTCCCCGTGCAGGGATTTGGCCAGGTCCAGCAGGCGGCGGCGGGGCTGTTCGTCCAGCTGGTAAAAGGCCTGGATCAGGTCCAGCGTCTCCTTGCGCGAGAAGACCTCGCCGCCCGGACCGGCCGATCCGCTGCGGTCCATGACCTCCTCCAGGCCGTCGTAGAAATAGCTGACGGGCGACTCCAGCGCCTCCGCCAGCTGCCATAGGCGGGCCGCGGAGATGCGGTTGGCGCCGCACTCGTATTTCTGGATCTGCTGGAAGCGGATGCCGACCTGGGTCGCCAGCTGCTGCTGGGTCAGACCCAGAAGGCGGCGACGACGGCGCAGGCGGCGGCCGAGGTGCAGGTCGATGTCGGTGGCCATGATGTTTCCCCTGTCGAGCGCTGTCCCGAAGCGGGACGGTTCCCCCTTCGAGCGGCAAGGGCCGTGCCGCGCTCGCCTTACGGGCGACTGCCAAAAACCGATGTTCTACCGCTCCGCCGCAACCGTTGCCGCAGCGGTGCATTAGAGCGACAGAGCGATTGCGCTTTGACCTGTCAGGAGAAGACACATGGGACTGGGAATTATTGGTTGGATCGTCATCGGCATCGTCGCCGGCTGGCTTGCCGAGAAGGTCATGGGCCGCAGCCACGGCCTGATCACGAACCTGATCGTCGGCGTCATCGGCGCGCTTCTGGGCGGCTTCATCGCCTCGAACCTGCTCGGCATCGATGTCGGCGGCTTCAATATCGTGACGCTGCTGGTGGCCTTCCTGGGCGCCTGCCTGCTGCTGTTCCTGGTCGGCCTGGTCAAGCGCCGGACCTGATCTGAACGATCCGGCGAAAGAGAAGGGCGGCTCCTGTCGGAGCCGCCCTTTTTTCGTTTGCCTGTTGTAGGATCAGGAGCCGGGTTTTCCGGCCGCTTCGCCGGCCGGAGGCGCGGCGCTTCCGTTATTGCCGCCGGCGTTCGGATTGGCCTGGGCCGGAGGCGTGGCCGGGGTCGCGCGCGTGGCCGGGGCCGCCGGGGTCACGCCGGGCTCGGCGGGCGTCGCCGGAGTGGCGGGCGTAGCCGGAGCGGCGCCGGGCCGCGTCGATTCCACCGGCTCTTCAGCGTCCGTGTCGGCGTCTGCGTCGGTGTCGTCGCCGTTGTCCATGTCAGGCGTCGTGTCGCCAGGGACCGCCGGGGTCGCCGGAGTGGCGGAGCTCACGCCCGGCTCGGCCGGGGTGGCGGGTGTCGCCGGTTGGGTCACCGTCTCGGCGGTCCCGAACTGGGCGACGGTGAAGTCGACGACGACCACGTCGCCTTCCTGCCGGATGCCGTCGATCGGCACCGCGCGCACCGTGCCGTCGGCGCCTTGAACGGTTAGTTGCTGGCGGCCGCCGTTCAGGCGGGCGCCGACGAGGGTCCCGAGATCGCCGTCGCCGCCACGCACCGTCGAGCCGGGCTGAAGGGTCAGCGCGGGGGCTTGGGCGGGCGCTTCGGTCGTCGTCGTCGCGGGCGGGGTCTGCGGGGCCGTGCTGTCCTGGGCGATCGCCGGAGCGGTCATGAGGAACAGGCCGGCAGCCCCAGTGAGGAGCGCGGTCTTACGCATGATATCTGCCTTGTCCAAGCGAGCGGGAGGGCTCGCACCGAAAGGCCTAACTCACGCTCTTTCGTTTCGTTTCGGGCGCCCCAGAATGACCTTTAGGGCGCCCCGATTGGCCGATTCCCGCTCAGGGACGGCCACACCACGGCCAAGCTACTCCTCGCGGACGCGCTTCTTGCGGAACGAGGGGTTGAGCACCGCCTTGCGCAGGCGGATCGACTTGGGCGTCACTTCCACCAGCTCGTCTTCCTCGATGTAGGCGATCGCCTGCTCGAGGGAGGGACGGCGCGGCGGCGTCAGGCGAACGGCCTCATCCTTGCCGGCAGCGCGGATGTTGTTCAGCTGCTTGGCCTTCATCGGGTTGACGTCGAGGTCGTCCCAACGGGCGTTCTCGCCGATGATCATGCCCTGATAGGTCTTCTCGCCGCCGCCGACGAACATGACGCCGCGGTCTTCGAGGTTCCACAGGGCGAAGGCGGCGGTTTCGCCGTCGCCGTTCGAGACCAGCACGCCCTTTAGGCGGCCCTCGATGGCGCCCTTGTGCGGCTCATAGTGGCTGAACACGCGGTTCAGCACGCCGGAGCCGCGGGTGTCGGTCAGGAACTCGCCCTGATAGCCGATCAGCGAACGCGACGGCGACTTCAGCGTCAGGCGCGTCTTGCCGGCGCCCGACGGGCCCATGTCCTTCAGCTCGGCCTTGCGGGCCGACAGCTTCTCGATGACCACGCCGGTGTATTCGTCGTCGACGTCGATGACGACATCCTCGATCGGCTCGAGCCGCTCGCCGTTCTCGCCGGTCTGATAGACCACGCGCGGACGGCTGATCGACAGCTCGAAACCTTCGCGGCGCATGTTCTCGATCAGGACGCCCAGCTGCAGTTCGCCGCGGCCGGCGACCTCGAACGCGTCCTTGCCGCCGGTCTCGGTGACGCGGATGGCGACGTTGGCCTCGGCCTCCTTCAGCAGGCGGTCGCGGATCACGCGCGACTGGACCTTGTCGCCTTCGCGGCCCGCCAGCGGGCTGTCGTTGACCGAGACGGTCATGGAGATGGTCGGCGGATCGATCGGCTGGGCGGGCAGGGCCTCGGTCACTTCGAGGGCGCACAGGGTGTCGGCCACGGTGGCCTTCGACATGCCGGCGATGGCGACGATGTCGCCGGCCTCGGCGCTGTCCACCGGCTGACGCTTCAGGCCGCGGAAGGCCAGCACCTTGGTGATGCGGCCCTGTTCGATGATCTTGCCGTCGCGCGACAGGGCCTTGATCGACATGCCCGGGACGGCCTTGCCGCTCTCGATCCGGCCGGTCAGCAGACGGCCGAGGAAGGGATCGCTCTCGATCAGCACGTTCAGGATCTGGAACGGCCCGTCGGCGGCCTGGACCTGTTTGGGCGCCGGCACGTGGTCGACGATCAGGTCGAACAGCGGGGCCAGGTTGTCGGACGGCTGGTTCAGGTCCAGCGTCGCCCAGCCGGCCCGACCCGAGGCGTAGATGTGCGGGAAGTCCAGCTGCTCGTCGGTCGCGCCGATGGCGGCGAACAGGTCGAAGGCGGCGTTGTGGACCTTGTCGGGATCGGCGTGGGCGCGGTCGACCTTGTTGATGCACAGGATCGGGCGCAGACCCATCTTCAGCGCCTTGGTCAGCACGAACTTGGTCTGGGGCATGACGCCTTCCTCGGCGTCCACCAGCAGGACGCAGCCGTCCACCATGCCGAGGATGCGCTCCACCTCGCCGCCGAAGTCGGCGTGGCCGGGCGTGTCGATGATGTTGATGCGCGTTTCGCCCGCCTTGCCGTTCCAGAGCACGCTCGTGCACTTGGCCAGGATGGTGATGCCGCGTTCCTTCTCCTGGTCGTTGGAGTCCATCGCCCGCTCGGACTGGGCTTCATTGGCTCGGAAGACCCCCGACTGGGCGAGCAGCTGGTCCACCAGGGTGGTCTTGCCGTGGTCGACGTGGGCGATGATGGCGACGTTGCGCAGGTTCATTTGACTATCAGACGTGCAAGGCGGCCGGCCCGGTCAAAACGTTGGGGCGGCCGCTGGGTTCAGGCGACGATGCGGGGAGCGCGCGCCTCTTACAGGGGCGAACGCGGAAACGCCAGTGCGCGTGAGACACGCACTGGCGAAGCGGCGGGGTCTATCCCTCAGGAAAAGGGCGGCGCCAAGGCGGTCAGACGCGGGCCGAGCGGCTGCGGATCCACTGGTAGAGGGCGAAGGTTATGACGGCGAAGACAACCACCCCGGCCAGCATGGCGGGCCAGGTCGAGCCCTCGGGCAGAAGGGCGAACGGCGCCTCGTTCTCGGTGGCTCCGATGACGCCGGCGTTGAACACGCCGAACAGGCTCTCGCCGACGATCAGCCCCGAGGCCAGCAGCACGCCCATGCGGCGACCGACGTCGGCGAAGGAGGTCTTGCGCAGGCTCTTCTCGTACAGCCAGCCGCATACCGCCCCGATGACCAGCATCGTGGTGACCGCCGCGGGCAGGTAGAAGCCGATGCCGACGGCGAGCGGTGGCAGCTTCATTCGGCCGTTGGTGGCCCGGTTGAGCGAGAAGTCGAGCAGGATGATCAGGGCCCCGATCACCGCGCCGAGGCCGATCAGGTCCCAGCGCAGGTCGCCGCCGATGACGCCGCGCGCCAGCGCCGAGATCAGCGTCGCCTGCGGCGCGGCCAGCGGCTCGTTGGCGATGCCGGGAGGGCCGCCCTCGAAGCCGAAGGCGCGGTTCAGGGCGTTCAGCACGAAGGGGATGACGATGGCGCCGGCGACGACGCCGACGATCAGGGCCGCCTGCTGGCGCCAGGGCGTCGCCTCGACCAGCTGGGCGGTCTTGAGGTCCTGCAGGTTGTCGTTGGCGATCACCGCGACGGCGAAGACCACGGCGGTGACGATCAGGGCGTAGGCGATGATCGACGGATCGGCGGGAACGCCCGCGACCGCCATGACCCCCAGCATCAGCAGCGAGGCGATCACGATGGCGAGGATGCCCACGCCCGACACCGGGCTGTTAGACGAGCCGATCAGGCCGGCCATGTAGCCGCAGATCGCCGCGACCGCGAAGCCGATCAGCACGACGTAGATCAGACCTCCGGCCACCAGCATCGGGGTGGCGCCGGCCAGCGCCGGCGACATCTGGGCGAAGTAGGCCAGCAGGACCGCGATCCCGGCCAGCGCCGCGACCGAGATGCCGGCGATCAGGTTGATCGGGATGTCCTGCTCGGTGAGGGTCATCACCTCGCCGGCGTTGCGGCGGCGGTTGGCCGCCAGCGCCGAGGTCAGGCCGCCGATCAGGGGGCCGGCCAGCTTGATCAGGGTCCAGATGGCCGCCACGCCGATGACCCCCGCGCCCATGAAGCGGACCTCGTTGCGCCAGACCGTCGTGGCCAGCTCCTCGGCCGGCGCGCCCGCGGCGACCGTGGCCGCGATCGAGTCGATGCCGAAGCCGTTCAGCCAGGTGACGTACTCGGGCGAGGTCATGATCGGCACGGCGATGAACCACGCCACCAGCAGGCCGAACAGCTGCGCCAGCCCCACGGTCAGGCCGATCAGGTGGCCGGCGCCGAGCAGGGCGAACTGCATGCCGAAGCCGAGGCCGGTGGCCCCGCCGCCGAGAGCGACGGGCAGCTTGAAGAAGCGCGCCGCCTCGCCCGCGAACACGCGGGCCGAGGCGAGGTAGGCGTAGCCGCCGGAGACAAGCGAGCCGAGGACCACGATCCACAGGCCCGACTTGTTCTCGCGCACCGCGCTCTCGGTCTGGGCCGCGCCGCGCGAGCCGACCTTCAGCACCTCGGCCGCCGCGACGCCTTCGGGATAGGGCAGGCCGCCGTTGACCACGAGGGCCCGGCGCAGCGGGATGGAGAAGGTCACGCCCAGCACCCCGCCCAGCACGCAGATCGCCACCGACTCCCAGATCGGGAACTCCAGCCACCAGCCGATCATGACGAGGCCGGGCAAGACGAAGATGATCGAACTCATGGCCCCGCCGACCGAGGCCACGGTCTGGACGGTCATGTTCTCCCAGATGGTCGAGGTCTTGAACGCCCTCAGGATGGCCATGGAGATGACCGCCGCCGGAATGGCCGAGGCGAAGGTCAGCCCGACCCTCAGCCCTAGATAGGTGTTGGCGGCGGTGAAGATTACGGCCAGCACGCAGCCCAGCGCCAGCGCGCGCAGGGTCAGCTCGATGCGTTTGCCGGCCGGCGCCTTCTGGGCGGTCGTATCGGTCATGGACGGTCTCTCCCTCTTCGGCGGAGCTAAGCGGGAAATCAGGCGGGTGGCTAGGGCGCTTGCGAACCGGCAAGTCCATTGACATGCCTCGGCGATCGATCAAGCGTGGCCGTTCCTCGGGAGGGATGTCATGAAGCGAACCGCCACGATCGCCGCGCTCGCGCTCTTGTGCGCCGGCTGCGCGGCCAGCGCCGGCTCTTCGGGTGAAACGGCGACCGCCGCCGCCCCGCCCGCGGCGGCAGGGGCAAGCGCCGCGGATGTCATCGCCGGACGTCAGGCGGCGTTCAACCTGTCGGGCGTGGCCATGGGCGCCATGAAGTCGGCGATCGACGCGAACGCCGCCCCCAACACCCAGGCGTTCAACAGCCGCGCCCTGGCGCGCTGGGCCCACACCCTCCCACGCATGTTCCCCGAGGGAACCGGCGCGGAGGCGGGCGTCCCGACCAAGGCCAAGCCTGAAATCTGGTCCGATCGCGCCGGTTTCCAAGCGAAGGCGGCGGAGTATGCCGCGGCGGCCGAGCGCCTCAACGAGCTGGCCCGCGCGGGCGACGCGCCCGGATTCGCCGCTCAGTGGGCCGTGGTGCGCCAGACCTGCCAGTCCTGTCACACCCCCTATCGAGCGGACTAGGTTTCGGCTTCTCGCCGCTGACGGCGTGGGTTATCCAGCGCGATGCCCGAACTCCCCGAAGTCGAAACCGTCCGCCGGGGACTGGAGCCGGTGCTGGTCGGCGCGCGGCTGGCGCGGGTGCGGCAGAACCGGCCGGATCTGCGCTTCCCGTTTCCCGACCGGTTCCCCGAGCGGCTCGATGGCGCGACGGTGGAGCGGATCGACCGCAGGGCCAAATACCTGCTGGCGCGGCTGTCCACCGGCGAGACCTGGGTCACCCATCTGGGCATGACCGGACGCTTCACCCTCGACGGCGAGCAGCTGGGCGAGTTCGAAGAGGCGGCGCCGATCGCCGGCAAGCACGAGCACGTCAGCCTGTGCGCCGTCAGCAACGGCGTCACGACCCGGGTGGGCTTCGCCGACGCGCGCCGCTTCGGCTTCATGGGGCTGATCGCCACCGATCAGGTCGACGCGCATCCCTGGTTCGCGGGGCTGGGGCCTGAGCCGCTGGGCAACGGCTTCTCCGGGGCGCATCTGGCCGAGGCCTTCGCGGGCAAGAAGCAGAACGTCAAGGTCAGCCTGCTGGACCAGCGCATCGTCGCCGGCCTGGGCAACATCTATGTCTGCGAGGCCCTGTACCGCGCCCGCATCTCGCCGCTGACGGCCGCCGGCAAGGTGTCGAAGCGACGGCTTGAGACGCTCGCGGCCGTGGTCCGGGACGTTCTGAACGAGGCCATCCTCGCCGGCGGCTCGACACTGAAGGACTTCGCCAACGCCGACGGCGGTCAGGGCTATTTCCAGCACCGCTTCGACGTCTACGGACGCGAGGGAAAGCCGTGCCTGGGGCAGGGCTGCCCAGGCGCCGTCAGGCGCACGGTGCAGGGCGGGCGGTCGACCTTCTGGTGCCCGTCCTGCCAGAGGCGCTGAGCCGTGCCGTCAGCGCCGTTTGCGCGCCTTGTCCGCCGCGTCGAGCATGCGCAGGGCGCTGATCTCGGTCGCATCGGCGGTGAGGTGGAGCCGGGGGCTGGGCGGGTTCTCGATGACGACCGAACCCTTGTCGTCCCGCGGCTCCAGCGCGTCGTCGCTGAGGTCCTTGTTATGTTCACTGTCTGGCATAGGCGGCAAAACGCAGGTTCTGGGGCGCCGTTCCAGCCTCCCCTGACCGGGATCGTATGATCAGGCCTGGGCTTCCAGCGCGCCCCAGAAGGACGGGAGGGTCTCGACGAGCTCCTCGCCGACGAACAGCCGCGCGCCCAGACTGTCGGAGCGTTGCGACATCAGGATGCGCACGAGATCACGCGCGTCCGCCAGGGTGTCTGCATGGATGATGTCCATGAAAGGGACATCACTCCGCTCACGGTCGATGTAGCAGATGTATTCCACGGCTCGCCCCGATGCTGAGATCCCAGCGACGAACCCACCTTAGCGCCGAACCGTGACCGTAGCGAGTCCGCGACGTTACTGCGGCGCTGCTTGTCATAATGTACGATCGCTGACGCCGCCTCCGGAGAAGTCCATGACCGACCATCGCATCATCCTGTTCCGCGGCATGAACACGGGAGGCGTTCGCGCCCCGGTGGCCGAGCAGCGCGCCATGTCGGTGCGGATGGGGCTAAATCACCCACGCACGCTCGCCGCAAGCGGCAACCTCGTGGTCGAGAGCGCAAAGGCTCCGGCCGCGCTCGAGCAGGACATCGAGGCCGCGATGGAGACGACCTTCGGCCTGAAGGTCGCCGCCATGGTCCGCACGCCGGAGCAATGGGCGCGCCTGATCGCCGGCAACCCCTTCCCGACGGAAGCCGCGGACCATCCCGCGAAGGTGCTCGCGATGGTCATGAAGGACGGAGTGAAGCCCGGCGCGCTGGACGCCTGCCGCGCGCTGGCCGGAGAGGGCGAGGCGGTGAAAGCCGTCGACGGCGTGTTGTATTTCTGGTTCCCGAACGGGCAGGGCCAGTCCGCCATCTTCAAGAAGGCCACGCCGCGCGTGCTCGGCATGGGGACCGGCCGCAACTGGAACACGGTCCTGAAGCTGGCGGACATGGTGGGCGTCAGGCGATAAGAAGCGGGCCATGACCCACCGCCGAACCCATCTCTGGATCAGCCTGATCGTCGGCCTCGCCGTCTGGGGCGGATACTTCGCCCACTTCCTGCAGCAGATGCGGCGCGGAGAGACGGGCGGCCTCGCCCTGTGGTTCCTCGGCGCCCTGGCCGCGATCGTCGTCGCCGAAACGGTGGCGACGGGTCTGATCGCCTGGCTGGTCCGCCGGAAGACTCGCGCCCTGGACGACGGCCCGACGCTCCAGGCCGCGCTCAAGGCGAGCCATGTCGCCCTCATGCTGCTGATCGGGCTCGTCCTGACGGCGGCCGGCGGGCTCGCCTTCGCGTCCCTGTTCGGCTGGAGCTTCGACCTGTCCGATGCGCGAGGGCAGGTGATCGCCGCCAACGCCCTGCTGGCCATGGTCGTCGCCGCCGAACTGCTCCGGGCCGGCCTGACGCTGGCGTTGATGCCGAGACGGTGAAGGGGTTGGCGAGTGATTGGCGGCTAGGTGTCCTGGGGGGCCTGTTGCTCCTCTCCGGGACAGCGGATTGTCAGCGCGCTCCGTTGCGTCCCGAACCACTAGCCACTAGCCACTAGCCACCAGCCACCAGCCACCCCGAGAGCTCCCATGGCCGACAGCTATTCCACCCTTCTGATCGAACGCCACGCCGACGGTTATGCGGTGGTGACGCTGAACCGGCCGGAGGCGCTGAATGCGCTCAACTCGGCCCTGTTCGCCGATCTGGCGGCCTTCCTCGACGCGGTCGAGCATGATGACAGCGTCCGCTGCCTGATCCTGACCGGCTCGGGCGACAAGGCCTTCGCCGCCGGCGCGGACATCAAGGAGATGTCGGACCAGTCATACGCCGACATGTACAAGGCGAACTTCTTCTCGCTGGGTCACGACCGCATCACCCGCTTTCGCAAGCCGATCATCGCCGCGGTGAACGGCTTCGCCCTCGGCGGCGGCTGCGAGCTGGCCATGCTGTGCGACTTCATCGTCGCCTCGGAGAAGGCGAAGTTCGGCCAGCCCGAGATCAACCTCGGCGTTGCGCCCGGGATCGGCGGCTCGCAACGCCTGACCCGGCTGGTCGGCAAATCAAAAGCAATGGACATGGTCCTGACCGCCCGGATGATGGACGCGGCCGAGGCCGAGCGCGCCGGGCTGGCGTCGCGCGTCGTGCCGCACGAGACCCTGCTGGACGAGGTCCGCAAGATCGCCGCGAAGATCGCCTCGCAGAGCCCGCTCGCGGTCATGGCCAACAAGGAGATGGTCAACGCCGCGCTTGAAACGACGCTGACGCAGGGCGTCCAGTTCGAGCGCCGCCTGTTCCACTCGCTGTTCGCCTTCGAGGACCAGAAGGAGGGCATGGCCGCCTTCGTCGAGAAGCGGAAACCGAACTTCACCGGGCGGTGAGCGTTACAGGGGCGGAGGACGCCTCATGCTCAAGCTTATCGGTTTCATTCTGGTGCTGGCCATCGGCTTCGGCGCCGGCTGGGTCGGCCGCAGCTATCGCGCCACCGACGCCTGCAAACAGGCGGGCGGCGTCTACGACACCAACCGCGCGGTCTGCACCGGCGTCGGCGCGGCCGGGCTCACGGCCGCGCCTCCACCACTCGTCTAGGTGATTTGGTCCGGGTGGGTCTGGGTGCCCGCCGGCATGGCGTCGACCTCCTGATAGGGATCGTCGGTCTCTGCGATCGACAGGATCGACTCGCCCTCGGACATCTGGGTGACGGCTGCGTCGCCGGCCTGGACGTCGGTCTTGGACGGCACTTTCAGGACGCGGGTGGGGCCGCCCTCGACGCCGACGGTCACGCGATAGATACGCATCATCCTAGCTGCCGCGACCAAAGCCGGCCGGGCTGCCCGCGCCCGCGGCGCCGCTGGCGCCGGTCGCCGGCGTCGCGGGGTTCTCGGCCGGCTTGCCCGCGCCGCTCTTGGGACCTGCGTCCTGATCGGGGCGCGGCGCGTCGGCGTGGCTCTTGCTGGCCTGGTCGTCGCTCGAGGAAGCCTGATTGGGGTCGGTCATCGCCGTCTCCTGTTCGTCAGTGGGGTTTCAGAACAACCTTCGTCCATTCGTTCTGGTTGCTGTGAAAGTTGCGATAGGCCTCGGGCGCCTGCTCCAGCGGCAGCCGGTGGCTGATCAGGTCGGTGGTGTCGATCTTGCCGTCCATGATCATCTGAAGCAGTTGCGGCAGGTATTTCTGCACATGCGTCTGGCCGGTGCGGATGGTCAGGCCCTTCTGCATGAAGGCGCCGATGGGCAGCTTGTCGCCGACGCCGCCATAGACCCCCGGCACCGAGACGCGACCGCCCTTGCGGCAGGCCATGATGCATTCGCGCAGCACATGCTGGCGGTCGGTGCCCAGCTTGGTCTCCTGCTTGACCGCGTCAATGATGTTGTCGGGCGCGAAGCCGTGCGCCTCCATGCCCACTGCGTCGATGCAGGCGTCGGGACCGATGCCGGCCGTCATCTCGGTCAGGGCCTCGCGCACCTTCACCTCGTGGTAGTTCAGCACCTCGGCGCCGTTCTGCTTCGCCAGCTCCAGCCGGCGCGGGTGGTGGTCGATGGCGATGATCCGCCCGGCGCCCATCAGCTTGGCGCTCTTGATCGCGAACAGGCCAACCGGGCCGCAGCCCCAGACCGCCACCGTGTCGCCCGGCTCGATCTCGGCGTTCTCGGCGGCCATCCAGCCCGTCGGGAAGATGTCCGACAGGAACAGCACCCGCTCGTCCTCGATCCCGTCGGGAACCACGATCGGGCCGATGTCGGAATAGGGCACCCGGGCGTACTCGGCCTGACCGCCCGCGTATCCGCCCGTCAGGTGCGAATAGCCGAAGATGCCGGCCATCGGGTAGCCGTAGGCGATCTCCGAGGCGTCGGACTTGTCGGCGGGGTTGGAGTTGTCGCAGGCGGAGTACTGCTGCTTGCCGCAGAAGAAGCAGCTGCCGCAGGAGATGGTGAAAGGCACCACCACCTTCTGGCCGACCTTCAGGCTCGTGTTGCCCCGGCCGATCTCGACCACCTCGCCCATGAACTCGTGGCCGAGGATGTCGCCGTTGGACATTCCGGGGATGACGCTGTCGTAGAGGTGCAGGTCGGAGCCGCAGATGGCCGTGGCGGTGATCTTGATGATCGCGTCGCGCGGATTGACGATCTGCGGATCGGGAACGGTGTCGATCTGGACGTTGTGTTTGCCGTGCCAGGTAAGGGCGCGCATGGGCTGTCTTTCGTTCGGGATCAGAGATGGCGGTCGGCGCGAGGCGCGGCGTCGGGGGCCTTGGACGTCGGGATCTCGCCCGTCTCCATCAGCTGCTTGAACCGTCTCAACTCGCGCCGGGCCTGAATGCGCGGCTCGCGCTGCAGCACCTTGGCGACGACCTTGCCGAGGGCTCCGGCGGGCGGATCGTAGCTGACGAACACCCGCACCTCGGTGCCGCGGCCGAAGGGGTTGTCGCGGAACTCGACCCAGCCCTCGTGATCGACATCCGAGCCTTCGGTCGAGCGCCAGGCGATGTATTCTCCGGGCCGGTCCTCGGTGATCTCGGACACCAGATCCATGTCCATGCCCGCCGGCCCCGCGATGGTCCACTGCGAGCGGGTCCCCTCCAGCAGCTCGACCTCCTTCACATTCTCGGCGAACTGCGGAAAATTCCGGAAGTCGCGCCAGAAGTCGTACAGCGCCTGACGGGGGCGGTTGATCATGACGGCGCGGATGCTGTTGGCCGAGAACTCGCCCTCGACCGCGTCCTTGTCGGTGAAGGCGGGAGAGGCGACGTCGGCGTCCGTGGACAGCGGCGGGTTGGACATGGGAGAGCTCCTCGGTCTCGCTGGAAATCGTGCGGCAGGCGCTTCGTTCCCGGCCAAGCTTTAGGCTGCGACGGCTTTTTGGTTCGCGCCCCCGCGGCGTGCGGCTGCGCCCTTGAACCGCCCGGACCTTTCCGCTATAGCCGCGCGCTCTTGAGATTTCCGCGCCGTGGACGTGTGCTCCGCGGCGTTTTCCGTTCGAAGGTTTGACTGATGGCCAACAATCCCGGCGCCAAGAAAGCGATCCGCAAGATCGCCGCCCGCACCGAAGTGAACAAGGCGCGCCGCACGCGCGTCCGCACCTTCCTGCGCAAGTTTCAGGAAGCCGTGACGGGCGGCGACGCCGGCGCCGCCAAGACCGCGTTCGTCGAGGCTCAGTCCGAGCTGATGCGCGCCGTCTCCAAGGGCGTGGTTCACAAGAACACGGGCTCGCGCAAGGTCGGCCGCCTGGCCGCCCAGCTGAAGAAAATGTCCGCTGCCTGACACAGCGGTCTGCTGACGGCCTTTCACGGGCCTGTCACAGAAAACACGAGAGATTCCAACGGCGAGGGCGCAACCGCTCCCTCGCCGTTTCCGCGTGTGCAGCTAACCTCTGAGGACCTGATCGGCGCCCGCCCCTGTGGCGAAACGCGGTTTTTCGTTGACGGCGTTTGGCTTTAGCGGAGTCAACAATTTTAAGTGCGATTCGACTCGCGAATCAGCGTTGACGCACCCCCCGCCCGGCGTAAGTTTGAGGCGCTGACGCACTTCCATCCCCCTACGGATGAAGACGGTCTGGAGCGAGTTTCCGGGGCGGCGTGAGACGCCTGATGCAAGAGTACGACCCCACCCGCATGGCCTCCAGCCGCGCGGGACAGGAGAAGTCGTCCCGGTGTCAGGCGCTCTGAAGTGCGGCGGGTGATGGATCTGAAGGGTGGCTGATGCTTACGGGGAGCGCGGGGATGGCGGGGATGACGGATCCGGATCGTATCTGGACCGAGGCGGCCGGACGGCTGCGGAGCGAGATCGGCGAGGGGCCGTTCAGCTCCTACATCGCCCCCTCGGCGGTGCGCGCCGACGGCGCCGGCCAGCTGATCCTCGTCACCCCCACCGCCTACGCCCGTGACTGGGTTCGCAAGAACGCCCTGCGCCGCATGAACGAGCTGTGGCTCGGCCTCGACGGGCTGTCGCGCCGGCTCGACGTCCGCTGCCGGGCCGAGATGGGCTCGACCCCCTCAGCCTCGCAGGTCGCGGCCGGCCGCGCCGAGGGCGCAGCCATCATCACCCTGCCGCAAGCCTCTCCCGCCCCCATGCCGATGGCCACCGTGCCGCCGGTCGCGGACGGGGCCCGCGCGGTCCGCGCCGCCGGCCTGCAGGAACGGCTCACGTTCGACAGTTTCGTCGAGGGACAGGGCAACGCCTTCGCCCTGGCCATCGCCCGTCAGGCCGCGGCCTGGGCCGACGGCCACTTCAACCCGATCTTCTTCTGCGGCCCCTACGGCTACGGCAAGACCCACCTGCTGAACGCCATCGCCTGGGAGGCGCAGCGCCTGCGGCCCGACGCCCGGGTGGTCTATCTGACCGCCGAGCGCTTCCTGTCGACCTTCGTGCGCGCCACCCAGGACCGCACGATGGCGGCCTTCAAGGACAGCCTGCGCGGCGCCGACATGCTGCTGATCGACGACGTCCAGTTCGTCGGGGGCAAGTCCTCGACCCAGGAAGAGCTGCTCTCGACCCTCACGGCCCTGATCGAGGACGGCAAGAAGATCGTCATCTCGGCCGACCGCCCCCCGATGGCGCTGACCGAGGTCGAGCCGCGGCTGCGCAGCCATCTGGCCTCGGGCCTGACCTGCCCGGTCGAGCCCGCCGACCGGGCCCTGAAGCTGGCGGTGGCCCGCAACCGCATCGAAACGCTGGCCCGGCTGGGCGTGGTGTCCGGCGAGGTTCAGGCCGAGGTGCTCGAACACCTTGTCGACCGCACGCCCGGCTCGATGCGCGAGCTCGAGGGCGCGGTGAACACCCTCGCCGCCGTCGCGGGGGCCCGGCTGTCGTCGCTCAGCGTCGACGAGACCCAGACCCTGCTCGGCTCGGCCCTGCGCGGCGGGCCCGAGCGCCGCATCACTGTCGACGAGATCCAGAAGACCGTCGCCGACCACTTCAGCCTTAAGCAGGCGGACCTCCTGTCCGAGCGACGCACCCGCGCCGTCGCCCGCCCGCGCCAGATCGCCATGTGGCTGTGCAAGCAGCACACGACCCGCTCCTACCCCGACATCGGCCGTCGCTTCGGCGGGCGCGACCACACCACGGTCTTGCACGGCGTGCGCAAGATCGAGGAGCTGATGGGGCTGGACGACCAGATCGCGCGGGACGTCGAGACGCTGACGCGCAAGCTCAGGGGTTAGGGATGAGGGATTAGGGATTAGGAAGCGAAGGCCTGATGGCCGGCCGAAGAGCTTATCCACACATCGATGTGGTTGCGTCCCTCATCCCTATTCCCTCATCCCTCGTCCCTTCCTTGCTCCCGCCCCCCAATCCGCTAGTGTCCAAGGCCCTCTAGTCGCGGTGACGCTTTGAGTCGCCGCACCCCGGGCGAGACGACATGCAGCTGACCATCGAACGATCCGCGCTCCTCAAGGCCCTGGGCCATGTTCAGAGCGTCGTCGAACGCCGAAACACCATCCCCATCCTGTCCAACGTCCTGCTGTCGGCCGGGCGCGACAAGCTGTCGTTCGCCGCGACCGACCTCGACATGGAGATGGTCGACGAGGCCGAGGCTCAGGTGAACGTCGAGGGCCAGATCACCGCCCCGGCCCACACCCTGTACGAGATCGTGCGCAAACTGCCCGAGGGCGCCGAGGTGTCGCTGAGCTA
>NZ_DASWNO010000229.1:0-11352 GCF_036399195.1 Brevundimonas sp.
GTCAGCGAACGCTGCTTCTGGCGTTCGATGTGATCGAGAGATAGCGGGACACCGAACCTTCCTTGCCCCTTTGTCGTCATCCTCCGGCGCTCCGCAGGAGCGAGCGGGGGATCAAGCGGCGCGCGGGCGCGCGACCCTGTCGGGAGCCGACCCTACACCCGCTCGCTGATCTTGATCGCAGCGCGGCAACCGGCCTTGATGACCGATGACAGCAGGCGATAGCCCGGCGCCTCGCGGCTGCCGTGGTCGACGGCGTGGTCGTGGTGGGCCATCTCTTCGTCGCGGAACACCTTGAGCTCGGCCGCCAGATCGGGGTCGCGGTCCTCTAGCTCGGCGATCTGGTCGGCGTAGTGTTCCTCGATGACGGCTTCCACCGCCTCGGTGCACGCGTGGGCGGCCTTCTCGCCCAGCAGGGCCGTGCCGGTTCCCAGCGCGAGAGCGGCCAGCCGCCAGACCGGCGTCATCAAGGTCGGCCGCACCCGCTCGGCGTTCAGCAGGGCCTCGAACCGGGCCAGGTGAACCGCCTCCTGTCCCTGCATCTCCGCCATGTCCGCGGCGATGGCCTCGCGGCCCGAGCGACCTTCAAAGACGGCGCGCTGGGCGCGATAGATATGGACCGCCGCGTATTCTCCGGCGTGATCCACGCGCAGAATCTCGGCCCGGCGACGGCGGCTGGCGCCCGGTCCGGGGCGGGCCAGCGGAATGCGGCGGTTGGCCGTCGCTTCAGGGTCTTGGGGCGCGGGCATCCTTGGGCCTCTTGGCGGCGAGCAGGCTGAACACGGCGAGGAGGGCCGAGATCAGGGCGTTCCACCCTGCCATCGAAAGACCGAGCAGGCTCCATGCCACCTCGTCGCAGAGCGGCAGGTCGGTGATCGGACCGGTCCCCAGCACGAAGGACTCGAAGTCGGCCGGGTCGATCGGCCCGCCTCCGGCGCAGGCCGCCGGCAGCTCCCACCAGCCGAGCTCTCCGCCCATGTGGAAGGTCGCGGTGACGGCGCCGGTGGCGAATACGACCGCCAGCAGGAAGGCGGCGATGCGCGGCGTGCCCCGGCTGCCCCGGCTGATCACGTGCCAGAGGGTGGCGGTCAGGGCGATGGCGACGGCGCCCCAGTACACTTCCCGCTGCTTGAGGCAGAGATTGCAGGGTGCGAGGCCGCCGAAGCGCTCGAACGCATGCGCCGCGCCCAGCATCGCCAGCGAGGCGGCGAGGGCGAAGGCGGTCCACCAGCGCGTCAGGAGTCGGTACAGGCCTCTCATCGGACCCTGTTCATAGCGGGAGGGGCGGGCGGCGTCGATCAGCTTAGCCGCCGAAGCGCGCGATCAGCGACACGGCCCAGCCGGCTCCGAAGTAGAAGCCTATGGCGACGGTGATCAACGCCGTCATCCATCCGATCGCCACGGCCGCCCCGCCGATGACGAACAGGCCGTCGCGCTGGATCAGCCCGACCGCAAGCAGAGCGAGCGCCACCGACGGGACGGTGTTGGTCAGCGGGAGGACGATCGTCAGGGTCGCCAGGATCATGAACAGGGCCACGACGCGTTCCGCCCAGCCTTCCGCGAACACCGTCAGCCGCGGCCGCGACAGCCGCTCGAACCAGGGCATGCGCCGGGTGGCGAACTCCGCCATGCGATCGAGCCAGGGCTTCGAAACACGCCGGTTCAGGACCATCTCGGGCAACCAGGGCTCGACGCGGCCCAGCAGCATCTGTCCCGCCAGCAGCAGGATCGGGATGCCGACGATCTGTGGCACCCCGTAGAGCGCGGGCACCAGGCACGGTATGGCGAGGATCAGGATCATCAGGCCGAAGGCGCGCTCGTCGAGACGATCACGGATCTCGCGCAGCGTGAGCCCGTCGGGACCGCTGACCGCCGCCAGGTCCGCCACCAGCGCAATGAATCCCTGGTTCGGGTCGTCGGTGTGCTCGTCTACGGACTGGATCATGGACTCGGCTTCGGCGCGGGGAGCGCCTCGTTAGACGCAATTTCGCGAGTGGGCGAGAGCCCCCGGGCCATCGCGAGTGGCCGGTCAGTTGAAGGCTCTGTATGGAGATTGCTTCCCGCCTCTCCCCGGATGGAGCTCCCATGCGCTACCTTCACACCATGGTCCGCGTCACCGACCTCGACGCCTCGCTGCGGTTCTATCGCGACCTGCTCGGGCTTCAGGAAACGCGGCGCATGGAGAACGAGGCGGGGCGCTACACCCTGATCTTCCTCGCCGCGCCCACCGACCGCCCGCGCGCCGAGGCGGAGCGGGCGCCCGAGGTCGAGCTCACCTTCAACTGGGACCCGGAGCCCTACGCCGGCGGCCGCAATTTCGGTCACCTCGCCTACAAGGTCGACGACATATACGCGGCCTGTCGGCGTCTGATAGATGGCGGCGTCGTCATCAACCGCCCGCCCCGGGACGGCCGCATGGCCTTCGTGCGCTCGCCCGACGGCATCTCGATCGAACTGCTGCAGGAAGGCGAGGCGCTGGCCCCGGCGGAGCCATGGCTGTCGATGCCGAACAGCGGGAGCTGGTGAGGGAAGGCCTGACACGGTCCCAACTTGCGCCCCGACCGCTGAGCGGTGATTGTCGTGAGCTGCCGTCATCGGGGAACATCATGCGCCGTCTGCTCATCGCCACCACCGCAGCCCTCGCCCTGACCGCGGGTCTGGCCGCACCCGCTCTGGCGCAGACGTCAGCGGCCCCTACCGCCACGGCCCAGAGCGAGGACGCGCGGCTGGCGGCGTTCTTCGAGCAGGCGTTTCAGGAGCGGATCGCGCTGTCGCCGCAGCAGATGACGTCGCTTGGCCTCAAGACCGACTACGACAAGCTGGACGAAGGCACCGACGCGGCGGCCGAACGGTCGCTGGCGCTGGCGGAGTCCCAGCTGGCGCAGCTGAACGACCATTTCAATCCGCAGACGCTGAGCGCCGACAGCCGGCTGTCGTGGCGGCTGTTCGAATATGGCGTCGAGCAGGCGCGGCTGGCCAACCGCTGGCGCGAGTGGGGCTATCAGTTCGCGGCCAACGGCAATCCGACGACCGGTCTGCCGGTGTTCATGATCAACAACCACCGCGTGGACAGCGTCTCCGACGCCGAGGCCTATGTCTCGCGCCTGAGGGACGCCGAGAGGGTGATGGGGGTGATCGCCGCCGAGTTGCGGCAGCGCGCGGCGGCGGGGGTGATCTCGCCCAGCTTCGTGTTCGAGCCGTCGATCGCCAACACCCGCGGCATCATCACCGGCGCGCCCTTCGACGGCGGCGCGGACAATCCGGTGTGGGCCGACTTCCAGCGCAAGGTCGGCGCGCTCACCGCCGATCAGGCGACGGAGGACCGGCTTCTGGCCGAAGGGCGCGCGGCGCTGACCGGCGAGTGGAAGCGCGGCTACGAAGGGGTGCTGGCGGCGCTGGCCGAGGTTCAGGCCCAGGCGGCGGCCATGCCGGACCGCGACGCGGGCGTGTGGCGTCTGCCGCAGGGGGAAGAACTCTACAATGCACGGCTGCGGCTCTCGACGACCACCGATCTGACGGCGGACCAGATCCACGAGATCGGTCTGGCCGAGGTGACCCGGCTGCAAGGCGAGATGCAGACGATCATGACGCAGGTCGGCTTCGCCGGCTCGCTGCAGGAGATGTTCGCCGACCTGAAGACCGATCCGCGCTTTCAGTATCCGAACACGGCGGAGGGCAAGGAGCAGTATCTTACCGACGCCCGGGCCTTCATCGCTCAGGTGATGGCGGCCGCCCCGCAGTGGTTCAGCGACCTGCCCGAGTCGGCGCTGGAGGTGCGAGCGGTGGAGGCGTGGCGCGAAGCGACGGCTTCGATCGCCTTCTACAACGCCCCGGCCCCAGACGGCTCGCGGCCGGGCATCTACTACGTCAACCTGTCGGACATGACCCAGGTGCTGAAGCCCCAGATCGAGGGCATCAGCTATCACGAGGGTGCGCCGGGCCACCATTTCCAGATCGCCTATGCACAGGAGATGGAGAGTCTGCCGCGTTTCCGGCGCTTCGGCGGCTACGGCGCCTACGCCGAGGGCTGGGGGCTTTACGCCGAGCGGCTGGGCAAGGAGATGGGCTTCTATCAGGACCCGTATTCCGATTTCGGCCGCCTCTCGACCGAGTTGTGGCGGGCCGTGCGGCTGGTCACCGACACCGGGCTGCACGCCAAGCGCTGGAGCCGCGAACAGGCGATCGAATACTTCCGCCAGAACTCGCTGCTGAGCGAGCGCGACATCGTCAAGGAGGTCGAGCGCTATCTGACTAATCCGGGGCAGGCGACCAGCTACAAGATCGGCGAGCTGAAGATCATGGAGCTGCGCCAGCGGGCGCAGGCGGCGCTGGGGGCCCGTTTCGACATCCGCGACTTCCATACGGTGGTGCTGGGCTCAGGCTCGGTGCCGCTGGACGTGCTGGAAGACCAGGTCGACGCCTGGATCGCCGCGGGCGGCGGCGCGCCGGCGGCCTGATCCGCGCGGCCGTTCGCCGCGTTGGCGGAACCGCCATCACAGCCTAGCTATTGGTTACAGATCGCCGACAGGAGACCACCATGCCGCTGCTGATGTGCCCCAACGACAACGCCGCCATGCAGACGCTGGAACGCGGCGGCGTCCAGTTCGACATGTGCCCCAACTGCCGCGGCGTCTGGCTGGACCGCGGCGAGCTGGAGAAGCTGATGGCCTCAGCGAACGAAGAAGGCCGCGCCTCGGCGCCGCCGCCCGCTCCGCAACAGGCCCAGCAGCCCTATCCGCCGCAACAGCCGCCGCAGCAGCCGTGGGGCGGCCAGCCCCAGTATCGCGACGACCGCTACCGCAGCCGCGACGACGACTATCGCTACAAGAAGAAGAAGCGGGACAGCATCTTCGACATTTTTGACTGAGGGGGCTCAGCGAGCCGAGCTCCGGTCTCAGTCGTCCTTCCGGGGCCGCGCAGCGGAACCCGGAACCCAGGCGTCCGGGAGCCGCTCGCCGGCCGCCCGCCGGCGCTCGATCTTCTGGATTCCGGGTTCTGCTTCGCAGCCCCGGAAAGACGGACGGTTGGTGTGCGGCGCGCGCAGGGCGGGCGGGAGGCGGCGGACGCGCCCTAAGCCGCCAACCCCGCCGCCTTCATCAGCCCTTTGAGCGGCGCCAGCGTCTCCGGCGCGGCGCTGAGCGTGGCGCGGGACTCCGGGGCGCGGAACAGGCGGACCGCCTCGGCCTTGGCGCGGTCGGCCGCGGGGCCGAGGGGCGCGGTTTCGCCGGCCGCGAGGCGCAGAAGCACCGACAGCTTTTGCGGCAGGGGCGCCGGCGAGCGGGCCACCTGCATCACGATCCTGGCCTCGCTCTCGACCGAACCTCCGACCGACCCGACCGAGGTGCAGATCTCGGTCGCGTCGCGTTCGGTCAGTCCGCAGGTCCGGGCGGCGCGCTGCAGGGCCGCCAGAACGCCCAGCTTCTGGGCCGCCGTCTGGCTGGCCGAGGCGGCTCGCATCTCGGTCTCGAACCGCAGCGAGCCGACGCAGGCCGACAGCCAGCGCGCCGCCGAACGCTTGTTGGCGGTCCCGGTCACGTTCTCGCACAGGCGCGAGAGCGCCTCGGCCTCGCACAGCACGGTGGTGCACGGTTTCACATACGCGGCGACGAAGTCGGCGGTGACGATGGCCTTGGACCTTTCGTTGAAGGCGTTCTGGACCTCCTCGAGGGTCAGGAGCCGGCCCGCCGTCACAGTCAGGGCCATGGCGAGCGTCCGCAGAATGTCGATCTCGCCGGCCGGATCGGTCGGACGCAGGCGGCGCGGGCTCATCAGTTCGCGCAAGACCATGCGGGCCAGCGCGGCGGCCAGCAGCGGGAACTCTCCGGCCTCGAGCCGGGCGCCCAGTCGCGCGGCCGGGCCGTCGACGGCCGGCACCTGCAGGGCCATGCGACTGTCCTGACGGATCAGGGCCTCGATCTCCTTCGGCGCGACCATGCGAACCACCGCGGCCAGGGAGGCTCCCTGATCGAGCGCGGGCCCGAGGATGTCGGTGAGGTTGGTCCGGGCGGCCAGCATCTCGCACAGCAGCTGTTCGATCGGCACCAGAACCATGGCGCGCGGCGGTCCGTCCATCGGCGCGCGGTCCGCAAGATCCATCAGCCGCTCGAGCCGCACCCGGCCCCCGCGCAGCCCCGCCAGGGCGCCTGACACCACCCCGCCCATGACGAAGCCGCGATCAGGCTGCCCCGCCAGACGGTGCGCCAGGTCGGCGATGGAGCAGTCGTCCAGGCTGGGGAACTGACCGCGCCGTCCGGCCGCCATGACGCGCTCGATCGCGCGGTCGGCCAGCTTCTGATAGTGCCGCACCAGTTCGTGGACGGGCTGGCCCACAGCCTGGCTCTCGGGCACGGCGACCTTCTGGATCGCGTGCTGCAGTTCGACGCCAGAGGCCTCCAGCTTTTCAGCCAGGTCGGGGCGATGCAGCAGCTCGAAGGCGGTGACGCCTTGCCGCGCCAGCCAGTCTTCCAGAACCCGGCCGATCGTCTCGCGCGCCTGCGAGGTGTAGAAATCCTGGGGCCCGTTGCAGCGCGGCCCGGCCTGGTCGTCAGGCACGACGCGCTTGCGCTGGACCTCGGGCGCGCCGCGGGTCAGCACCGTCACACTGCCGAACTCCATCGTGTCTGGATCGAGCGTTTCCTTGGTGACGCGAACAGCGGCGGCGCGGTTGTCGGCCAGCATGTCCTCGGCGGTCTGGACCGCCGTCGTGCGGTCCTCCGTCGCCATCTGGAGGGTCCAGGGCGCCGGCGCCGTCTTGCGGATGTAGACCTCGTAGTGGACGGACCCGGCCATGAAATACGCTCTTACTGTTTGAAGTCATCTTGGAGCGAAGGCTTTAAGGCGGGGTTTCGCTGGCAATTCCGGAGGATGGCTCCCATCTCCGGTCCTGACGACGGCCCGGCGGCCGGATTTTCATTCGACCCGGCGGCGACAATGAGGGATTAGAACAGTACCGCTTGCCGTGCGTTGATGAAGCGGACGACGAGCCTGCAAGGAGACCGCCTTTGGCCAATATCACCCTGGTCGACGACGACGAGAACATCGTCGCCTCCGTCTCGCTGGCGCTCGAAAGCCATGGCCACAAGATCACCGCCTACCATGACGGCGCCGCCGGGCTTGAGGCGCTGGAGTCGAGCCCGCCGGACCTCGCCATCCTCGACGTGAAGATGCCTCGCATGGATGGGATGGAGGTGCTGCGCCGCCTGCGTCAGACCTCGCAGATCCCGGTCATCATGCTGACCTCGCGCGACGAGGAGATCGACGAAATCCTCGGCTTCAATCTCGGCGCCGACGACTACATCCACAAACCCTTCAGCCAGCGCCTGCTGATCGAGCGGGTGAAGGCCCTGCTGCGCCGGACCGGCGCCGACGGCGGCGAGCCCGAGCCGTCGGGCGAGACCTCGGCCAAGGCGATCAGGCGCGGCAAGCTGTCGATGGATCCGGCCCGCCATGAGAGCACCTGGGACGGCAAGGCGGTCAAGCTGACGGTCACGGAGTTCCTGCTGCTGCAGGCGCTGGCCCAGCGTCCGGGTTTCGTGAAGAGCCGCGACAACCTGATGGACGCCGCCTACGACGATCAGGTCTATGTCGACGACCGCACCATCGACAGCCACGTCAAGCGGATGCGAAAGAAGTTCCGGGTGGTCGATCCCGAGTTCGACGCGATCGAGACCCTCTATGGCGTCGGATACCGCTACCGCGAAAGCTGATCCGCTCCCTCCGGGGGACGACGAGCCGCGGCGCCGGCTGAAACGCTTTGGCGGATCGCGGCTCGGCGGGCTGATCCTTGCGCTGAACCTGCTCAGCCTGCTGATCCTGTTTGTCGGGGCGCTGGCGCTGAACGAGTGGCGGCGGGGTCTGGTCGAGGCGCGGGAGGAAACCCTGATCGCGCAGGCCGAGCTGCTGTCCAACGTGCTCAGCAAGCTCAGCATCACGACCGGCGAGCCGACTCCGGCCTTCGACCCCGTGGAGGCGTCGCGGCAACTGGTCGACGACTTCATCCCGGAAGGCCAGCGAGCCCGCCTGTTCGACCTCGACGGCCTGCTGGTGGCCGACAGCTTCGCGGTGACCGAGAACATCCCCGGGCGTCCCCTGCCGCCGGCCCGCCCCGCGGGCAGCCCGCCCGTCGCGGTCGATCAGGCGCAGCAAGACCGCAAGGCGGACGCGGCCGACCGCGCGCGCGCCGACCTGGCCGCCGAAGTCGAGGCGGCGCTGGCGGGTGAGCCCCAGTCCGGTCTGCGGCCGTCCGAGAGCGGGGGGCAGGTCGTGTCCGTCTCCATCCCGGTGCGCCATGTGAAGCAGGTCCTCGGCGTGCTGACGCTGGAGGCGGGGGATGTCGAGGAGACGCTCGCGGCACAGCGGCGGGCGCTGATGCCGTTCGCCCTCGTGGCGCTGTTCGTGAACCTGCTGGGATCCCTGCTGCTGCACCTGTTCGTGGCGCGGCCGGTGATGCGCCTGTCGGCCGCGGCCGACGAGGTCAGGCTGCAGCGCGCGCGGGCCATCTCCCTGCCCGATCTGGAGGGTCGGCGCGACGAGATCGGCGATCTGGCGCGTTCGCTCGAAACCATGACCGAGACCCTGTCGGACCGGATGGACGCCATCGAGCGGTTCGCCGCCGACGTGTCGCACGAGATCAAGAACCCCCTGACCTCGATCCGCTCGGCGCTGGAGACCCTGCCGCTGGTCAAGACGGAAGCCCAGCGTGAGAAACTGACGGCGCTGCTGCAGCAGGACGTGCGGCGGCTGGACCGCCTGATCACGGACATCTCCAACGCCTCGCGGCTGGACGCCGAGCTGGCGCGCGACCGACCGCGCACGATCGACCTGAACCTGCTGCTGACCGAGATCGTCGGGGTCTATGAGGCGGGGCGGAAACCGGGTGAGCCGCGTGTGGTGCTCGACGCGCCGGGCCGGGAGCCGGTGTTGGTGGTCGGGCGCGACGGACCGCTGGGGCAGGTGTTCCGCAATCTGATCGACAACGCCCGCTCGTTCAGCCCGCCGTCGGGATCCGTCCGTATCGCCCTGGTGCGGGACGGGGCCGACCAGGACCGGCCGGTGCTGGTGGCGGTCGAGGACGACGGCCCGGGAATTCCGCCTGAAAACCTCGAGACCGTGTTCCAGCGCTTCTACACCTCGCGGCCCAAGGGCGCGGCTTTCGGGACCAACTCGGGCCTCGGCCTCTCGATCGCGCGCCAGATCGTCGAGGCGCACGGCGGGCGTATCCGCGCCGAGAACCGGATGGGCGCCGACGGTGTCACGGCCGGCGCGCGTTTCGAGGTGGCGCTCCCGCCCGCCCCGGTCCGGCGCGGATGAACCAGCCGCTGCACGCCACCGTCGCCGCCCGCTGGACACCGGGGCGCGGCTGGCGCGGCGTCTTGATCACCGGGCCCTCGGGCGCGGGCAAGAGCGACCTGGCCTTGCGCCTGACGGGGCATGGCGGGTGGCGGCTGGTGGCGGACGACTACGCCCACGTGTTCGCCTCCGGCGGCGCCCTCTACGCCGCTCCGCCCGACGCCCTCGCCGGCAAGATCGAGGCTCGGGGGGTCGGCATCCTGGCCGCCTGCGCGCTCGACCTCGTCAGGCTGGTGCTGGCGGTCGAGCTCACGGGCGAGGCGGTCGAGCGGCTGCCCGATGCCGCATCGAGGGTCGTCGCGGGCGTGACCCTGCCGGTGGTGCGGCTGAATGGACTGGAGCCGTCCGCCGTCCAAAAGGTCACACGGCTGACCAGTGCGCTTTAACCCGGGGCTGAGTTGGGCTATTCCGCGCGGCTTGCGGCGCGCTCACGGGCGCCGAACGCCGGGGGCGAGAGCTTGGTGATGCCGTCATGATCGGGCTGGTGATCGTCACCCACGGGGGACTGGCCTCGGAATTCCTCGCGGCGATGGAGCACGTCGTCGGCCCCCAGCGCGGGGTCGCGGCCATCTGCATCGGGCCCGAGGACGACATGGAGCGCCGGCGGCGCGACATCGTCGACGCCGCTCAGGCTGTCGACGACGGCGAGGGCGTGATCCTGCTGACCGACATGTTCGGCGGCACCCCGTCCAACCTCGCCATCTCGGTGATGGAGGAGACCCGCGCCGAGGTGATCGCCGGGCTGAACCTGCCGATGCTGATCAAGCTGGCCAGCGTGCGCGGGCGCGAGCCGCTGGAGGCCTGCGTGGCCCACGCCCAGGACGCCGGTCGCAAATACATTTCGGTCGCCAGTTGGGTCCTGCAGGGCGAGAAATGACGGCATGACGGACAAGGTCACGGCGACAGCCGACATCTGCAACACCCGGGGCCTGCACGCCCGGGCCTCCGCCAAATTCGTCAAACTGGCCTCGTCCTTCGACGCCGAGGTCCACGTCACCCGCGACGGCGTGACCGTGAACGCCCTGTCGATCATGGGCCTGCTGATGCTGGGCGCCGGCAACGGCTGCGGCATCGAGATCACCGGCGAGGGGCCCGAGGCCGAGGCCGCCGTGGCCGCCTTGTCCGAGCTGGTCGCGCGCCGGTTCGACGAGGACCAGTAGGGCTTCAGTCCTCCGCCCGCTCCCGCGCCGCGATGCCGATGTGGGCGAAGCCGCGATCCTGCGCGATCCGCATCTGCCGCGCCCGCTCGCGATAGCGGGCCCGGTCATCCTCGCCGCGGGCCTCGAAACATTCGTCGCAGCTGACGCCCTCGACATAGCGCGGCGAGGCGCGGCCCGCTTCGCTCACCGGCATCCGGCAGGCGCGGCACAGGCTGTGGCTGCCCGGGGCAAGGCCGTGGCCGACCGCCACCCGTTCGTCGAAGACGAAGCATTCCCCCTGCCACGAGCTGTCGGCTTCAGGCGTGATCTCCAGATAGCGCAGTATGCCGCCCTCCAGATGGAAGACGTCGGCCACGCCCTCGCTCTTCAGGAAGGCCGTGGCCTTCTCGCAGCGGATGCCGCCGGTGCAGTACATGGCCACCCGCTCAACGCCGGGCCGGTCCAGCAGGGCGCGGCCTTCGTCGCGGAACCAGGCCGGGAAGTCGCGAAAGGTCCGGGTGTTCGGCTGCACCGCCCCGGCGAAGGCGCCGACCGCGGCCTCGTAGTCGTTGCGGGTGTCGATCACGACGGTACCGGGGTCGCGGATCAGGGCGTCCCAGTCCTGAGGGGAGACGTAGGTTCCGGCGTCGGCGGGATCGAGGCCCGGTTGGCCCATGGTGACGATTTCCGGCTTGATGCGCACCTTCATGCGATGGAAGGGCGGAGCCGCCGCCAGGGCGCGCTTGACGTCGAGGTCGGCGAAACCGGGCAGGGCGCGGATGCCGTCGAGCGCCCTCTCCACCGCCGCCGCCGGGCCGGCGATAGTGCCGTTCAGCCCTTCGTGAGCGACCAGCAGCGTGCCGCGAAC
>NZ_DASWNO010000230.1:0-3146 GCF_036399195.1 Brevundimonas sp.
CGCGGAAACCGTGCTGGTCTGGCCCGGGCGGCGAATGGTCCGCTTCAACGCCCCGTTCGGCCCGCTGCAGGCGACCGGCGCCGCCGCCGTGCTGACCGTGACCTGGGCCGAGGGGGACGGCGGGACCGCGCGGGCGCTGAAATGGACCTTCGTGGTCGAGGGCGCGGGAACCGGAGCCATGGCGGAGGCGATCGACGGCGTCATGGCCGAACAGTTCGGGCGGCTGGCCGACCACGTCGCGGCAGGCGCCGGCTCTTGAGCGCCCCCGCAGACGCCGCCGATCAGCTGAGAGCCTTCGGCCTGACCTACCCCGAGGCGCAGCTGAAGAGCCCATGGCCGGGTCACGCGGACCTGGCCGTGCGCGACAAGACCTTCGCCTACCTCAGCGTCGCCGGGGATCCGTTCAGCCTGTCGTGCAAGCTGCCGTTCACGGGCGCGGAAGCGCGCGAGATGCCGTTCGTTCAGCCGACCGGCTATGGCCTCGGCAAGAGCGGCTGGGTCACGGCCTCATGGCCGGACGGCGTCGCCGACCCGATGGCGATGTTCCGGTCGTGGATCGACGAAAGCTACCGCGCCCAGGCGCCGAAGAAGCTGAACGCGCTGGCGCCCGCACCCGCGCCCTGAGGGGGGCGCCTCTTCTTCTGAGTTTGCTCCCTCGCCCGTGCAAGCGCTGGTTCATCACAAAGAACACGAAGAAGACGCCACGAAGGACACGAAGGGGGCGGAGACGACGACGCGGTCCGAGCTGTCAGCGAAGGACCGAGGCCAGGGGCGTCGATCGAAAGAAAGGGCGGCGAACGCCGCCATCCGGACAGGCCGAGCTGCGGGCGAGGCGACATCGCGCCGGCTTCTTCGTGACGAACCAGCATTCGTGACCCTGAGCGCCGTGGGCCGGGAGCCGAACGGCCTAGCCCGCCAGCGCCGCTTCAGACGCCACGATCCGGCTGGCGGCGTGGACCACCGCGCCGATGCGCAGCGCGGCCTGAACCTGGGTCGCCGGCACGCCATGCTTGCGCAGCTCGCCCTCGTGGGCGTCGAGGCAGGCGCCGCAGCCGTTGATGGCCGAGACGGCCGTGGACCACAGTTCGAAATCCATCTTGTCGACGCCCGGATTGGCGATGACGTTCATCCGCAGACGGGCGGGGATGGTCGTGTATTCCTGGTTCTTCATCAGGTGCAGCGACCGGTAGTAGATGTTGTTCATGCCCATGACGGCGGCGGCCGATTTCGCGGCGTTCAGCGCCTCGGGCGACAGCACGGCCGCGGCCTGGGCCTCGATCGCCTTCACCACCGGCGCGACGCCGATGGCGTGCGCCGAGGCGACGAAACAGCCCCATTTTTGCTGGTCGTTCAGAACCGTCTCGGACGCCAGCGAGCCGAGGTTCAGTGAGATGTCCTTGGCGTAGGCGGGGATCAGGTCGCGCAGGCTGTCGATGGACATGGAAGTCTCACAGGTGGCTGGTGGCTGGTGGTTGGTGGTTGGTGACTGGTGACTGGTGATCGTTACGGACGGGCTGCGGCCGGTGAAGGGTGGTCAGGGGCTTGGCTGACCGACTGGCCCGGCAATCCCAATCACCAATCACCAGCCACTCGCCACCGCTTTACGCCGCCAGCGTCTCGCCGCCCACCGGGCGGTTGCAGGCGCACAGCTCGTCGGTCTGCAGGGCGTCGACGACCCGCAGGGTGTCGGCGGGCGCGCGGCCCACGTTCAGGTTGGTGACGTAGACGTGCTGCACGACGTTGTGCGGGTCGACCACGAAGGTGGCGCGCAGGGCGACGCCCTCTTCCTCGTCGAGCACGCCCAGCGCGCGGGCCAACTTGCCGCCGTTGTCGGCGAACTGCCAGATCGGCAGCTTGTTCAGGTCGGCGTGGTCACGCCGCCAGGCCAGCTTGACGAACTCGTTGTCAGTCGAGCCGCCCAGCACCACGGTGTCGCGGTCGTCGAAATCGCGCGCCAGCGAGGCGAACTCGGCGATCTCGGTCGGGCAGACGAAGGTGAAGTCCTTCGGATAGAAGAAGATAACCTTCCACTTGCCCTCGAAGCTGTCCTGCGTCAGCGCCTCGAACGCCGACACGCCGTTTTCCTCGTGGCTGTTGAAGCCCGGCTTCACGCCGGTGATCTTGAAGTCTGGCAGTTTCTGACCGACGCCCAGCATGGCGGTTCTCCTGAAGTCTCTGAAAAGTGGGATGGTTCTGACTGGCGCCGGGGAGGGCGCCGCAGCCGCGAAATGGCCGTTGCACTGCACAATGTCAATGAGCGGAAGTGTCTATTTACGATAGATTGTTCCTATGGAAGTCATAGCCGCCGCCCACGCTGATTGACGTGTCGGCTCCCGCGCGCGACGCAAGGGCATGAGCGCCGCCTTCACCGTCGATCCTGCCTTCGAGGCCGGTTCCGTCCTCGCCGCGGAATGGCCGCTGTGCCAGGTCCGCCTCCAGATCGACGCCCGCTTCCCATGGCTGATCCTGATCCCGCGTAAGGACGGGCTGCGCGAGCTGGAGGATTTGTCCGCCTCTCACCGGATCGTGCTGATGGAAGAGGTCGTGCGCGCGGGCGCTGTGGTCCGAGAGCTCGGCGAGGCGGCCGGCCGCCCCGTGCACAAGCTGAACGTCGCCGCCCTCGGCAACGTCACCGCCCAGCTGCACCTCCACGTCATCGGCCGCCGCCGGGACGACCCTGTCTGGCCGGAGCCGGTCTGGGGGCGCGGCGAGCCTCTCGATTACGACGCGAAGGCCCTGAAGGCCGCGCTTTTCCTGATCGAGGCAAGCTGAGCCGCATCCAAACGCCGCACGGGCCGCGCCGTTCGTTGACCCCCGCCCCCCCGCTGACTAAAGCCTGATCACCGATTTCGGGCGTCTGATTTCGCTCGGTTTTTTGAGAACCATTCGCATATGTCGATCTCCCCCTCGCCGGGCGACGCCTCCAACGATCCGACCGACGACCAGAGCGGCCGGTTCGTGCGCCAGCCGAACGGCCGCGTCCGGCCGCTGTCGCCGCACCTGCAGGTCTGGCGCTTCCACACGACCATGTGGGGATCGATCCTCAACCGCCTGGCGGCCGGGGCGCTCTCGGTCGGCAGCCTGTTCGTCGCGGCATGGCTGGCGGCCCTCGCCTTCGGACCCGAAGCCTACGACGGCTTCGTCGG
>NZ_DASWNO010000231.1:0-2287 GCF_036399195.1 Brevundimonas sp.
CTGGCCGCCGTCTCGGTGCGCAAGGGCCGCGCCGCCGTGGCCGTGGTCGAGCTGTCGGCCGGCTCGGTCGACGCCGTCGCCTGTTCGCTCGACGACCTCGGCGCGACCCTCGCCTCGTTCCGTCCTTCCGAGGTGCTGGTCCCGGACCGGTTGTTCTCCGACCCCGCCGCCAAGGCCGCGCTCGACGGCTCGGGCGGTGTGGTTCAGGCCCTGCCGCAGGCGCTGGCGGAACCCGTCGGCGCGCGGGTGCGGATCGAGCGCCTGTACGGCGTGGCCTCGCTGGACGGCTTCGGCGCCTTCGAGGAGGCGGAAGTCTCGGCGCTGGGACTCATCGCCGCCTATCTGGAGACGACGCAGGCCGGCAAGATCCCGGCCCTGTCGCCGCCCCGCCGCGCGGGCGACAGCGGCTTCCTCGCCATCGATCCCGCGACCCGGCTGAGCCTTGAGATCGACCGCAACCAGAGAGGCGAGCGCGAGGGCTCGCTGCTGGCCTGCATTGACCGAACCGTCACCGCCTGCGGGGCCCGGGCCCTGGCCGAGCGCATCGCGCGGCCCCTGCGCGACACCGTCGCCATCAACCACGGCCTCGACGCCGTCGAATGGCTGCTGGAGCGCCGCGACCTTCGCCGCGACCTGCGCGACGCCCTGCGCGCCTCATCCGATGTCGCCCGCGCCGCCTCGCGCCTGGTGCTCGGCCGCGGCGGCCCGCGCGACCTGGGCGCCATCCGGACCGGGCTGCGGACGGCCGAGACCGTGTTCGGCCGGTTCCCCCTCGCTCGCGATCCGCTGACGGGCCCGCCCGATCGTATCGCCGCCGCGCTGGACCGGCTGGCTCTGTCGCCCGACCTGGGCCGGCTTCTCGCCCACCTGACCGACGGCCTCGCCCCCGAACCCCCGCACCTAGCCCGTGACGGGGGCTTCGTCGAGCCCGGCTATCGGCCCGAGCTGGAGGAGGCGCGCCGCCTGCGCGACGACAGCCGCCGCGTCGTCGCCGACCTTGAGGCCCGCGCCGTGGCCGAGGCCGGCGTGCCGTTCAAGATTCGCCACAACGCCGTGCTCGGCTATTTCCTCGAGACGAGCGCCAAGGCGGCCGAGACCCTGCTCCGACCCTCTGGCGACAGCCCCTTCATCCACCGCCAGACCCTCGCCAATCAGGTCCGCTTCACCACCGTCGAACTGTCTGAGCTGGACGCGAAGATCAGCCAGGCGGGCCAACGCGCCCTCGCCATCGAGGCCGAGACCTTCGAGGTGTGGCGCCGGACCGTCCAGTCGCTGGCGACGCCGCTGCAGGCCCTCGCCGAGGCGCTGGCCGAGCTCGACTGCCACGCCGCCCTGGCTGAATGGGCCGAGGAGGTCGGCGCGGTACGGCCGGTCGTTGACGACACAGCCCGTTTCGAGGTGATCGCCGGCCGCCACCCCGTCGTCGAGGCGGCGGTGAAGGCGCAGGGGTCGCCCTACACCCCCAACGATTGCCGGCTCGACGGCAGTGGGTCAGCCAATGTGGAAAGGACTGGCGCGCGCCTGTCGATCGTCACCGGCCCCAACATGGCCGGCAAGTCGACCTTCCTGCGCCAGAACGCCCTGCTGGTGGTGCTGGCCCAGGCCGGGGCGTTCGTGCCCGCACGCGGCATGCGGCTGGGCGTAGTCGACCGGTTGTTCAGCCGCGTCGGCGCCGGCGACGACCTCGCCCGCGGCCGCTCCACCTTCATGACCGAGATGGTCGAGACCGCCGCCATCCTGACGCAGGCCACGGACCGCTCGTTCGTGGTGCTGGACGAGATCGGGCGCGGCACCGCCACCTATGACGGCCTGGCCATCGCATGGGCCGTCGCCGAGGCCCTGCACGACCGCAACCGCGCCCGCACCCTGTTCGCCACCCACTACCACGAGCTGGCCGGGCTGGAGACGCGGCTGGACCACGTCTGCAACCTGTCGATGGCGGCGCGCGAATGGAACGGCGACCTCGTCTTCCTGCACGAGGCCACGCCCGGCGCCGCCGACCGCAGCTACGGCGTGCAGGTGGCCAAACTGGCGGGAGTCCCCGCCGCCGTCGTCGCCCGCGCCCGCGAGGTGCTGGACCGGCTGGAGGGGGAGAAGCGCGCGGTCGCCAGCCTCGACGACCTGCCCCTGTTCGCCGCCGCCGCGCCCGCGCCGCCGCCCGTCGCGTCCGCCGTCGAGGACGCCCTGACCGCCATCGAGCCCGACGAACTGTCCCCGCGCGAGGCGCTGGAGGCGCTGTACCGGCTGAAGGCCCTGGCCCGGTGAGCACCCAACCGGCGGTGAGCGA
>NZ_DASWNO010000232.1:0-9699 GCF_036399195.1 Brevundimonas sp.
TGGCTGGCCAAGCTGCCGTTCGATACGCTGAAGATCGACCGCTATTTCGTTCTGACCATGGACAAGGACGAGGGCTCGGCCAAGATCGTCAAGTCGGTGGTCAACCTCGGGCGCGACCTCGCCCTCGAAGTGGTCGCTGAGGGCGTGGAGAACGCCGGGCTGGCCAGCCTGCTGCTGGACGCCCAGTGCCACTACGGCCAGGGCTTCGGCTACGCCCCCGCCCTGCCGGCGCAGGAGGCCGAGGTCTATCTCAACGAGTCGCTGGCGGACGGCTCGGCGCCGCTGAAGGCCCGGTCGGCGTAAGTCGCCGCCCACGTCGTTCACTCTGGTGACAGAGGACCTTGACGGTGCACTTCGACAGCTTTGTCCCGTCAGATGGTCGGCATCGGCGCCGGTAGCAGCCTGACCGCATCCGCCATCCCCGACACCACAAGGTGGCGTCTATTCCCGACCATGCGCCCTAACCGGGCGCACCAGTCGTATAGCCCAGGGTCAGTGCTGATGAAGACAGTGTACCTCATGTCAGCCGAGGCATTGTTGAATACAGCCACGAGCTGTTCCAACTCCTCCTTGTTCGATGCCGCGGAGGGATTTCGGAGGTCGACAACCCAGTCCCAGTCCGTCAGCGCCGGGCGGACCTTGACCAGTTGAAGTATCACCGAAACGACAGTCGCCGTCTGAGCATCCGGCAGGACCGTGACCCAGACGCGGCGCAGGCGGCCATCGAGCTTTGTCTGTATCGACATGCGCTCAGTAGAAAATGTGACCGCCCAACAAACACTTAAGATTGCTGACATCAGCGGGCCTGCGCAGGAGATCCCCTTCAGCGCCCATGAGAGGTGACCGCCCGCAATCGTTCGGAAGCCGTCATCCGCCCTACGCCCGCCCGCTCTGTCCCGACAGCTGCGCGGGGTCGACGCCCAGGCCGGCGAGGGCGCGGGCCCATTTGCTCTCGTGGTCGGGATCGAAGATCAGCTCGGGATCGGCCTCCGCCGTCAGCCAGACGTTCTCGCCCAGCTCGTCCTCCAGCTGTCCGTCGCCCCAGCCGGCGTAGCCCAGCAGCAGCACCGACCGCCGCGGGCCGTGCGACGGATCCGCCATCGCCAGCAGGGCTTCGCGCGTGCCCGTCATCGCCAGGCCGGCGCCGAAGGGCACGGAGGCGTCCTCGATCAGCCAGTCGTCGGTGTGAAGCACGAAACCGCGCTCACGCTCGACCGGACCGCCGATCAGGACCGCTCGGCTGTCCGCGTCCGCGGGCGCCGGCGCGTCGAGCTTGCTCAGCACCTTCTTCAGGCTGACGCCAGGCGCGGGGGTGTCGAGCCGCAGGCCCATGGCGTGGTCTGGCCGGTGGGCGCAGACCAGGATGACGGCGTGCTCGAAGCGTGGATCGCTGATGCCCGGCATGGCCACCAGCAGGCGACCCGCGAGGGACTGAAATTCGTTCATGCTCCTATGATCGGGATGCGCACGGCGGACCGCAAGGGACAGAACGGTTGGCGCGGTGGGCCGTAGCCCCTATCTGATCGTCACGCTTTCGCTTTCAGCCCCCCGGAGCCCTGCCATGACCGTCCAGATCGGCGACCGTATTCCCTCGGCCAACCTGACCCGCGCGACCGACGACGGTCCCAAGCCCGTCACCACCGACGAGGTGTTCGCCGGCAAGACCGTCGCCCTGTTCGCGGTGCCCGGCGCCTTCACCCCGACCTGCTCGGCGCGTCACCTGCCGGGCTACAAGGATCTGCGCGAGCAGCTGGCCGGCAAGGGCGTGGACAGCATCGCCTGCGTCTCGGTCAACGACGCTTTCGTCATGGGCGCCTGGGCCGACAGCCAGGGCATCGGCAAGGACGACATCCTGATGCTGGGCGACGGCAACGGCGATTTCACCCGCCAGCTGGGCCTGTCGATGGACGCCAAGGGCTTCGGCATGGGCGAGCGCTCGCAGCGCTATTCCATGCTGGTCAAGGACGGCGTCGTGAGCCAGCTGAACATTGAACAGCCGGGCGAGTTCAAGGTCTCCTCGGCCGAGCACCTCCTGGCGCAGCTGTAGAGGCCACCCGGCTTTCCGCTCCTCCCCGCGAAAGCCGGGACCCGGTGCTTTGGGTGAACAACCGTTCGACGGTCGCTGAAGCGGTCGTCCTGATGCGACGGCGTCAAGCTGGACAGAACTGTGTCGCGGCTCTCGCCGGGATGAGCGGATGGTAAAAGGCACCGACGTCTTCACCCCTGACAAGCGTAGCGCCGTCATGCGGCGCGTGAAGAGCCGCGACACCGGGCCCGAACTGGCGGTGCGCCGGTTCTTGCGCGCGGCCGGAGTCGGCTACCGGCTGGGCGGCGTCGCGCTGCCGGGTCGACCCGATGTGGTCATGAAGGGCCGGCGCGTCGCCCTGTTCGTTCACGGCTGCTTCTGGCACGGGCACGACTGCCCACGCGGGGCGCGTAAGCCAAAGGCCAACGCCGACTACTGGGCCGCCAAGATCGCGCGGAACCGTGCCCGCGACGCCGCCAACGACGCCGCGCTTCGCCAGCAGGGCTGGCGCGTGATCACGGTCTGGGAGTGTGCGATCCGACAGCCGGACTTCGCCGAGGGCCTGGTGGCCGAGGTCCGTCAGGCGGCGACGGCGTCTGACTGATCCATGGTCATCACATGGGTGATGGCCCCGAGCAGCATCGGCGGCGTGATCGGCTTGGGCACGAAATAGGTCATGCCCGCGGCCGTGCAGGCGGCGATGTCGTCCGCCGCCGTATCCGCCGTAACGGCGATGATCGGCACGAGGGCGTTGGGCCCGCCGCCGGCGCGGATGCGGCGGGTGGTCTCGCGCCCGTCCAGCTCCGGCATCCGTACGTCCATGAAGATCAGGTCGAAGGCCTCGTCCTCGCAGATCTTCAGCGCCGCCATCCCGTCCACCGCCGTGGCGATGTCGCAGCCGAGCGGCTGAAGGATCAGCTGGATCGCCCTGCGGTTAATGTCGTGGTCGTCGACGACGAGCACCCGCATCGGCCGGCCTTCGTCCTCGTCATCCTGACGGATTGAATCGGCGGGTCCGCCCTCCGCGACGGGAGCCTCGGCGGTCTCCAGGACGGGAGCCGCGTCCGCTTCCGGCTCCGGCGCCCGACCGGACAACGCGCGGGCGACGGCGTCGCGGCTCTGCTGATCCAGCGCCGGGGCCCCGGCCGGCAGGTTCTCGCCCGGCTCGAGATGCAGGGCGAGCGTGAACCGCGCGCCCTCGCCGGGCCGGCTGCGGGCGGTCAGGCGCCCGCCCATCAGCTCGGCCAGCTGCCGGCTGATGGCCAGGCCAAGCCCTGTCCCGCCATGGATGGCGCTGACGCCTTCGATGGTCTGATCGAACGGCGTGAACAGGCGCGAGACTTGGTCGGACGTCATGCCCGGCCCGGTGTCGGCCACCTCGATAAGGACGGCATGGCCGCCGGGCTCGTCGGACCAGGCCTTGAGGCGCAGGGTGATCGAGCCCTCGGCCGTGAACTTCATGGCGTTGGAAATCAGGTTGTTGAGGATCTGCCGCAGGCGCATCGGATCGCCGCGGACAGCGGTCGGAACGAAGGCAGCGCCCTCGACCCGGAACTTCAGACCCTTGGCGCGCGCCGGCCCGCGCCACAGGCGAACCGTCTGGTTCAGCAGCTCGCGCAGGTCGAAATCCATCTCGTCGACAGTCATGTGGCCGGCGTCGAGCTTGGCGTGGTCCAGCAGATCATCGAGCAGGGCCTTCATCATGAAGCCGGCGTCGGTGATCAGATGCGCCTGCGAGCGGGCCGCGGCGTCCTTGGCGCCACGCTCCAGCTCGGCGGCGCCGGTCAGGATGGCGCTGATCGGGGTCCGCAAGTCGTGGCCAATGGCGGCGAGGAAGGCGCTGCGGCCTTCCATGACGCGCTCGGCGTCCATCCGCTTCTGGTCGGCCTCGATGCGCGCGGCGCTTTCAGCGAGCCGCGCGTCGTTCATGCGCCGCCATGTCGACAGGCAGTAGGTGATGAAGACGCCCACGGCGATCGCCGCGGCCGCGACGAAGCCGGGCGAGGCTCCGTAGGCCGCCATGAACAGCGGCGTTGCGGCGAGGTAGACGAACTGTAGAGAGGCGGTCGTCAACATGACCGAGGCGGACTGCGGCGCATTGATGATCGAATAGATCGCGCCGGCGGACAGCAACATGGCGGCGCAGATGCCGCCCATCGGCCCGCCCAGCAACCACATCGGGATCGACAGGCTGCCGAAATAGCCGGCGTTGACGACCAGCATCGCCCAGCCTGCGGCCTTCCGGAGCCCGGCCAGCCGTTCCGCCCTGCCGCTGTTGATCGGGGAGAACACCCAGAGGTCGAGGCCCTGAATGATGAAATATCCGACCACCCAGCCGACGCTGAACGCCCACCCCAGCAAGGGGCTGAACACCAGTCCGCTGGCCGCGGCCATGCCCAACCGCTGCAGCAGGGCCTTGCGCCGCTGTCGGATCGCCAGCGCCCAATCATCGGCGGCCCGGTCGGCGCGAAGTGGCGGCTTTGCTTTGGCGATCGCCATGGGGCTCCCCAACCAAGGCGATGCCGCCCCGGCCGTCATCATGCCGTGAGGGCCCTAACGCTCCGTCAACGTGCCGCTGAGGCGGCCTCCGCGACCGAGGAAAACCCGTCTGCGCGCAGGCGGGCGGCGAGCTCGCGCTTCATCCGCCCGACCAGCCCCGGTCCTTCGTAGATCAGGGCGGAGTACAGCTGGACGGCGCAGGCGCCGGCGCGGATGCGGGCGTAGGCTTCAGCGCCGCTGTCGATCCCCCCGACCGCGATAAGCGGCAGGCGGCCGCTGGACGCCTCGGCTGCCGCTTGCAGCGCCGCGGCGGCTCTGGCCTTGAGCGGCGCGCCCGACAGGCCGCCGGCTTCGGCGCGGTGGGCCGAACGCAACGTCCCCGGCCGGTCGAGCGTGGTGTTTGACACGATCAGGGCGTCGATGGCGTGGTCGAGACTGGCCTCGACGATCAGGCCGACCTCGTCGCCGGAGAGGTCCGGGGCGATCTTCAGGAACACGGGCGTGCGGTCGCCGCCGCGGGCCTCGTTCAGTCGCCCCAGCAGGTCGTCCAGCGCCGCCCGCCCCTGCAGGGCGCGAAGACCCGGCGTGTTGGGCGACGAGACGTTGACGGTGACATAGTCGCTCAGCCCCCGCAGCCGACGAAGGCCGGAAACGTAGTCGGCCGCCTTGTCCTCGGTGTCCTTGTTGGCTCCCAGATTGGCGCCGACGACAACCGAGCGGGGCCGCCTTTCGAGACGGGCGGCGAAGGCTTCCAAACCGAGGTTGTTGAAGCCCATGCGGTTGATCACCGCGCGATCCTCGCTCAGACGGAACAGGCGCGGCTTCTGGTTGCCGGGCTGGGCCAGCGGCGTGACCGAGCCGCACTCGACGAATCCGAAGCCGAGGCGCCCCAGTCCGCCCAGCGCCTCGCCGTTCTTGTCCAGACCGGCCGCCAGGCCAACGGGATTAGGAAGGCTCAAGCCGGCCACGGATGTCCGCAGCACGGGATCGTCGGGCGCCGGCGTCGGCAGGGGGGCGATCTGCAGGGCCCGGATCGCGAGGCCGTGCGCCGTCTCGGCGTCGAGCCTTCGCAGCAGGCCAGCGCCGAGGTCGCTCAACCCCATGCCGGACGCCCGTCGTCGAACCGCATGGCGCCGTGGACGTCGACGGAGAGCCCGCGCTCGCGCCGCGCCGCCGAGACCGGCAGGGGGGCGTAGAGGTGCGGGAACTGGGCTCCGCCGCGCGATTCTTCCCATCTGAGGGCCGGTCCGAGAGCCCCCAGATCGACCTCGACCAGCACCAGCGCAGAACGGCCCGGATAGTGCCGCCGCGCCGTTTCGGCCAGTTGGTCCGCGGTCGACATGTGGATGTAGCCGTCTGCACGGTCGACGTCCGACCCCGCGTACGACCCGAGCGCCCGCGCCGCGTCCCACTCCTGTCGGTCGAGCAGCTTGTAGGCGACGGCTGTCATTCGCGGGTCAGGTCCTGCGGTTGGAGGAGGCCCTCGAAGGTGCAACGCCCGGCCGGATCGACGGTGAAGACGGCCGCAGCCCCGGGCGGGAAGCCGCCGCTCATCCGGTCCAGCACGGAAGGAGAGGCGGCGCTCTCGACGAGGTATTCCACCGCCAGCAGGTGGACCCCGGGGTTGTGCGCCACGACCATCAGGGTCCCGGCCTCGTCCTCGGCGGCCTCGACCAGGCGGCGAAGGGCGTCGGCGGCCCCGTTATAGAGCGGCTCGTCCTCGCGGACTTCGACGTCCCCAAAGGCGTCGTGCAGCAGGTCCCAGGTCTGCCGGGTCCGCGCGGCCGGCGACACCAGCGCCAGATCCGGCTTCATCCCCCGCCCGGCCAGGGCCCGGCCCATGGATGCGGCCTCGCGCCGGCCCCTCGCCGACAATGCGCGGTCGCGGTCGCGGCCTGAGTCGGCGGCACGTTCCGCCTCCGCATGTCTCATCAGGATCAGTCGTCGCATGCAGCGGCTTTAGTCGCGTTTGCGGCTGGTCGCCAGATCGTCCGCCCGTCTCGTGCGACTGGCGGGCTGGGGCTGCAGCGCGGGCGTCAGGACGGGAGTGGTCGCCACGGCGCCGCCGGGCCGGATGCGGGCGTAGGCCTGACGCGTCGCCTCCAGCAGGATGACGCCCGCGGCGCCGGGCATGATCCGCTTGCCGACCTGTTCGAAGCCGTCCGCAAGCGGCAGCAGCGGCCCCCATGGCGGCACGTAGAGGGTCTGGGACCATGCCGTGGGCTCCAGCCCCGCGGCCCGCACCAGCCTTTCCAGCTGGCGGCGGGTGAAAGGCCGGCCGTGTCCGAACGGCGTGGCCTCCACCCGCGACCAGAGGCCGCCCCGGGCGGCCGCGACCAGAATGATCCGGCCCGCCGGCGACAACGCGCGCACCGCCTCGCTCATCAAGGCCTGCGCGTCGTCGGCTTCCTCAAGTGCGTGGACCAGAAGGATGCGGTCGAACGACCCGGCGGCGAACGGCAGACGGCGGTCGTCCACCAGCAGGGTGCGGTTCTTCCCGACCGACGGCCACAGCTCCACGCCCTGGCCCGCGGGCATGGCCGCGACGACCCGCCGGGCGCCCACGAACGCGTCCAGCCATGGCGTGGCGTAGCCCAGTCCGAGAACGTCGCAGCTGGCGGCCTCGCCCCAGGCATCCTCCAGCCGGCGCGCCAGCAGGCGCCGCGCCAAGGCCCCGGCCGGTTCGCCATAAAAGATCCGCAGGTCCTCGATGCTGCGCCGCATGCCCCATGATAGGCCGAGGCAGGGCCGGCTGCTAGGATCAGCGCATGAGCCTCGACATCCGCCTGTTCCCCTGCCTGTCCGACAACTACGGCTTCCTTGTTCGGGACGAAGCGACGGGGCTAGTCGCCGCGATCGACACCCCGGACGCCGAAGCGATCCTCGCCGCGCTGGAGGGCACGGGCTGGGGACGGCTGGACCTGATCCTCAACACCCATTGGCACCCGGACCACACGCAGGGCAACGCCCGGCTGCAGGCGGAGACACGCTGCGAGATCGTCGGGCCGGAGGAGGTGCGGCGGGCGGCGCCGATCGATCGTGTCGTGCGCGGCGGCGACACCGTGATGCTGGGGGAGACCCCGTTCGAGGTCACGGATACGCCCGGCCACACGCTCGGGCACATCGTCTACCGCTCGGCGGCGGACGCCCACGCCTTCGTGGGCGACGTGCTGTTCAATCTCGGCTGCGGTCGCCTGTTCGAGGGCGCGCCTGAGCAGATGTGGGCCAGCCTGCGGACCCTCTCGGCCTGGCCCGACGAGACGGTGATCTGGTGCGCGCACGAATACACCGCCGCCAATGTCCGCTTCGCCCTCAGCCTCGACCACCGGCCTGAGATGGCGGCGCGCGCCAGGGAACTGCTGGCGATGCGAGAGCGGGGCGAGGCCACGGTCCCGACGACCATCGCGGCGGAAAAGGCGTTCAATCCCTTTCTCAGGGCCGCCGACGCCGCCGACTTCGCCGCCCGGCGGGCGGCCAAGGACGGCTTCAGCGGCTAGGCGTTCGCTGTTCGGGCAGGATGGTCCTGATGACCCGGCTCGAGGACGGCCTGCCGGCCTGTCCCTGACTGGGATCCACCACCACCACCAGACGGCCGCGGCTGTACGTCACGCCCGAGCGCGCGCCTTCGACGATGGTGATGCTTCTAAGGCTGTCGAGGCTCGACCGGGCGCTGGGGGAGCGGGCGATCCGCGCGACGGCGTCGGTCGTGACGATCAGGGCCTCGACGCAGAGCGACTCCGAAACCTGGCCGTCCAGATTGATCTCCACCAGACGGCCGAGGGCCTGGCTGACCATCGCGCTGCGCCGCGCCATCAGTTCGAACAGGCGCACGGGGCCGAGCGTGGGCGGCGACAGGCTCTGCCCGGGGCCGGTGAGGGAGGCGGGCGAGCCCCCGGGCGCGCGGGGGGTGTAGACGGTGATCCCGCCGCCGGGAGTCACCCTCAGGATTTGGGCGCCGGCGTCGTTGCGATAGATGACGTCCCCACGAGGAGCGGCGGTGGGGCGCAGCACCCAGGTCTCGTCGCGCCGCTCGAACCTCAGGAGCGGCCGCTGGCCCGAACGGTCCAGAATGAAGGCCTCGCCGGACTCGGCGACATAGCGACCGGCGGGAGGCAGGCTGCGTGAAACGCCGCCGCTGTTGCGCAGCGACTGGCTCTGCTCCGCCTGGGCGTTGCCGCGGTTCTGGGCCTCGGCCGGGCTCGTGGAGATCGACAGAGTCAAGGCCGCCGCCGCGAGGGCGATCGCCATCACGGCCGGAAGCGGCTTGCGCGCCGTTCTGGTCCCCGTCAACTCCATGGCGATCAGTGGTGAAACCGGTGCGCGGCGGATTTTGGGCGGGGCCCGGTCAGCCAACCAGATACTGACCGCCGTTAAGCGACAGCGTACAGCCTGTGACATATCCGGCACGTTCGCCCGACAGCCAGGACACCATGTCCGCAATTTCCTCGCCTTTTCCAAGTCTTCCGACAGGGATCTGGGCGATGATGCCGGCCAGCACCTTCTCGTCCATCGCTCCCACCATCTCGGTGTCGATGTAGCCGGGCGCGATGCAATTCACCGTGACCCCCTTGCGCGCATTCTCCAGCGCCAGCGCCTTGGTGAAGCCGATCATGCCGGCCTTGGCGGCGGAATAGTTGGTCTGGCCGATCTGGCCCTTCTGGCCGTTGATCGAGGAGATGTTGACGATCCGGCCGAAGCCGCGGTCGCGCATGCCGTTGATGACCTGGCGCGTCATGTTGAACACGCTGTCCATGTTCACGCGGATCACGTCGGACCACTGGTCGTGGCTCATCTTGTGGAAGAAGCCGTCGCGGGTGATGCCGGCGTTGTTGACGAGAATGTCGATGGGCCCGAGCTGGTCCTCGATCTCCTTCACCGCCCGCGCACAGTCCTCGTACGAGCCGACATTGCCCTTGACGATGGTGACGCCCAGTTCCTTCGCCGTGGCTTCGGCCGCTTCGACGTTGCCGGAGTATCCGGCGGCGACGGACATGCCGTCTTCCTTCAGCCGCTGAACGATCGCCTTGCCGATGCCGCGGGTGCCACCCGTGACCAGAGCCACTCGAGCCATGTGCGTTTCCTTGTCCCTTACGGCCGCGTCTGACGCGTGGCCTTCAGCACAGACTTAACGAAACGACCGGCACGCGGGAAGATCATGCGGCGATCTTCTCCAT
>NZ_DASWNO010000233.1:0-4058 GCF_036399195.1 Brevundimonas sp.
CTTCCCCGGCCTTCACCCAGACGGTCCTGCTCGCGGCGACGCTGAGCATCTTCAGCATCCCGCTGATGGCGGCGGTGGCCGACCGGCTGTTGCTGAGCGTGAAGGCTGAACGGCCCGACCTGCCCGATGAGGCCATGGCCCCCGTGGCGGAACAAGGTCAGGTCCTTGTCGTCGGCTTCGGGCGCGTCGGCCGGCTGGTCAGCGACATCCTGAAGGCCCACGACCAGGCCTTCCTCGCCGTCGACGCCAACGCCGCCACCGTGGCGAAGGGCCGGCAGGAGGGGGCGAACGTCTTTTACGGCGACGCCGGTCGCGCCGAGATGCTGGCCCTGTGCGGCATCGAGACCGCGCGGGCTGTCGTGGTGACCATGGACAGCCCGTCCAAGGTCGACGAGGTGGTCAGGGCGGTGCGCGCCATGAGGCCCGACGTCGGCCTGATCGCTCGGGCCCGCGACGAGAAGCACGCCGTCCGCCTGTACCGCCTCGGGGTCACCGACGCGGTGCCGGAAACCACCGAGGCCAGTCTGCAGCTGGCCGAGAACACGCTGGTCGATCTGGGCGTCCCCATGGGTCTGGTGCTGGCCTCGATCCATGAACGCCGCGACGGGTTCCGCAAGATGTTCCAGGAGGCCATGCCCGAAGGCGACGGCCCCCGCCGCCCGCGTGCGCTGCGCTCGACCCTGCGTCGCTGAGCCGCACCGCGCCCGGGTCCTGCGAGCCGGGGCTCGGGCCGCTGGTCAGGCGCGGATTGGCCCGCTACCCCATTTTGGTCATCGTTGCGTGATGACTGCGCGACTTCGCCTCACAGGCGAGCCGGGCCGAGCGCCCGCCGTCTCACCGCTCTTGCGTTCAGTTTCCCGGCGGATGTCAGCCGCCGTCCAGTGAGTATTTTTTCGATGCGAGATATCGCCCAGACGTCCTCCCCGGCCGACAGCGACCAGGAAGGCGAGGCTCCCCGCCTCAACCGCCGTCAGGCCGCCAAGGTCCGCACCCGTCAGAAGGTGCTGGATTCGGCGCGCCAGCTCTTCGCCGAGCGCGGCTACGAGCCCGCCACCATCCGCGACATCGCCAAGGGCGCCGGCATGTCGACGGGCGCGGTGTTCGCCAACTTCCAGGACAAGGCCGAGCTGTTCGAAGCCGTCCTGTCCGCCGACATGGTGAAGGTCGCGGAGACCGTTCGGGCCGCCGCCGCGTCGGAGTCGTCGGTCAAGGCGCGCCTGCGCGCCGCGCTGACCGCGACCTATCACGCCAGCATCGATCAGCTGCCGCTGGTTCAGGCGGTTGTCGCCCGGTCGTGGTTCCAGCCCGTGGCCGCTGAGATGCGCACCCGCGAGGCGATCAAGCCGCTCGTCTTCGTGATCTCCGACACCCTCCAGACGGGCGTGCGCGAAGGCGAATTGAGCCAGGACAGCGACGTGCACCTGCTGTGCGAGCTGATCTACGACGCCTTCCTGTCGAACTATCGCCGCGCCGCCTACGACGGCTGGAACGTCGAGCAGCTGACCGCTCACATGAGCAAGCAGATCGACATCATCCTGGCGAGCGCCCTGTCGCGGCAGTAGTAGGCATCGTCTCCTCCCCAAATCGTGGGGAGGTGGCGCGGCCTGTCGTCCCACACCCTCGTCCTTCCGGGGCCGCGCAGCGGAACCCGGAATCCAGGTGATTGGGCTCAGGCGGTGCGGCTTTCGGATGTGGCTGAACCTCCTGGATTCCGGGTTCCGATCCGCCTGCGGCGGACCGGCCCCGGAAAGACGATGTAGCTTCGCCTCAACTCAGCTCTTCCACCTCAGGACGGCTGGCTGGACCGGATTGGCGAAGGGCCGGGCTTCGGCGCGGCTCTTCGCCCATTCACGCTTCAGCTGCTGGTACCATTTGGCCTGTCTGTCGGCGTCGTCGATCCACAGCAGGGCCGGGTCGTAGCGCAGGCCCTCGTTCTGCAGGTTCACCATGCCGCCGTCCTGCTTGAGGAAGGCGACCACGCCCATGCGCAGGAACGGCCGGGCGAGGCCGAAGACCCAGTGGTCGGACCAGAAGATCTGGGTGATGCGCGTCCGCGTCTCCGTGACCGGCGTCAGGCAGGTCAGGGCCAGCACCTGCTTCTCTCCCACCTGGATATGCTCCCAGCGATAGCCGGGCAGGCGGAAGGTGATCTCGGTCGCCGGGGCGCCGCCGAGGATCCTGTAGGCGCGGCTGTTCGACGAGGGGGCGTGCCGGACCATGGCGAAGCCGTGTTCGCGCGGCTCGAAGGCCTTGGCCTTCTCGTGCATCGAGTGCTCTGACCGCCACCACCACTGTTGATGGACGTAGGGCCCGTGGGCCGGGTCCATCAGGCCGACGACGGCGTGATCGATGTGGGCGTCGAAGTCCATCCACTCGACCAGCCTGGCCTCGCCGCCGACCACGCCGGGAAAGGCGGGCGGCCCGTGATCAGGCTCGGAGGGGCTTCGCGCGTCGGCGGCCATCCAGACGAACACCATTCCCTGGCTCTCGCGCACCGGATAGCGCCGCACGCGGATGCGGTCGGTCTCCATCGCCTGATCCTCGACCAGCGAGGGGATGGCGGCGCAGACCCCGTCGGTCCGGAACCGCCAGCCGTGATAGGGGCATTCCACCGTCTCGCCCTCGCCCTTGTCGACGATGCGCCCCGCCGACAGCGGGGCGGCCCTGTGCGGGCAGATGTCCCGCATGGCGAAGACCTGGCCCGCCTGGGTGCGGCCGATCAGGACCGGCTCGCCCATCAGCTCGTGACGCTTCAGCGAACCGCTCGCGACGTCGCGAGACAGGGCGGCGAAATACCAGGCGTCCGTCACGAACCCCTTGCCGAAGCCGGCGGGCTGGGCTCGTGTGTCGGCGGAGGCGGCGCGGGTCTCGGGAGGCGTCATGCCGGCTATTCTAGGCCGCCTCACGCGCTTCCCGCCAGCGGCAGGCGCGACCGCCGTAGAAAGTGCTTTGCATTTTAAAGCAGGATGGCGTATCCGGCAGGAACGCTGATGGAGAGACAGCCCGATGACATCCGTTCTGACCGCCATACTGGCCGCCGCCGTTCTGACCAGCCCGGCCTTCGCCGCCCCCGCCGCCGCGCAGGACGGCCACGCCCCCCACGCCCAGGCGGGGCACGGCCACCGGCACGCGGACTTCGAGTCCGGGCGGTTCCATGTGCGTGTTGACGGTCCCGAGCGGCCGCAGGGCGACGTGATCCTGATCCCGGGCCTCAGTTCCTCGCCTGAGGTCTGGGGCGCCCTGACCGAGCAGCTGAAGGGCCGCTACCGGGTGCACCGCATCCATGTGCAAGGCTTCGCCGGCGCCCCGGCCGAGGCCAACGCCACGGGCCCGGTGTCGGCCCCGGTCGCCGAGGACCTCGCCCGCTATATCGCCGAGCAGGGGCTGAACAAACCGGCGGTCATCGGCCATTCCATGGGCGGAACGATCGGGATGATGCTGGCCGCGCGCCACCCCGACAGCGTCGGCAGGCTGATGGTCGTCGACATGGTGCCGTTCATGGGCGCCATGTTCGGCGCGCCAGGGGCGACGGCCGCGAGCGTCGCGCCTGTCGCGGACCAGATCTACGCCGGGATGACCTCGGGGCCGCTGGAGGGCTATCAGGCGCAGGCCGCCGCCGCCGTGACCGGCATGATCAACACCGAGACGGCGCGAGCCGGTCCTCTGGAAGACACGACGACCAGCGACCGTCAGGTGTCGGCCTCCGCCTTCCGCGAGTTGATCGTCACCGACCTGCGGCCCGAGCTGGCCAGGATCACGGCGCCGACGACGGTGCTCTACGTCAAGTTCAACGACCCTCGGATGACCCCGGAGATCACCGACGGCATCTATCGCGCCTCATTCTCCGGCATGCCGGGCGCGAAGCTGAAGCGGATCGACGACAGCGCCCACTTCATCATGCTGGATCAGCCGGCGGTCTTCGCGGCCGAGGTGAACGCCTTTCTCGAATAGGCGCGAAGCGTCATCGTTTCGGCGGAATGCCCCCTCACGCTTCTGTGAACGGCGCGGGGGCGTTTCCGTTGGACGCCTGATCGGCTAGGACCGGTCCAGGTTAGATG
>NZ_DASWNO010000234.1:0-9010 GCF_036399195.1 Brevundimonas sp.
CACGCCAGCTAAGCTGGCCACTTTGCACTGAACAATCCGAGCGTCTGCAATCACCGCTTTTCGTGAGTGGGAGAATTCGACGGCCCGCCGTCCCGAGGCTCACTGGAGCAGGTTTGACAGAGGTACCGTTGCTTCGCCCCAAGCGTGCCCAGCATCACCGCTACACAGTACGCCGGAGGCCGCTGGCGAAGTTGCTGATCATCAGGGAGAATGGTGGGTGATGTAGGGTTCGAACCTACGACCCGCTGATTAAGAGTCAGCTGCTCTACCAACTGAGCTAATCACCCGGACCATTCGTCGGCGCTGTCGGCGGAGACCGCGCGGTCGCGCGGCGCTCGGGCGATCCGGGCGTCGGCGAGGGGGCGTAACTAATGGGAACGGCCGCGCCGTGCAAGGGGATTTGCCGGTCCGTTCCGGTTTGCCGCAGGAGGGGCTAGGCTCGGGATCGGGAATCAAACCGCCGCCTCCTTCGGGGCCGCGCGGGGCAGGGGAGACGCATATGGCCTTCTGGAACCGCCGGCGATCGATCGACGCCATGCTGGCCCCACACGACGGGCCGGCGCTCAAGAAGACGCTGGGCTGGCCGCATCTGATGGCGCTGGGCGTCGGGGCCATCGTCGGGACCGGCATCCTGACGCTGATCGGCGTCGGTGCGGGGCTGGCGGGGCCGGCGGTGATGATCAGCTTCGCCCTGGCCGGACTGGTCTGCGCCTGCGCGGCGCTGGCCTACGCCGAGCTGTCGACCATGATGCCGGCGGCGGGCAGCGCCTACACCTATTCCTATGCGGTGCTGGGCGAGTTGATCGCCTGGATCGTCGGCTGGAGCCTGATCCTCGAATATTCCCTGGTGGTTTCGGCGGTGGCGGTCGGTTGGTCCGGCTATGCGGTCGGCTTCCTCGGCGGGATGGGGCTGGAGCTGCCGACGGCGTTGATGGCCGGGCCCCATGTCGAAGGCGGGTTCATCAACCTGCCCGCCGTTTTCATCATCGCCGTTGTCACGGGCCTGCTGCTGTTGGGCACGCGGGAGAGCGCGACGCTGAACGCCGTGCTGGTGGTGATCAAGGTCGCGGCGCTGATCGCCTTCGTGGCCATCGCCCTCCCGAGCTTCGACGCCGCCAACTTCACGCCCTTCATGCCCAACGGCTTCGGCTCGCCGGCCTTGCCATTCGCCGAGCAGATCACCGGCCAGCCGGTGGTGCAGACGGGAGTCATGGCGGCGGCGGCGATCATCTTCTTCGCCTTCTACGGCTTCGACGCCATCTCGACGGCGGCGGAGGAGACCAAGCGGCCGGAGCGGGACCTGGCCATCGGCATCGTGGGCTCCATGCTGATCTGCACGGCCCTGTATCTGGTCGTCGCCGCCGCCGCCATCGGCGCCCGGCCCGTGGCCAGCTTCGCCGATAGCCCCGAGCCGCTGGCCCTGATCCTGCGCGAGATGGGGCAGGGGACGGCGGCGCAGTGGATCGCCGTGGCCGCCGTCGTGGCCTTGCCGACGGTGCTGCTGGCCTTCCTGTTCGGCCAGAGCCGCATCTTCCTGGGCATGGCGCGGGACGGCCTGCTGCCGCGACGGCTGGCCAAGGTGTCGGTGCGGGGCGTGCCGGCGGTGGTGACCGTCTTCACCGCGGTGGTGGTGGCGGCGCTGGCCGGCGTCATGCGGCTGGACGAACTGGCGTCACTGGCCAACGCCGGGACGCTGGCGGCGTTCGCGGCGGTGGGCGTCTGCCTGATCGTGCTGCGGCTGCGGGATCCGAACCGTCCGCGCGTGTTCCGGGCGCCGCTGTGGTGGCTGGTGGGAGCCATCACCATCGTCGGCTGCATCGTCTTCTTCTTCAGCCTGCGCGCCTCGACCCAGATGTGGTTCGTGATCTGGAACGCCATCGGGCTGGTGATCTACTTCGTCTGGTCGTCGCGGAACTCGCGGCTCGCCAAGGGCGAGGAGCAGGCCGGCTGATGGCGCTTCGGGACCTGTCTGGCGCGGTGGACTTCACGGTCCTTGAGGCGACGACCGCGGGCGACGACGCGGTAGGCGAAGAGGTGCTGGGGCTGTTCGCGCAGCAGGCGGCGCTTTGGTCGCCGATGCTGGACGTGCGCGAGGAGGGCTGGCGCGACGCCGTCCATACCTTGAGGGGGGCCGGGTCCGGAATCGGCGCCCGGGCGCTGGCCGAAGCCTGTCAGGCGGCCGAGGCCGCGGACAAGACCTCCGCTCCACCGCTGCTGGATCGGGTGCATGACGCGCTGGAGGCGGCTCTGGCCGACGTCGCCGCGTACCGGCACGCGCTGATGCTCAAGTCGCTGAGGCGGTAGCGCGCGACCTGCGATGGCCGAAGCGCGCCCCGCGCGCGCTCAGTAGGCTCTCGTGTCGGAGACCAGCGCCCACAGCGGCAGGCGAAGGGCCGTGGTGGCCGCGCCGATGTGCAGACTGTCCAGATGGCTCCGCCCGGCTTCGGCGCGCCGCTCTTCCTCCGGCGTGATGTCCAACCGTCGGGCGAGGTCCTCGACGCTCATGCCGCGCGCCTCGCGCCAGTGCTTCAGCCGCGCGCCGATGGCCGCGTCTGACGGATCGATACCGGGGAAACCGAGTACGGAGCCCATGGGCGCTACTCCCAAGCCTCCGGTCAGCGCCGGAGCGTCAGCCCCATTCTTGATCCCATTGGAAGGCGGGATCAATCCAGTCCCCGATCCGACCGTCGGGCGTGGCGAGGGCGTGGATACGGTCCATCTCCTCAGGGGTCAGGATGAAATCGAAGATGTCGAAATTCTCCTCGGCTCGGCTGACCTTGGCGGTGCGGGGGATGGCGACGACGTCCTGCTGGATCAGCCAGCGCAGGGTGACCTGCCCGGGCGTCTTGCCGTGGATCCGCCCGATTTGGATCAGCGTTTCCTCGTCGGCGATCTTGCCCTGCGCCAGCGGCGACCAGGCGGTGATGGAGGACCCCAGCTCCCGCGCGGCGGCCTTCAGCTTCGAGAGCTTCAGGTACGGGTGATACTCGACCTGGTTGGTGATTAGTCGCGCCGGCGACAACGCCTGCGCCTGGCGAAACTCGGCGGACGGGAAGTTCGACACGCCGATGGCGCGGGTCAGGCCTTCGGCCTGCGCCTCGTTCAGGGCGCCCAGCGTCTCCTCGAAAGACGGCTCGGCCTTGGGCCAGTGCAGCAGCAGCAGGTCGGGGGTGAAGCCGAGGTTGGCGACGGACTCGCGCGTCTGCCGCAGCAGGGCGTCGCGCTGGAAATGATCGACCCACACCTTGGTGGTCAGCCAGACGTCCTCGCGCCGAACATGGCCGGCCTGCACGGCGTCCCGAATGCCGTCGCCGACGGCGGCTTCATTCCGGTAAAGCCAGGCGGTGTCGATGTGCCGGTAACCGATCCGCAGGGCCTCGGCCACCATCCGCCTCGCGTCGTCGGGCTCCAGCATCCATGTTCCGAATCCCAGCAGGGGGATGGCGTGGCCGTCGACGGTGATGGCGGGCTGATCGGTCATGAGGGGCTCCCTGTGCGCCCGCTTAACTGGCGCGCCGCGCGGATGGTTCAACCCGCCTTGCCGACACGCCCTCTTGGAGCGGGCGTCCGGCTCCGCTAAAGGCGGCGCCTGTCCATCGCCGAGTTACCGACATGACCGACACCCTCCCTGACCGCCTCTCCGTCGATCCGGACAGCCCGTTCCACGACGGCGAGCTGCTGCAGAAGGGCATCGGCGTCCGCTTCAAGGGCGAGGACAAGACCAACGTCGAGGAATACTGCGTCTCGGAGGGCTGGGTCCGGCTCGCCGTCGGCAACCGCGTCGATCGCCGGGGCAAGGCCCTGACGGTCAAGCTGCAGGGGCCGGTGGAGCCCTATATCAAGGGCGAGGCCTGAGCCTTAGTCCGCGGGCCGGAACTCGAGCTGTTCCGCGGCGCTGTCGAGGATCAGCCCGCCGCCCGGGATGATCGTGGCCCGATCCAGCCGATCCATGAAGGCGCCGAACCGCTGCTCCGAGGGCGACAGCATGCGCTCGCATACCGGCCCCTGACCGGGCGACACCTCCAGCAGCTGGCCGTCCTGACGATAGCGCCAGCTGGAGAAGACGCAGGCGTTGGCGGTGATCTGGTCGGTCGTCACCGTGATCTCGATCGGCGGCTCCGCGGCGGGCGGAGCCGCGCCGTGGACGGCCTTAAGCCGCCAGCGGCCGGTGAAATCCAGTTTCTCTTTCGGTGGCGCGGCCGCGAACACCAGCGAGCCCGTCGGTCCCTGCAGGCGCAGCGCATCGCGGATGCGGGACGCCCCGGTCATGCCGGACAGGGTCCGGCCGAACTCGGTCTCCCACGGCGAAAGGCCTCTGGCGCACATCGCACCCGGATTGGCGTCGGTCACCACGAGCCTTCCGTCAGTCCAGCCATAGCGCCGCCAGAAGGCGATGCATTGCGACTGGGCGCGGAAGGTTGATTCGCCGACCGTCATGATGATCGGCGTCGCCTCGCCGGCTGCGTCGGGCGATGGCGCTCGGCCGTTCATCTCCGTCAGCCGCCACTCGCCGCTGAGGTCGGTCCGGCTGGGCTGCACCCGCGACGGGGCGGCAGGCTCGGCTGGTCCGTCCGGAACGGTGTCCGGGGCGCAGGCGACGATGCAGAGAGCGAAAAGCAGGGCGCGCATGCCTTTCAGTCAGGGACCGGAGAACGGCGGTTTCATGTCCGGCGACGCGGACGCTTCACCGCGACCACGGCGGCGGCTAGGTTGCGCGCGCATCTCTCAAGGAGTCCCCATGCGTCCGGTCATGTACCTCGCCGCCAGCGCCCTGGCCCTCTGTCTCGCCGCCTCGCCGGCGCTCGCCCAGGACCAGCGGACGATCCGCGAAGCGGAGCAACTGCGCGACCGGGCGCTCCAGTCCAATGTCGCCTACGACCTGGTCTCCGAACTGACGACGCGCTTCGGGCCGCGTCTGGCGGGCTCGACCTCGGAGCAGGCCTCGGCCCGTTGGGGAGCGGCGAAGTTCCGCGAGATGGGCTTCGACAATGTCTCGGTCGAGGAGTTCCCGCTGGCGCTGTGGACCCGGGGCGAGGCGCGCGTGGAAATCCTGTCGCCCTTCCCCCAACCGCTCAGCGTCGTCGCCCTCGGCGGCTCGCTGGCGACTCCCGCCGAAGGGATCGAGGGCGAGGCCGCGATCTTCGAGACCTATCAGCAGCTGCTGGACCAGCCGGAAGGCTCCCTGACCGGCAAGATCGTCGTGGTGCTGCAGGACACGGTGCAGGCCCAGGACGGGCGCGGCTACGGCGCCACCTCACCGATCCGCGGCAATGGTCCGACCGAGGCCGCGAGGCGCGGCGCCGTCGGCTACGTCCTGCGCTCGCTTGGCACCCACGACCACCGCTTCGCCCACACCGGCGCGACCCGTGTGGGCGAGGGGACCGTACCCGCCTTCGCCATGAGCCCGCCCGACGCCGACCAGCTGCGCCGCATGGTGCGGCTCAGCGACCAGCCGGTGCGCATGCGGTTGTTCTCCAGCGCCGGCTTCACCGCCGACAGCAAGAGCCAGAACGTCATCGGCGAAGTGCGGGGCTCCAGCGCCGCCGACGAGGTGATCGTCATCGGCGGCCACCTCGACAGCTGGGATCTGGGCACCGGCGCGATCGACGACGGCGCGGGCGTGGCCATCACCGCCGCCGCCCTGAAACTGATCGAGGACATGCCGCGTCGTCCGCGACGGACCATCCGCGTCGTCTGGTGGGGTTCGGAAGAGGTCAGCCAGCCCGCGCCGTCTCAGGGTCTGGCCGGGGCGCGCTTCTACGCCTCCAGCCGCGCGAACCAGATGACCAACCACGTCGCCGTCAGCGAAAGCGATTTCGGGGCCGGTCCGATCTACAGCCTGAACCTGCCCGCGGGCGCGGCCGACACGCCGTTCCGCCGCGCGGCGCAGGCCGTGCTGACGCCGCTGGGCGTCCTGTTCGACCCCGCGCCCGCGACGGGCGGAGGCCCCGACACGGGGCCGACGGTGGCCGCCGGCGTCCCGGCCTTCCGCCTCAACCAGGACGGCACGGACTATTTCGACACCCATCACACGGCGGACGACGTGCTGGACCGGATTGATCCGAAGGCCATGGATCAGAACGTCGCCGCCTGGGCCGCCTTCCTGTGGCTGCTGGCCAACTCGGATGTGGACTTCCGCGCGATGCGGCCGGCGACCGGGCCCGCCAACTGACGGTTGCACTTGACCGCCGCCGCCACCCCGCCCACGCTGGCGAAACACTGGATCAGTCAGCGGGGAAGCGATGAGCGAGGACAAGATCAACCAGACGATCTATGTGCAGGCGGACGGCACGGGCATGGCGGCGGCGTCGCTGATCCTCGGCATCCTCTCGATCCTGTTCGTCTGGATCCCGTTCGTTGGGCTGGTGTCGTGGGTGCTGGCTCCGACAGGCCTCGTGCTCGGACTCGTCGCGATGAAGCGGCCGTTCGGCAAGGGGATGGCCATAGCGGGTTCCATCTGCTCGGGCATCGGACTGCTGGGCTGCATCGGCTGGGTGGTGCTGATCGGCGCGGCGGCGGCGGTCGGCGGCGGCTACTGACGCCATGGCCGAAGCCGCGGCGCGCTGTTAGATCAGCCGGGCCGCGAGCGTGGCGAAACTGGTAGACGCACGGGACTTAAAATCCCGCGACTTCGGTCATGCGGGTTCGACCCCCGCCGCTCGCACCAAGTTCGCCCTCAGCGCGTTGCTTCGGCATGACGCGCCAACAACCCAGTCTGTTCGACCTTCCGACGGCTCTGCCCGGCGGCCTGCGCTACGCTGAGGAAGCCGTAACGGCTGAGGAGGCCCGGCGGCTGGTCGAGGCCTTCGCCGGCCTGCCGTTCGAGGCCTTCGACTTTCACGGCTTCAAGGGCAACCGCAGGATCGTGTCGTACGGCTCGCGCTACGATTTCTCGGCGTCGCGGCTGGCCGAGGCCGAACCGTTGCCGGGCTTCCTCGAACCGGCGCGCCGGGCTGCCGCGGGGTTCGCGGGTGTGGATGTCGAGGTGCTCGAGCACGCCATGGTGACGGAGTACGCGCCGGGCGCCGGCATCGGCTGGCACCGCGACCGGCCCGAATTCGACAAGGTCGTCGGCCTGTCCCTCGGCGCGCCCGCGACCCTGCGGCTGCGCCGCCGCGAAGGCTCCGGCTGGATCCGGGCGGCGCTGCCTCTGGAGCCCCGCTCCATCTATCTGCTGGACGGTCCGGCTCGGCAGGACTGGCAGCACAGCATCGCGCCGGGCGACAGCCTGCGTTACTCGATCACCTTCCGCAGCCTGCGCTGAGTATCAGCGCTTCTTGCCCAGCTCGGCGGCGATGTCCTTGATGTTCCGGCCGGCCTTGCGGTGCGCGGCCGTCAGCTGTTCGCGGGTGACGCCCCAGCGCTTCATCCAGTGCTCGACCGCCTGACGCTCGGACAGGTCCAGCCGGTCCCGGTCGATGAAGCCGCGCTTGTCCTTCAGGCCCGCCATGTTCGCTCCTCAACGCATAACTTCATGTTTCGCGCGATGAACCGGTCTCAACGGCGCGCGGTTTCGTGGCACAAGAGGGAATCGCCCCTCCCGGCTTACGGACATTGCATGAAAAGAGCCCGGCGCGCCCGCATCGTCGCGACCCTTGGACCCGCCAGCCGGGCGCCCGGGATGGTGAAAGCTCTCGCGCAGGCCGGCGTGGACGTGTTCCGCCTCAACTTCAGCCACGGGACGCACGAGGACCACGCCGCCGCTCTGAAGGCCGTTCGCGGCGCAGAGCTGGCGCTGAAGCGGCCGCTGGGGGTGCTGGCCGACCTGCAGGGGCCCAAGCTGCGCCTCGGCAAGTTCCGGGACGTCGAGATCGACATCAAGCCGGGCCACAAGATGCGGTTCGACCTCGAGCCCGCGCCCGGCGACGCGACGCGGGTGCAGATGCCGCATCCCGAAATCTTCAAGGCGCTCCGGACCGGCATGCTGCTGCTGCTAGATGACGGGCGGGTTCGCCTCAGGGTCGGCGAACGCACCGACGAATGGGCCGATGTCACTGTCGAGAGCGGCTCGAAGCTCTCGGACCGCAAGGGCGTGGCGGTGCCCGAGGCGGTGGTGCCGGTCTCGGCCCTGACCCCCAAGGACCGCGATGACCTGGCCTTCGCCCTGCGCATCGGCGTCGACTGGGTGGCCCTCAGCTTCGTCCAGAAAGCCGAGGACATGGCGGAGCTGAAGCAACTCGTGAAGGGCCGCGCCGCCTGCCTGGCCAAGATCGAGAAGCCGCAGGCGTTGCTCGAACTGGACAGCATCCTCGACTACTGCGACGGCGTCATGGTCGCGCGCGGGGACCTAGGCGTGGAGCTGGAGCCTGAAGAGGTGCCGGTGGCGCAGAAGCAGATCATCCGCGCCGCCCGCCAGCGCGGGGTGCCGGTGATCGTGGCGACGCAGATGCTGGAGAGCATGACGGCGTCGCCGGCTCCCACGCGGGCCGAGGCCTCCGACGTCGCCAACGCCGCCTATGAGGGCGCCGACGCCCTGATGCTGTCCGCCGAGACCGCGTCAGGCGACTATCCGCTCGAATCCGTCGGCGTAATGAGCCGGATCATCGAACGGGTCGAGCGCGACCCGATGTGGCCCAGCCTGATGGACGCCGAACATGCGGGCATGGACGACTTCGACGCCGACGCGCTGGTGGCGGCCGCGCGCAAGGCGGCCGAGGCCCAGTCCACCGCTTGCATCGTCGTCTTCACCACGCTGGGCGGAACGGCCCGGCGGATGGCCCGCGAGCGGCCGCTGCAGCCGGTGCTGGCGCTGACGCCTAATCCCGACACCGCCCGCCGGCTGGCGCTGGTCTGGGGGCTGGAGACGCGGCTCGGCAAGGAGCCGGCCTCGCTCGAGGACGTGACCGAGGACGCGGTCAACAGCGCCGTGGCCTACGACATGGCCCAGCCGGGTCAGCGCATCCTGATCCTCGCCGGCACCCCCTTCGGCGCCCCAGGGGCTGCGAATCTGCTCCGTCTGGCCCATGCTCCGAGCAAGAAGGGGCGCTGAGGCGTCGTTTCAGACCAGCGG
>NZ_DASWNO010000235.1:0-13446 GCF_036399195.1 Brevundimonas sp.
CGACTGTTCGTGGATGCGCATCAGCAGACCAGCGTCCCGGGCCTCTACAGCGCAGGCGACGTCGTGCGCGGCCTGAACCAGATCGCCGTGGCCACCGCGGAGGCCGCCGTGGCCTCGACCGCGATCCACAATGCATTGCGCGAGGCGGACGGCTGGACGGTCCGCTGATCAGGCGAGCCGGCGCGGAATTCCGGCCCGTACATACTCCGTCAGCACCACGCGGCACTCTCTCGAAATCCACCTGAACAATTCGGCCCCTCCGTCTGGCCGGAACAAGTCATCGGCCCCGCGACGGGTTCCACGTCCCGAGAGGTCCAAATGGGTTAACGGCCGCCGACGTCCAAGCGAGTGCTTCTGCGGCCCCGCCGACCGCAGCGAAGATCGTGCTTGACCCGGCTACTGCTCCGCTACAGCATGCAACATTGTATCATTCGGGGGGCCGACCGTGCACATTTTTTCCAATCGCGCAGCCTTGTTGGCGTTCGCCTCCGCGGGCGCTCTTCTACTCCACGCGGGGACGGCCGCGGCCCAGCAGACGACCCCGCCGCAGGACCCTGAAGCGACCGAGGTGGACGAGGTCATCGTCACCGGAACGCGGGTGGCCGGACGCACGCGCCTCGACACCATCGCCCCGGTCGATGTGATCTCCAGCGAAATCCTGGAGCGCCAGGGTTCGACCGAACTGGCTCAGGGACTGGCCAATCTGGCGCCGTCGATCAGCTTCTCTCGACCGTCGATTACCGACGGAACCGACACGGTTCGACCGGCCACCCTGCGTGGCCTGGCGCCGGACCAGACGCTGGTGCTTATCAACGGCACGCGCCGTCACACCTCGGCGCTGGTCAACGTCAACGGCTCGATCGGCCGGGGCTCGGCGGCGGTCGACCTGAACGCCATCCCGTCCATCGCCATCGACCGCGTGGAGGTCCTGCGCGAGGGCGCCTCGGCTCAGTACGGCTCGGACGCGATCGCCGGCGTGATCAACCTGCGCCTCCGCGAGGCCCGCTCGGGCGGCGGCGCGGCCTTCACCTACGGCCAGTACTTCACCGAGTTCGCCACGGCCCGTCTACCGGCCCGGTCGGAAGAGGACGGCCAGACCTTCACCGCCGCCGGCTGGCAGGGTCTGCCGCTGGGAGCCGAGGGCTTCCTGACGGTGTCGGCCGAGTACCGCGACCGCAACCCGACCAGCCGCGGCGACCTCGACCCGCGTCTTGCGCCGCGCCCGGCGCGCATCACCAGCCGCTATGGCGACCCGGAGACAACCGACGCCACCCTCTATCTCAACGCGGGCATTCCGCTGCAGAACGCCTTCGAACTGTACGGCTTCGCCGGCTACCAGAAGCGCGAGGCCGAGAGCGCGGCCACGCCCCGGACCTGGAACAACCCGAACAACGATCTGAACGTCTACCCCGACGGCTTCCTGCCGCTGATCGCGCCGACCGTCGACGACTTCACCGTCGGCGCCGGCCTGAAGGGCCAGATCGCCGGGTTCGACATGGACCTCAACCTCGTCTTCGGCAGCAACGAGGTGGCCTACCGGGTGGAGGACTCGATCAACGGCTCGCTGGTCCCGAACTCCCCGACCAGCTTCGACGCGGGCGGCCTCGCCTATGACCAGTTCGTTCTCGGGCTGGACCTTGTACGGCGCTACGACGTCGGCCTGTTCGAGCCGCTCAACGTCGCGTTCGGGGCCGAGGCCCGCCGCGAGCATTTCGAAATCTTCGCCGGCGAACTGGCCTCTTACCAGTTTCTCCCCGGCCGGCCGGGCACGGGCGCGGGTTCGCAGGGCTTCATCGGTTTCCGCCCGTCCAACGAGGTGGATGAGAACCGGCATTCCTTCGGCGTCTATCTCGACATCGACGCCCAGGTGACGGAGCGGCTCAACCTGAACGGCGCCGTCCGGTTCGAAGACTTCTCGGACTTCGGCAACACCACGACGGGCAAGATCGCCGGACGATACGATTTCAACGACGCCTTCGCCATCCGCGCCGCCGCGTCCACGGGCTTCCGCGCGCCGGCGCTGCAGCAGTCCTATTTCACCGCGACCGCGATCAACTTCATCATCATCGGCGGCGTCAGCACCCCGGTTGAGGTGACCACCTTCCCGGCCACCGACCCGGTGGCCCAGTCGCTCGGCGCGCGCCCGCTGCAGGCCGAGGAGTCGACCAACTTCTCGGCGGGGATCGTCTTCCGCCAGGGTCCGTTCGAGCTGACGGTCGACGCCTACAAGATCGAGATCACCGACCGCATCGTGTTGTCCGAAAATCTGCTGGGCAGCCCGACGGGGAACGCCACGTCCCAAGCGATCTACAACCTGCTGAACCCGCCCGGATCCAGCGGCTCGGTCGGCGGCGGCCGCTTCTTCATCAACGGCGTGGACACCACGACGGAAGGCGTCGACATCGTCGGCCGCTATCGTCGGGACTACAGCGACACTGGACGGATCGATTTCACCCTCGCCGCCAACCTGAACACCACCGACGTCACCCGGGTGCCGGCGATCCCGACGGGGGTGCCGATCCCGAACCCGCCGATCCTGTTCGACCGCATCAACGTGCTGACGTTCGAGGAAGGCACGCCGAAGGAGAAGTTCGTCTTCACCGCGGACCTGTCCGACGGTCCGCTCGGCGTGACGTTCAAGACCCAGTATTTCTCCGACGTGCTTCACCCGTTCAGCAACACAAACACTGCGTTCGACGTGCACACCGGGGACAAGGTGCTTCTCGACTTCGAGGGCCGGTACGATTTCAACGACCGGGTGCAACTGGCGATCGGGGTCAACAACGCGACCGACGAATATCCGGACTTCACGCCGGCCGCCGTCAACTCCAACGGCGCCCTGGCCTTCTCGAACTACTCGCCGTTCGGGTTCAACGGCCGGTTCGTCTATGGCCGACTGAGCCTGAACTGGTGACGACGGGCTCCTAGGGCTTGGGCGGTTCCTGAGGTGAAGTCCCGGGATCGAAGGTCGCCGTGGTCGTGAGCACCGCGACGAGCCGGCCGGTCCCGTCCTTCACGCTGACGGTGAAGACGCCCTCGCGCCAGAACTCGTCGGCCCGGCTGGGGAGGATTTCCGTCAGCACGTCCAGCGCGACCGACCGGGCCTCGGCGATGCCCGGCAGGTCCTCGCCCTCCTCGTCTCTGTAGTGCGAACCGTCGGCGGCGTGGAAGTGGTAGCGGGGCATCGGCGTTAGTTGGCTGCAGCGTTTGAGTTCACTAGGTCGCGCGCCTGGCGGCGGTCAGTTCGGGAATCGGTCCGGCAGCGCGCGGAACTGGGGCCCTGACCGTTCCGAACCGGCCTGGCACAGGAAGCGGTAGCCGTCGCCAGGACGCGTGCGGACATCGAGCAGAGCGTCCGCCCCGCTCGTCGCCCAGGCCATGGCGAGCTGGCGGGCGGTCCGTTCGGCCCGCGCGCCGCTCGAGAACATCAGCGGGGCGGACAAGCCGTCCGACCTGACGATCCACCATTGCCCCGAGGGCCGCACTTCGACTGTCTGCATGGCGTCCTGCGGGCGTTGAACTCGACGGCACTCTAGCGGCGACGGGCGCTCCCCGCCCTGACGCAGGTTAGGGGTTCACGACCGCGGCGCGGTTTTGGGACAATCCTATTCTCCGGCCTCGAACCTCGTTTCATCGGAGCGCCGCTCGATCGTCAGATAGCCGTCCCGAGCATGACGCCGCTCGCGGACGAAGCGCTCGACGGTGGTCTCGCCCGGCGGCAGGTAGCTGGCGGCGAGCGGGGGCGCGGCGGACGCGGAGGATCGGGCACGCTGCCCTTGGCGCACCAGGTCGGGTTCACAGCCCACGACCGCCGCGGCTGCACGGGCGAAATCGAGCTCGCTCCAGGTCTCGGGTGCGTGCAGGTCGAAGACGCCCGACGCGCCGTCGAGCAGCAGATCCAGCCCGGCGTCGACCACGTCGGGGCCGTAGACCGCGTCCCAGGCCTTGCCCGGGTCCGCCGTCACCGACTGATCGTCCAGAAGCCGGTCCACGATCGACGTCGCGGGTCCGTCGTCGTCGGGCGTATAGATCGGGCGGCAGCGCAGGATCAGCGTCCTTCCGGCCACCAGCCGGGGCGTTGCGCCCTGATGGGAGAACACGGCGCAGGGTACGTCCGAGGCGTCGCACAGATCGGGGATCCGCGTCGCACTGGCCCCCTTCTGGCGTTCGCGCGCATCGATCACGGCCCAGGGGCCGCAGTCCTGGAGGTCGCGTCGACTGCCGTTTTCGCTGATGGCGTAGTGCAGACCGCGCGCCTCGCACGCGAGCGTCACCAGCCGGCCCAGGGCCGTGCCCGCCCCCACGATCATCAGCGCGGGCGGAGCCTCCGGGTCACGCAGCGAAACCTCGTAGCGGTGCGGGCAGGCCTCCGACGCGCCGTCGATCAGGGCGCTGCGCCGCCACCAGCCCGGCGTCCGAAGCACGGGCGACGACGGCTCCCGCCCCGCCGCCAAGGACTCGAGAACCCGGCTGGCGAGCGTCGGACGCGGCTCGCCGGACCGCACGTCGAACACGCCCGGCTCGTAGTGGCCGATGAACCGCGTCACCATCCGGTTCCAGTCGTAGGCGCCGAGCAACGACCAGGCGGTGACGGCCCGCAGGTCGACGCCCTCGGTTCGCAGCTCCTGCGCCTGACGCCACACGTCCACGAGCCAGCGGGCCTGTTCGTCGCGCGTGGCGCCATTGTGGCACTCGGTCACGGCTATGGGGATGCCGTAGCGCTCCCATGCGTCGCGCAGCAGGCGTTTGAGACCCAGCACGCCGGCTTCGCGGTGGCGGATCGCGTCGACGTCGACGAACTCGAGCCCCTCAAAGACGCCGGTCGCCTGATCGGCGACCGACCGATGGCTGTGCAGCCGGACCCTGTGGTCCAGCAGCCGCTCGCTCGAGAGATAGTGGTTGATGCCGATGATGTCGGGCGGGCACGGATCGTCGGCGATCATCCGCAGCCGCGCCTCAAGCCCCGCGGCGACCAACCGGTCCCACAGCGGGTGTCCGGGCACGACCCGGCCGCACAGCAGGTCCCAGCCCATCCAGCGGCGCTCGTTCTGGAAATCCGCCTCCCGCTGCAGCGGCGCCGTCGCGTGGCAGAAGCCCAGGTCGTCCGTCTGGATCAACCGCGCCTGCGGGTTCACCGCGCGGATGGCCTTCATCGACAGCCGGGTGGCGTCGATCTCGTTCAGCAGCGCCACCCAAAAGGCGGTTTCATCCAGGGTGTGGGGGTACCAGTAGCCGTACAGGGCGCTGAAACGGGCGGTGGTCAGGGGCTCGTTCACCGGCGTCCAGTCGGTGATCCAGGGATAGCGCTCGGCGACCGCCTGGGCGTGTCGCGCCAGCCCCGGCGCGAAGCTCTCGTCGAGCAGGCTGGTGTATCGGGGCCCGCTGCCGTGGTGGCACAGGGTCACGATCGGGTTCATGCCCAGTTCGCGGATGCGCGGCAGGCGCTCGTCCGTCCAGCGCCAGTCGCGCTCCTCAGGCCTGTCAGGCGAGATGCGCTCCCACAGCGCCGGGTATCTGAGGGCGCGAATGCCGAGTCCGGCGAACAGGTCGAGGTCCTCGGCGCGGTCCTGATGGCCCGACCGCAGTGTCTGGTCGAACCACTGGTCCCCGACGCGATTGACCGTACATTCGTAACCGCCCCACAGGGCGAGCGATGGCGAAGCTGTTGTGACTGTCGAGGGCATGATGGGTCAGACTTGTGGAACTCGCCCCTCCAATCGCGGCGACATGTCTCCAGTTCCACCCAGAGCCTAAGTCCAGTACCCGTCACTTGAGTTGTGACTCTTTTCGCGATCAGTAACTGTCGCCATGCGATCGCCTTCTCACCAAGAAACACGGGCCAATCCATGATCTAAACCTCTAATGCTCAACGTTGCATCGCCGACACAGGAACCAACATGCTCCGATCCTCTTCAGCAGGAAGCAACGGAGACGAGCCAGTGAGCAGGTTTACAGTCAAATTTCTTGGCGCCGGCACCGGGCCGCTGCGGTCAGAGTCCGTCGCGGCGGACGACGCCATGCACGTCGGCCGGCTGGCCGCGGGACGGCTTGGAAGCAGCCGGGTCTTCACCCGAGCCCAGGTGTTTGAGGGACAGGACCTCAGGCTGGAGGTCGACAGGGCCGGCTATCGCAGAGTGGCGGGCTGAACGACCCCGCCGTTCACCCCGTCAGGGGCCGTAGAGGGCTCCGACGACGGTTATCGCCGTGACGATCAGCACGGCCGGCACGAAGACAATCAGCATCCCGAGTAGAAGCTGCACAAACCGCCAAAGCGCCTGACCGCCGGAGGTCCACCAGCGGCCCTTGCCCATTCGCAGGAACAGGACCGCCAGAATGAGGACGGTCAGCACCGGCGATGCAGCCCGAACCGCCGGGACGAACAGCGCCGCCAGACCGAACGCCGCGCCGTAGATCGACCATCCGCTGACATAGGCGAAAGCCTGTCCGCTGCCGGCCGCGCGCGAGCCGGTCCAGCGCCTGAAGAGGAAGGCCAGCGGCAGGTAGAGGAACAGACTGATCACGGGGATCGCAGCCAGCGAGTACCACTGATCCAAATCGCCGAGGAAGGCGTCGCGGCTCTTGCCCGAGGTCTGCATGGCCCAGGTGATGAATGGCTCGGGGAGGGCCGCGAACTGGCTCTGGAATCCGCCGAGCACGGTGACCAGCACCAGGAAGATTCCGTTCCAGGTGAGGAAGTACCGCAGCGACCGGGGATAGGGAGAATCGGGTTGGCCCTGCGCCGCTGCGACCGCGCCGGGATTCAGGATCAAATCGCGGGTCATGCGTATCTCGGGCGCCCCGAAGCCGGTCGCGTCTTCCGCGACGTCCCTCAGGGGACGGCTCCGCTCGCCGTCCGCAGGCTTCTGGTTTGACATCGCGAACTCCCCCGAGCCACGAAGCTAGTCGGGGATCAGCCGCGGCTCAAGCGAACCGATCCGGCGGGCCTCCCGGTGTGCGGCCTCAGGCGTTAACGACGAACCGCAGCACCGCCCAAACCACGAAGGCGGCGGCGAACAGCAACAGCATATAGTTGCGGAATCGCGTGTTCGCGCTCGGCCCGTCTCCCGGCTCGCGGTCCTCACTCATGTCAGGCCGCCCCTGTTCCACGCATCAACCCCTCGAGCACCTTCAGCGGCACTGAGCCGTTCAGCAACACGGCGTCGTGGAAGGCCTTGAGGTCGAAGCCAGGCTTGGCTTCCGCCTCGGTCCGCAGCTGCGCGATCACGGTCTGGCCGAGCTTGTAGGAACAGGCCTGCCCGATCGAGACGCAGTAGCGGTCGATCTCCTTTTCCGCCGACTCCGGCGGCTCGCCGCACTCGTCGATCATGTAGCGGATGGCCTGATCGCGGCTCCAGCGCTTGTGGTGCAGGCCGGTGTCGACCACCAGACGCACGGCGCGGAACAGATAGGACTGCAGATAGCCGATCCGGCCCAGCGGGTCCCCCGCATAGACGTCCAGATCGTCCGCCGCGACCCGTTCCGCGTACAGCGCCCAGCCCTCGTTGTAGGCGGAGTTGCCGGCGATGCGGCGGTAGATCGGCAGGCTGCCCGCCTCGCGCGCGACGGTGATCTGGAAGTGATGCCCGGGGCTGGCCTCGTGATAGGTCAGCGTCGGCAGACCCCATTTCGGCCAGTTCGCTGTGTTCGACAGGTTGATGTAGTAGGCGCCTGGCCGCGAGCCGTCGAGCGAGGCGGCCTGATAATAGCCGCCCGGCGCGCCCAGCTCGATCGAGGGCGGGACGCGCCGGATCTGCACCTTGGCGCCCGGCAGGGTATTGAACACGCGAGGCAGCAGCGGCTCCAGCTCGGCCATCTGCTGGTTCAGCGACTCGATCAGCTCAACCTTGGCCTCGTCGGTGTTCGGCCACAGGTATTGCGGGTCCTCGCTCAGGGCCTTGATGCGGCTGCCGACCGAACCCTCGGCCATGTCCATGCCCTTCAGGATGGTGTCTATCTCGGCCTGAATCTCGGCGACCTGCCGCACGCCGATCTGGTGGATGGTCTCCGCGTCGTAGTCGGTGGTGGTGTAGGCCCGCAGGGCCAGCGCATAGACGAGGTCGCCCTGCGGCAGCTTCCACGCCCCCGCTTCCTCGGTCGCCCGGGGCCGCTGCGCCTCGAACACCGCGATCTGGCGGCCGAGCGCCGGCTTCACCTCGTTGTCGACAATGGCTGCGGCGCGCGCGCCCCAGTCGCCGGGAAGGCTCTTCTCGCCCGTCTTGCGGACCAGCGCCTGAACCATGGCCATGTCGGCGGCGGGGGTGTCACGAAGCGTCCGCAGCTGGGTCAGCGTCTTGTCCATCAGGAAGGACGGCAGCATCACGCCCAGCCGCTCGTCGGCGACGATCCGCTCGTTCTCCTGATCCAGCACGCGGGCGAAGGCGGACAGGCGCGACAGGAAGGCCTCGGCGTCGGCCGAGGTCTCGACCCGGTGCTGGTTGGCCATGAAGTCCGGCACGCTGAAATAGGCGCCCGACCGCTGCGTCACCGTGTAGGGGCCGATGCCGCCGCCGTAGGGGATGTCGGCGGCCCGGGCCGCGCCCTCGGCCGTGAAACGATAGACCGCCAGCGAGACCTTGGCCTGATCCGAGAGTCCCTCTTCGGTCACGGTCTGAATCTCGGCCCAGCGGGCGCGGGCGCGCGCGCGGTCGGCCTCGGCGTCGCGCAGGCCGACCTGCCGCAGCTGACCCGCTAGCGGCGCGCGGGCGTCCCGGTCGAGGCCGAGGTTGGTCGCATACTCCGGCGACAGGTCGACGTTCTCCTCGAACCACCGTGTCAGCACGGCGTCGAGCCGGGCGTCGGCGGTCGAGGCGGGCGTCTGGATCGCCGCCCGCGCCGGCAGGGCTGCGATCAGCCCGGCTCCGGCGGCGGTCAGCATCAGGCGGCGGCGGTCGAGGGTCATGCGGAGCTCCGGAACTTCAGGCGGTCATCGCCGCGCGGACGCGGCGTTCGAGAATCGTCAGGGGAATGTTGCCGCCGTCGATCACGGCGGCGTGGAAGCGCTTAAGGTCGAAGCCGGGCAGCGCCTGCATCTCGCCGCGCAGGCGGGTGATGAAGGTCTCGCCGATCTTGTAGCTGCAGGCCTGGCCGGGCGCGACGCAGTAGCGTTCAACCTCGGCCTCGTTCGGATCGCCGAGGTTTTCGGTGAAATACTGGATGGCCCGCTCGCGGCTCCAGTCCTGCTGGTGCAGGCCGGTGTCGACCACCAGCCGGCAGGCCCGGAACAGGAAGCTCTCCAGATAGCCGATGCGGCCGAACGGATCGCCCTCGTAGACGCCGAGTTCGTCCGCCAGCCGCTCCGAATACAAGCCCCAACCCTCGCCATAGGCCGAGAAGCCGCCAACGCGGCGATAGATCGGCAGTTCGCCCGCCTCTCGCGCCAAGGCCCCCTGGAACAGGTGGCCCGGCGCCGCCTCGTGATAGGTCAGGGTCTTCAGCGTCCAGCGCGGCCACTCCGCCGTGTCGCGCAGGTTGATGTAGTAGATGCCCGGCCGCGAGCCATCGAGGCTGCCGCCCTGGGCGTAGCCGCCCGGCGCTCCGGCTTCGATGGCCGGCGGCACGCGCCGGACGAGGAAGTCGTTGCGCGGGATGCGCGGAAACACCTCGGGCATTCGCGCGCGGATCGCCGCCATCTCCCCGTTGACGAAGGCGAGTAGCTCCTCGCGTCCGGCGTCGGTGTTGGAGAAGCGAAAGCGCGGCTCGGCCCGCAGCGCGCCCAGGCGCTCGGCCACCGTGCCCTGGGTGTAGCCCTCGCCGCGCAGCAAGCCGTCGATCTGCGACTGCAGGTCGGCGACCTGCTCCAGCCCGATCCGGTGGATGTCGTCGGGCGAATAGTCCGTGGTGGTGAAGTTGCGCAGGTTCAGCGCGTAATAGGCCTCGCCGTCCGGCACGCGGCGCACGCCCGCCTGATGGCTGGAGCGGGCGCGATGGGCCTCGACCTCGGCGATCTGCCGGCCCAGCGCCTCGCGCACCGGTCCGTCGAAGATCGCCGCCGCGCGCGCCCCGGGATCGGGCAGGCCCTTCTCCAGCGCCCGGCGGGTCAGCGACCGGACCATGGCCTGTTCCGCGCCCGGCTGGTCGCGCAGGGCGGCGAGTTGCAGCCGGGTCTTGTCCAGCACGAAGTCCGGCGCGATCACACCCATGCCGGCGTTGGCCCGCATCCGCTCGGTGTCCTGATCCAGCGCGGTTGGGAAGGCCTCCATCCGGCTGATGAAGGCTTCCACATCGGCGGCGTCGTTGACCGGGTGGGTGCTGTCGAGGAAGTCCGGCACGGTGGCGTAGGCGCCGCCCAGCTGGGACACGCCATAGGGGGTCTGCCGCCAGCCGTCCGGCGTGTGCCAGGGGAAGCGGGCGTAATCGACCGCCAGCTCGCGCTGGAACAGGGCGACGTCGTAGCTCAGCCGCGCCTCGGTCGAGAGGGCGGCGGCGTCGATGGCCCGCAGCTGCGCCAGCCGCTCGCGGTTGCGCCCGGCCTCGGCCTGATAGGCGGCGACGGAACGGTCGGCGAGCTGGCCGCGCTGTGCCGCTCGCGGGCCGACGTCCAGCCCGAGCGAGGTGGCGCCCTCGGGTGTGCGGTTCAGACCGTCCTCGAACTGCGCCGTCAGAAGGGCGTCGAGCCGGGCGTCTTCCCCGCCCTGCGCCACCTTGGCGAACACAGGCGGAGCCAGACCGGCCGCGGTCACGGCGAACGATGAGGCCAGCAGGCGGCGGCGGTCGATCATGGGTGTCCCCGGTGCTCAGTTGTCAGGCGGATCAGGCGCGGCGGCTGGCGATCCAGTTGTCCACGACCCGCTCCAGCACGGTCAGCGGCACGCCGCCGGCCTCGAGCGCGGCGTCGTGGAAGCTCTTGATGTCGAAGCGCGGGCCGAGCTGGGTCCGCGCCTTCTCGCGCAGCCGGACCCATTCATTGTGGCCCACCTTGTAGGCGCAGGCCTGACCCGGCCAGGCGCAGTACCGTTCGACCTCGGAGGTGGCGGCCCCCTCCTGATCGCCATAGGCCTCCATCATGTACTGGATGCCCTGCTCGCGGCTCCAGTTCTTGGAGTGGATGCCGGTGTCGACGACCAGCCGGGCGGCCCGGAACATCAGCGACTGCAGGTAGCCGATCTGCCCCGCCCAATCGCCCTCGTAGGCCCCCAGTTCGTCAGCCAGCTGTTCGGCGTACAGGCCCCAGCCCTCGCCGTAGGCCGAGAAGAAGATGGTGTTCATCAGCATCGGAGCCGAGGGGCTCTCCTGCTGCAGGGCGATCTGCAGGTGATGGCCCGGCGACGCCTCGTGATAGGTCAACGTCGGCAGGGTCCAGCTGGGCCACTCCGCCGTGTCCTTCAGATTGATCCAGTAGATGCCCGGGCGCGAACCATCGAGGCTGGGGCTGTTGTAGTAGCCCAGCGGCGCCCCCTGCTCGATCGCCGGGGGCACGCGGCGGATTTCGGCGGTCGCGCGCGGCAGGCGGCCGAAGGCGTTCGGCAGGCGGGCCTGCATCGCCGCCATCTGTTCGTTCAGCTTGCCGATCAGCTCGGTCTTGCCGGCGTCGGTGTTCGGATAGACGTATTTCGGATCCTGACCCAGCGCCTGGATCCGCGCGGCGACGGAGCCCTGCGTCAGCCCCTGCGCCTTCAGCAGGCCGTCAGCCCGCGCGCTGAGTTCGGCGACCTGCGCCACCCCGATGCGGTGGATCTCGTCGGCCGTAAGGTTGGTGGTGGTGATGTAGCGCAGGCTGTTGGCGTAATACTGCTCGCCCTGCGGCAGGCGCGCCACCGAGGCGGCGTGGCCGGCTCGGGACTGGACCGCCCGAAGGGCCGCCGTCTGCGCCGTCAGGGCCGGATAGACGCGGTCCGCCAGCAGTCGTTCGACCCGAGCGCCCCAGTCGCCGGAAAGGCCCTTTTCGCCCGTGCGGCGCACGATGGAGGCCACCATGGGGGACTGGCCCGGCGCCGTGCCCGAAATCGCCGCCTGCTGGGCGATGGTCTTGGCCAGGATGAAGTCCGGCGGCACGATCCCGCGTCCGAAGTCCTCGCGCATCCGCTCGGTCTCGGCGGTCAGCACGTCCGCCAGCATGTTGACGCGCGAGACATAGGCCTCGGCGTCGGCGGCGGTCTCGATGGTGTGCTGGGTGTCGAGGAAATCGGGCGCGCTCTGGTAGGCGCCGCCCAGCTGGCTGACCCGGTACACCGCCGGCCAGCCGCCCTGTCCGTAAGGGACGGCGTAGGTGGCGATCACGGCGTCGTAGTTGGCGACGAGGGTGTCGTAGCGAATGGCGTCCATGCCCGCGAGCCGCGAGCGGTCGATCCGCGCCAGCTCCGCACGGAAGTCGCGGATCAGCTGTCTGTTTTCCTCCTCCTCCGCGAGGGTCGGCACGCTAAGCAGAGCCTTGGCCCCGGCGCGCGCGCCCTTGTCGAGGCCGAAGCCGGTCACCGCCTCCGGCGAGGCGTCCAGCGTCCGCTCGAAGGTCCGGTCCATATAGGCGTTGAGCTGCGCCGCGACGGACGGGTCGGACGCGGTCGCGGCCGCGCCGGAAGCGCCCGTGGCCGGCGCGGTGGTGGCGCACCCGGACGCCGCGAGACCGGCTCCGGCGGCGGCGGTGAAGAGCAGGCGGCGGCGGTCGATCATCAGGGGCTCCTCGGCGGCGGAGACGGACACTCGCCCGCCGCCCTCCGGTCTGGCAAGCGGCTTGGGCGTCAAAAGATCACCGCACAGGGAGGCGCCTCCCCGTCCTTCCGGGGCTGGTCCGGCGCAGCCGGGACAGAACCCGGAATCCAGGGGTCCGGGCGAACGGGGTCCGGCGCGGCGTCGCCTGCGCCCGGTCGCCTGGGTTCCGGGTCCCGCTGCGCGGCCCCGGAAGGACGAGTCAAGAGGTCCGATCCTTCCGTCGAACCCTAGTCGGTCGGGGCCCCCAGCCAGGCTTCACGGAAGGCCAGTTGGTCGGCCGACACCGTTCCGCCCGTCGCCTCCGCCCGGACCAGCTCGATCGACGGATCGCGGGCGAACAGCAGCCTCGCCGTCCGCTCCACGCCGCGCTGGATGAAGCGGATTTCGACCTCGTCCCCCGGCTTGGCCGCGGCGAGCGCCTCGGTCCAGACGGCCTGGCTGTCGATCGCCCGGTCGCCCAGGCGGACCAGCTGATCGCCGCGCTCGACCCCCGCGACGTACAGCGGCGTTCCGGGCGCGGGTGCGCCGGTCAGGCGCACGGTCGAGCCGGTCGCCTGCGTGTTGGCCGACCCGATCCAGCCCCGCTCCGCGTTCCGGGGCCGCAGCACGACGCCGGCGCGCGCCAGCAACGGTCCGAAGTCGGGCAGATCGCTGTTCACGACATGGGCGGCGAAGAAGGCGTCGGCGAAGGCCGGATCGCGCGTGACCTCGGCAAGGCCGCGGCGCAGGTCGTCCGGCGCATAGGGCCGCTCGTTCACCCCGTGCGTCCGCCACAGGTGGCGCATGTAGTCGTCCAGCGTG
>NZ_DASWNO010000236.1:0-18177 GCF_036399195.1 Brevundimonas sp.
CGGACCAGGAGATCCCTCATGGCCCTCGCCTCCGCCCTCGTTTCCGTCATGATCGACGCGGTCCGCAAGACCGCCCGACCGATGCTGCGCGACTTCGGCGAGGTCGCCCAGCTGCAGGTGTCGCGCAAGGGTCCGGGCGACTTCGTCACCGCCGCCGACATCCGCGCCGAGGACACTCTCTACGAACTGCTGATGAAGGCCCGCCCCGGCTACGGCTTCCTCGGCGAGGAACGCGGGATGATGGAAGGGACCGACAAGTCCCACACCTGGATCGTCGACCCGATCGACGGCACCACCAACTTCATGCACGCCATGCCCCATTTCGCCATCACGGTAGGGCTGGAGCGGCGGGCGCCCGACGGCTCGTCCGAGATCGTCGCCGGCGTCACCTACCACCCCGTCATGAACGAGCTGTTCTGGGCCGAGAAGGGCAAGGGCTGCTACCTGAACGACACGCGCATCCGCGTCGCCGGACGCCGCGACCTGTCCGAAAGCCTGATCGCCACCGGCCTGCCCGTCATCGGCAAGCCCGGCCACGCGCAGGCGATCAAGGACATTCACGCCATCGGCCAGCGGGTCGCCGGGATCCGGCGGCTAGGCTCGGCGGCGCTGGACTTCGCATGGGTCGCCGCGGGCCGGTACGACGCCTATTACGAGCGCAACCTCCAGCCGTGGGACGTGGCGGCCGGCATCCTGTTCGTCACCGAGGCGGGCGGCGTGGTCACCACCATCGACGAGGACGGCGACCCTAAGAGCGGCGCGCAAATCCTCGCGTCGAACTCCGAACTGCATCCGCAACTGCGGAAGGTGCTGCGGGGGTAAGTCGAACGTCCCGAAAGGGACACTATGCCTGTGACCGGTCCGGTGCATCGCGGACGCCGCCCGCGAACATTCTTCCGGCGTCAGGCAGTCGAGGGCGCCAAGGGGAGCAAGGTGAAAGCAGCCGCGTTCAGGAGTGATGTCCAACCCGTTCCTCAGAAAGATGGCGTTCGGCGCTGAACTCACGGCTGAGGACCTCGGTGTGCTGGCCGAGGTATCGGCAAATCCGCGACCGATAGCGGCGAAGACGGACCTGAGCAGCGAAGGCAATGCGCCGACGAACGTGCATCTCGTCATGGCCGGCTACGCCTGTCGCTACAAAGTCCTTCCGGACGGGCGTCGTCAGATCATGGCCATCTTCGTCCCGGGCGACCTGTGCGATTTGCACGTCCAGATCCTGGGAGAGATGGACCACAGCATAGGCACTCTCTCCGACGCGATGGTGGTCGACATCTCGCCGGCCACAATCGAAGAGTTGATTGCAAACCCAAGGATCAACCGCGGCCTCTGGTGGATGACGCTCGTTGACGAAGGCACCTTGCGTGAGTGGCTGGTAAGCATGGGCCAGCGAGACGCCGCCGAGCAGATGGCGCACGTCTTCTGCGAACTCCACCTTCGACTGCAGTCGGTCGGCCTCGCGGAGGGAGACAGCTTCGACCTGCCCGGAACGCAGGACGATTTGGCCGACCTGATGGGTGTGACCCCCGTTCACGTGAACCGCACACTGGCGGCGCTTCGCGAGACACATCTCGTCAAATTCGAACGTGGTCGCCTGACGATCCCCGATGTCGCCCGCCTTCGCGCGTTCGGGGGTTTCGATCCCAACTATCTCCACCTGCGAGATGGCAGAACTCGCTCGAACCAGATGAACGAAGCACCGCCGACGGGACATCAAGTGCGCCGCCGTTGATCCCGGCCGGGCGCCTCTCATAAAGTCCGCGGAGTCTGGGGCACACGGCTCCAGCCGCTTGTCGCTGTTGGTAGGTAAGTTGCGGGAGTGGCGCTCCCGCTCACAAGCGACGGTTGGGACATCCTCTTAAAGCGACGCGCAACGTCGCCATCCGGTCACCCGATCAGCGCCCGCGCCGCGGCGCGAGCCTCGTCCGTGATCACCGCGCCAGACAACATGCGGGCGATCTCCTCGCGCCGGGTCGCATCGTCGAGCACATCGACCGTCGTTGTCGTCTGGCCGCCGACGTCCGCCTTGCGCACCTTCCAGTGGGCATGGCCGCGCGCGGCGACCTGCGGGCTGTGCGTCACGACCAGCACCTGAGCGCCGCTGGACAGCCGCTGCAGCCGTTCGCCGACCGCCTGCGCCACCGCGCCGCCGACGCCCTGGTCGACCTCGTCGAAGATCATCACCGGCTGGCGCTGGTCCTCGCGTCCCGCCAGGGCGGCCTTCATCGCGAGGGCGAAACGGGCCAGCTCGCCGCCTGAGGCGATGGCGTCCAGCGGTCCGAACGGCGTCCCGGCGTTGGTGGCGATCTCGAAGCGGACGGTTTCGACGCCCAGCGGCCCCCGCCGCCCTTCGGACACGGGCTCGAAGGCCACCCGGAACTGCGCGCGGTCCAGCTTCAGCGGGCCCAGTTCGGTCATGACAGCTGCCGTCAGCCGCTCGGCGGCGGCCTCCCGCGCCGAAGTCAGCAGCATGGCGGCGATGTCGTAAGCCTCGCGCGCGGCCGAGGCGGCCCGGTCGGCCGCGGCGATGGCTTCGGCCCCGTCCTCGATCAGGCGCAGCTGCTCGCGGAACCGGACCCGCAGAACCGGCAGATTCTCCACCGACGCATTCAGCTTGCGGGCGGCGGCGCGCAGGGCGAACAGGCGTTCCTCGGCCTTGTCGAGCCGCCCCGGCTCGAAGTCGAAGGCGCTGGCCGCGGCGTCGACGCAGGCGATGGCCTCCTCGGCCTCGACCATGGTGCGGTCGATGGCCTCGGCTGCGGCCTCGAGCTTCTGAAGCAGCGGATGCTCGGGATCGGTACCCGCCTGCCCGGCCCGCTGCCGGGCGTGCTCGACAGCCCGCAGGGCGGCGGAGAGCTTTTGCGACAGCTTGTCCCCGCCCAGTTGCGTACGGGCGTCGGCCAGATCCGCGATGGCCTTCTCCGCCGCGCCGAGCAGGGCGCGTTCGCCCGCCAGTTCCGTCTCCTCGTCGGCGCGCGGGTCGAGCGCGTCGAGGTCCGCCAGGTTCAGCGTCAGTTCCTCGGCGCGCGAGGCCGCGTCCGCGGCGGCGGCCTTCAGGTCGGCGACGGCGCGCTCGGCGCTCTTCAGCCGGTCCGCGGCCGCGGCGACGCCGCCGAGCTGCGGCTGCAGCCCGCCGTAGGCGTCCAGCAGGGCGCGATGGGTCTTCCAATCGAGAAGACCGACCGTCTCGTGCTGACCATGAACTTCGACGAGCGCCTGACCGATCTCCCGCAGCGCCGTGACGCCCGCGGGCTGGTCGTTGACGAAGGCGCGACTGCGGCCATCGGCGGCTAGGGTTCGGCGCAGGATCAGCTCTTCGCCCGGGATCACATCAAAGCCCCGCTCACCGATCAGGGCGATCAGGGCGGGATCGTCGGGCGCCGTGAAAACGGCGGTGGCCGACGCCTGTTTGGCTCCGGCCCGCACCAGCCCCGCGTCCGCCCGCGCGCCGAGCGCCAGACCCAACGCGTCGAGGATGATGGACTTGCCGGCTCCGGTTTCGCCCGTCAGCACCGTCAGCCCGCCCTCGACCTCAAGATCGAGGGCGTCCACCAGCACGATGTCCCGGATCGAGAGGGCCGTCAGCATGAGCCCGCCCTCCATCCGTCACCCTCGGGCTTGTCCCGAGGGCCCATGTGTCCGGGGCTGGAGAGTTGGGCGTGGGACAAAGCGAATCGTTTCACCGGCGACGCCGGAGAATGCTGACCAATGGGTCCTCGGGACAAGCCCGAGGATGACGGAGGTGGTTTGGTGTCAGCCCGGGATGATCCGGCGCAGCCAGCTTTCGCGCTGGCCGGTCGGGGCGACATCGGGCGTTTGGCCCTGTTCGGTCAACAGCGCGTAGGCCTCTGCGTACCAGGGGCTGCCCGGATAGTTGAAGCCCAGCACGGCGCCGTTTCGCGTCGCCTCTTCCTTCAGGCCGAGGCTCAGATTGACCTCGACCAGCCGGTACAGCGCCTCGGGCGTGTGCGAGGTCCGCTGGTAGGCCTCGTTGTCGATCACGGACTTGTACCGGTTGATCGCCGCCAGCGGCTGGCCGGCGCGCTGATAGTAGCGGCCGATCGACATTTCCTTGCCCGCCAGCTGGTCGTTGACCATGTCGATCTTGACCGTGGCGTCGGTGGCGTAGGAGGTGCCCGGATAGCGGCGCTGCACATCGCGCAGACCGTCCAGAGCGGCCTGGGCGTAGCCTTGGTCCCGGCCCACGTCCGTGATCTGTTCGAAGTTGCAGAGCGCCTTCATGTAGAAGGCGTAGGGCGCGCTGGGATTGCCCGGGAACAGCTGGATGAACCGGTCCGAGGCGGCGATCGCCTCGGCGTAGTTGTTGTTCTGATAGTAGGCGTAAATCTGCATCAGGATCGCGCGGCGCGACCACTCCGAATACGGATGCTGGCGCTCGACTTCCTGGAAATAGTCGATGGCGTCGGCCCAGCGGCGGCTCTGCAGGCGCTGGTAGCCGGTGTTGTAGAGCGCCTCGACCGGACGCTCTTCATAGGCGAGACGAGGACGATTTTGCCGGCCCGAGCAGGCCGAGATCGTCAGGGCCGTGACAGCCACGGTGGCCAGGGTCAGGCCGGCGCGGAACTTGGAAGCAGGCAAGGACGACCTCAAAATAATGCCGGCGGGCGCGAACCCGTCGGCGCCCCCGAAAACGAGACGCGATCTCTACACCAGCCGACTTCGCCGCGCCAATGCGCAGAAAGCCCGCAAAAGGACGCGTCACGCCTTGAAGCGGGGCTGTCCGCTGGTATGTAGCGCGCCAGCGCCACGCCCGCATTTTCAGCCCGGCGATGACGGCGAAAGGATGACCGGACATGAAGCTGCTCTCTGGCAACTCCAACCGGACCCTGTCCCAGGCGATCGCCACCCACCTCGACATGCCGCTGACCAAGGCCCAGGTGAAGCGCTTCGCCGACAACGAGGTTTTCGCCGTCATCGAGGAGAACGTCCGCGGCGAGGACGTCTTCATCCTCCAGTCGACCAGCTATCCGGCCAACGACAACCTGATGGAGCTGCTGATCATGACCGACGCCCTGGTCCGAGCGTCGGCCAGGCGGATCACGGCGGTGATGCCCTATTTCGGATACGCCCGGCAGGACCGGAAGACGGGCGGCCGCACGCCCATCTCGGCCAAGCTGGTCGCCAACCTGATCACTCGCGCCGGCGCCGACCGGGTGCTGACGATGGATCTGCATGCGGGCCAGATCCAGGGCTTCTTCGACATTCCCACGGACAACCTGCTGGCCACGCCGGTGCTGGCGCAGGACATCAAGGAAAACTATCCGCGCGGCGAGCTGATGATCGTCTCGCCCGACGTGGGGGGCGTGGTCCGCGCCCGGTCCCTCGCCAAGCGGCTCGATGCTGATCTCGCCATCGTCGACAAGCGCCGCGCGAAGGCGGGCGACAGCGAGGTCATGAACATCATTGGCGACGTCGAGGGCCGGCGCTGCATTCTGTTCGACGACATCGTCGACTCGGGCGGCACGCTGGTGAACGCGGCCAAGGCCCTGATGGACAAGGGCGCGGTCGAGGTGTCCGCCTACATCAGCCACGGCGTTCTGTCGGGCCCCGCGGTCCAGCGGGTCACGGACGGACCGCTGAAGGAGCTGGTGATCACCGACTCCATCGAACAACCCCACGAGGTCTCGGCCTGCGCCAAGATCCGCACGGTCTCGGTGGCGCCGCTGATCGGCGAGGCCATCCGCCGGATCGCCAATGAGGAATCGGTCTCGAAACTGTTCGACTGACCGGCTGCCTCAAATTGGCCCGTAGTGCGTTCTCTCCTGACTGGCGGGCAGTCGCAGGAGATTTCTATGAGTTCGGCATTCCTGGGCCGCGGCCTTTCGCTGGCCGCGATCGCCGCCGCCGCCGTCCTGGCCGGTTGCGCCTCCGGCCAGGCCGAGGCCGAGGCTGAAGCCCGGGCGATCGCCGCCGCCGAAGCCGCCGCCAGAGCGCGAACGCCTCCGCCGATCAATCTGAACGAGGGCGTGGCTCAATCGGCCGCCGTCTATCTGGCGTTCACACGAGACATGGCCGCCACCCGCGGCGGCTTCGACAATCCGGAGGCGGTGCAGGCCGCCCTTGTTCGCGGCGCCTCCTATGACCCGGCCCAGGTCTCGCGAGGGCTTGTGTCTTACGCCTCCATTCTGGCGTTGCAGTCGCCTGAGTTCGTCGCGGGCGTGAACCAGTATGGGGTCGATCCGGCAACACGGCAGCGGGTGATTGCCGAAATCGTTCGGGACCCCGGTTATGCATCGACGCTGCCGGGGGCGGACGCGGCGGCGGGCCTCGTGATGACGGCCCTGAATCGCGAAATCGACGCGCTCGCCACCGCTGCTGATTCGATCGAGAACGACGCCTACGCGGCGCAGGCCGACGGTCGGCGCTCCTGGGCCATCGCTCACGTCGCCGGCCGCGAGGCCCGCCTCGAGAACGCCAAGGCGCTGTCGGGCCAGCGGATGCTGCCGGCCGCCGACGAGGCGGCCCGCCTCTACGCCGCCGCCAATCAAGGCCGCGGCCTGGGCGTTTCGGGGACCCGCCCTCGCAACGGCCCCTATCCGCCGGTCGTAACCAACGCCCTGGCCATCGCCGCGCTCGCGGCCCTGGGCGCGGCGGGCGACGAGGCTCGGGCGAACACCGAAGCCCTGCAGTCCGAACCCGTCAGCCAGGGTTGCCTGAACGAGTCCAAACTCAACCTCTATCAGTGCCTCGCGGCGTCACGCCCGAGCTATGAAGACATGTTCTGCGTCGGCCGCCACATCGTGCGCGACCTAGGAACCTGCGCGCGGGGCTCCGCCCTGCCCCGCGCCATCGTGACGGTCTCCAACCCGGTGGCGACGACACCGGCGAGAGCGCCCATCGTCGTCACTCCGCCGGCGCCGCGCCCCGTCGAGCCCATGACGCAGCGGCTCTCTCCAGCACCTGCCGCCGCGGCCCCGGTTCGGACGCCGCCGCCGACGCCGCGGGTCACGCCCGCGACCCCGCCGGCGGCGACGATGACACCCACCCAGCGCCTCAACACCGCGCCCTCGACATCCGGACGTTCGGCGTCGCGCTAGCCAACCGGAGCGGCTGTCGGATTAGTGATCGGCAAACGAATCCCGTCGAGTTATAAGGACTTCCGGAGTATCGGCGCCGTGCGGGCGCCGCGTGTATCGTTGGGGACTCTCGAATGTTGAAGGCACTTTCGCGCCGCGGCCTGAGCGCCGCCGCCGTCGCCGCCGCCCTGGTTCTGGCCAGCTGCGCCACGCCGGAGCCGGAGCCGGCCCCCGCTCCGCCCCCCGCCCCGCCGCCCCCGGCCCTGAGCCTCAACTCGGGCGTGGCGGAGGCCGCGTCGATCTACGTCGCCTTCATGCGTGACGTCGGCACCATCCGGGCCGGCTTCGACAGCGCGGAGGCCATCCAGGCCGCGATCCGCAAGGGCGCGTCCTACGAGCCGGGCCAGTTGTCCAGGGGCATGATCGCCTATGGATCGATCCTGGCCCTGCAGTCGCCCGAGTTCGTGCAGGGCGTCAGGACCTATGCGGTCGATCCCGCCATCCGCCAGCAGATGATCGACCGGATCCTCGCCGACCCCGCCGCCGCCGCGACCTTCCCGGGCGCGGAGGCCGCCGCCGGTCTGATCGTCGCGACGATCGGAAGCGATTCGGCCGCCATGCTGGCGATCGCCGACGCCGTCGAGGCCGACGCCTACACCATTCAGGAGCGCAACGACCCGCGCCGGCGCTGGGCCACCGTGCATATCGCCGACCGCACGACGCGCCTCGAGGGTGCGAAGTCACTGTCCGTGGTTCAAATGCTGCCGTCCGCCGACGAGTCGGCCCGCCTGTTCGCCGCCGCCAACAGCGGCTCCGGGCTCGGCGTGACCCCCGCCAGCGCCGGCCCGCCCTATACGCCCGCCGTGGTTCGCTCGCTGGCTGTCGCCGCCCTGGCGGCCTTGGGCGCCGGCGGCGAGGACGCGCGCGCCAGCACCGAGGCCCTGACCACGGAGCAGAACAGCGAGTTCTGCCTCAACATGTCCAAGCTGATGCTGTTCCAGTGCCTCGCTGCGTCGCGACCCAGCTACGAGGACATGTTCTGCGTCGGCCGCCACGTCGCCCGCGACCTGGCCACCTGCACGGCCCAGAACATCAGCCCCGCGCCGCTCCAGGTCCCGCAAAGCGCCGTCGCCGGAGGCGCCCCCGAGCAAACGCCCGTGGCCGCGCAGGCGGCGGTCGTTTCTCCAGCGCCGACGGCGGGTCCGAACAGCAGCAGCTGACGCGGTTGCGCGCGGGGCGTCAGGCTGTTGCGTCTCCGGGCGCTTGCGTGTAATGACCCGCGCTCTTGAATTCAGGGTCCCTGACCCCGCCGCGAGGGCTGACTGGTCAGCGCGGCGTTTGTGTTGTTGAGGCGAGGCGATGGCCGAGATCATTCTGAACGTTGACGTCCGTGACGGCGTCGGCACCGGTGGCGCCCGCGCCGCGCGCCGCGCGGGCATGGTCCCGGGCGTGCTGTACGGCGGCGACAAGGCCCCCGTCGCCATCTCGGTGAACGAGCGCGACTTCCGCAAGTCGCTCTACACCGGCAAGCTGCTGGGCCACCTGGTGACCCTGAAGTACGGTGACGAGAGCCAGCCGGTCATCGCTCGCGATGTGCAGTTCGACCCGGTCAGCGACCGTCCGCTGCACTTCGATCTGATGCGGGTCGACGAAAAGCAGACCATCAAGATCGAAATCCCGGTCCACTTCATCAACCAGGACCAGTGCGAAGCCTTCCGTCAGGGCGGCTCGCTGGAAATCGTGCGCCACTCGGTCGAGGTGAAGGTCCGCGCCGACCACATCCCGGAAGACCTGATCGTCGATCTGGCCGGCCACAAGATGGGCGACACCATCCGCTGGACCGACCTGAAGGGCACGGAAGACGTCGAGCCGACCATCACCGACCGCGACTTCGTGATCGCGTCGATCAAGACCTCTTCGGCCGCCATCTCGGCCGCCGCTGATGAAGCCCACGACGCCGAAGTCGCCGCCGAAGCCGCCGAGGTCGAAGCCACCGAACAGGCCGCATCGGGCGAAGCCGAAGCCGCCGAGGGCGAATCGTCGGAAGGCTGATCCTTTCCTTCGACTGTTTTGCGAAGCGGCCCCTTCCGGTTACGGATGGGGCCGTTTCCTTGTCCGGACCTGAGCCATGATCATCGTCGCCGGCCTCGGCAATCCAGGGCCGAAATACCAGGGCAACCGCCACAACATCGGCTTCATGGCCGCCGACGAGATCGCCTCGCGCTGGCGCTTCGGACCCGAGCGGGCCAAGTTCCAGTCGGTGATCCGCGAAGGCGAGGTCGAGACGGCGAACGGGCCGGTGAAGGTGCTTCTGATGAAGCCGCAGACCTTCATGAACGAAAGCGGCCGCGCCGTCGGGGAGGCGGCACGCTTCTACAAGGTCAAACCGTCCGAAGTGATCGTCTTCCATGACGAGATCGACCTGGCGCCCGGCCGCTTCCGCATGAAGACCGGCGGCGGGGCGGCGGGCCAGAACGGCGTGCGCTCGATGATCAGCCAACTGGGCCCGGACTTTCGCCGTGGTCGCATGGGCGTCGGCCATCCCGGGGACCCGCAACTGGTGCACGGACATGTGCTGAGCGACTTCCACAAGGCCGATCTGGTCTGGCTGGAACCGATGCTGCGCGCCGTGGCGGACGCCGTGCCCTTCGCCCTCGCCGGCGACGACGAACGCTATCAGGCCGAGGTCATGCGCCTGGCGCCCGCGGCCAAGTTCAGCCCCCGTCAGACCGCGCAGAACGCGGCGCGTAGCGAAGATTAATCCTCGTACTCGATGGTGTAGGTCAGCACCGCCGGCCCGCCCGCGGGCACAGCCAGCCGCCACGCCGGATAGCCGCCCTCGGTGATCACAGGCCGCGTGCTTGAGTCGAGTATGCGGAAGCCGCGGCGGTACGACTCGCTTGGCCTGACCTCGATCTGGGCGGCCTGAGGCTTGTCGTTGTGGATGGTCACCGTCATGGCCACGCGCCGCATGGTTCCGACGCGTTCGCTCTCCCCGGTCTCCTGCTGGACGCTCAAGTCCATGGCCTCGCCGAACCGGAGCTCCAGCGGCAGGCCGACCCCCTTGTCCGCAAAGCGGGCTTGGCCGGTGAACAGGGTCGCGCCGGCCTGGGTCTCGAACAGGCTGATCCCGCCCCCGGGCAGAGGGAGGCCGAGCCCGGTTTCCTCATCGTTCTTCAACCTGAGCATCAGCACCGGCCGCCCAGGGTCGTCGTCGTCGCCCTGTCCGATCTCGACGGCATAGGCGCGGGTGAAACCGACGTCGGCCTGATCCAGAAACTGCACCTGCTTGGTCTGGCGGGCGTTCACGTCGGTCGGTTCCGGCAGGGTGTAGATCTTGTAGTCGCCCAGCTCGCCCATGCGGACGACGCGGCTGCCGGTGACGACGATCTCATCCGCCTCCGAGTTCGACAGCGCTGGAGCGCCCGCCAGATAGCCGACCCCGCCCGTCCGCCTGCCGGTGACGACGATCTGGTCGAGATTCTGGGGCGCGCCCGTCGTCGTATCCATCGGCCAGCAGGTCGGCTCGCGGTTCACGACGGTCGGCTCGACCGGCACGGTGTCCTCGTCCCGATTCAGGTTGCCGGCCACCACCTGCACCGGAGCGTCCGCGAAACCGGTGCCGCCGAAATTCGCCAGGGTGATCCAGCCGGTCAGGGCGAGAGACCGGCCGTCCGGATTGAGCCGCGCGACATAGTCCGCCGACCACTGCAGCCCCGTCGCCAGATAGGCCAAGGTCACCGTGTGCCGCCCCGCCGTCTCCGCCCGAGTGCGGATCGACAGCACCGGCTGGTCGCTGAGGCCTTCGGGAATCCGGTCGAACAGGATGCGTTCCGTCAGGCCCGAGCAGTTCAGGGCCTCCAGCCGGCCGTCGATCTCCAGCACCGTCCCCGTCGGACCGGAACGGACGATGGCGGTTTTCTGTGTCTGCTCGCCGGTGACCGGATTGGTGCGCACCACTCGCACGATGTCGCCGACCGATCGCGCCAGCAGGGATCCCGGGCTGAGCAGGTCGAAGTCGGTGTTTCGCTCGATCACCTGCGCGGGCAGGCCGTCGAGGGTCGCGGTCTGGGGCACGATGCCGGTGGCCACGCCGCGCAGCCGGATGACCGCCTCGCCCGCCGGAAGGTCGATGGTGCGGGTCTCGATGATCAGCGCCAGCCCCTCCTGATCCAGCCGCTCCCCGGACTGGTTCGACCTTTCGAGCAGCTGTGCGGTATCGACCGGCCGGTCTCGATAGATCACTACGGCCGTCCGTTCGGAGCGCGGCGAGATCACCTGGACCTGCGCCCAGACAGGCCCCGCCAGTGCGGCCAGAGCCGCGGCGAGCATCAGGCTTCGCACCGTCTTCAGCCGCCCGTTACGACGGCGGCGGTCAGGACGGTTTCGCCGTTCGCGGGCACCGGCACGCGCCAGACGATGGTGTTGGCGTCCTGCACCACGCCCTCGATCGATTGTGCCTGAAGCTGGGTGTCGCGGCCGAGTCCGTGCTGGCGCACCTCGACGACAACGGCCTCGGAGCGCGCGTTGCGGACCGTGTATTCCATCTCGAAGCGCGTCCGCCAGCGGTAGTAGGCCGGCTTGGGCGCGGCCTGGCTGGAGACCACCCGAGGCTGCACCGTGACGTCGAAGGCCTGGCCGGTGGTGATGACGATGTCCGACCCGGTCGGCGTATGCGCCACCTGATCTTCGCCGACGAAGCGCGGTTCGCCCGACTCGTCGTTTACGTAGACCCGGGCCACGCCGGCGGGCAGCTGCGTCCCCACGCCGGAGGCGCGGCTGTTGGAGAAGATCACGGCCACCTCGGCCGCGCGGGGCTCGGTTTCGCTGGTAAAGCCGTGGCCCTCGAACAGATAGCGTTTCGAGGCGGGCACATTGGCGACGTCGATCAGGCCGACCTGCTTGGTTTGGTTGTTGGCCACCGTGACCGGCTCCGGCAGCGGATAGATGTAGACGTCGGCCAGGCCCTGGGCGCCGCCCTGCTCCGTCCCGTTGCCCCGCACCGCGGGACGCGGCGGCTGCGGGTAGCCCCGGCCGTAGGGATTGTTGTTGTTGATCAGGGCCACGTCGCCCGCCACCACCCGCGTGTCGGCGTTGGTGAAGGTCACGCCCGAATGGTTGGTCAGGGTGATCCAGCCGGTCAGATCCAGCCGTCCCGCGCGCTCGTCGAACCGGGCCACATAGTCGGCCTTCCACTGCAGGCCGGTGGTCAGATACGTCAGGGTCACGTCGCGCTGCCCCGCACCCTCGGCGTCGAGGGTGACGCTGAGGGTGGGCCGCGGCCGCAGATTGGTCGGCACCTCGTCGAAGATCACCCGGGTCGGCACTCCGTCGTCGCGCAGGACCTCGATATGGTCGCCAACCCGCAACACCACGCCCTGGTTCGCCGCAAGCACCGTGGCCCGCTGCGTGTCCTGCGCGCCGCTGCCGGGATTGGTGCGGACGATGCCGATCTCCTCGCCCACGGCCGACTGCATCAGCTTGTCGGGCGTGAGCAGGTCATAGTCGAAATTCTGTTCAACCACCGACAGGCCCCTGCCTGAGAGGCCGACGGTCTCGGGACGGATGCTCGCCGAGACGCCCGGGAATTCCCGACGCGAGCGGCCCGAGGGCAGCGTCAGCGACCGCGTGTCCTGAACGAGAGCGATGTTCTGGTTGTAGATCGTCAGGGATACCGAGTCGGGGCCGCCTGACCCATCCTGCACCGGCGCCGGATCCTGGGCTGAGACCGGCGAGGCGGCGATCACGCTCAGGGCGGCTCCCGTCATAAGTGCGAGGCGGTGGATCATCTTTGAGGCTCCGGGGTGTCGTAGGAGCGTGTCATGCGGCCCGGCGGCTGTCCATGCGCCGCTGCGGCGCGCGGGCCGCCTTGTCGCCGGCCCGGCGGAGCGATAGACCGCGCCGACCTGCACCGGATGACCGACATGACCCGCGCCCCGCTCCTCGCCTTCGCCGTCCTGGGCCTTGCGGCCTGCAGCCAGGACGGACCCGCCGGATCGGGCGAACAGGCGACGGTGCAGGCCGCCGCAGCGATCTGCCGCCCCACGCCGGTCGGACGGCGGATGACCGGCTGTTACCTGTCCCTGACCGCGCCCGCCGCCGACCGCCTGCTCTCCGTCACCAGTCCGGACGCCAACCTGGTGCAGATCCACGAGAGCCGGATCGAGAGCGGCATGATGATGATGGGCGAACTGAGGGACGGCCTGCCCCTGCCCGCTGGCGAGACCGTGGCGCTGAAGCCGGGCGGCGATCATCTGATGCTGATGGGCGTCAAGCAGCCGCTGGTCCCGGGAGACACGGTCACGCTGGCGCTGACCTTCGCCTCTTCGGGGCCGGTCGAACTGACGGCGACGGTGGGGCAGCCGGAGGCGACCACGAGCGCCGCCGCCGCTCACTGACGCGCGAGACTGACAAACCGGTCGCGACCGGTTAAAGGCTCGCGCTCACGAGGAACCTCCCCCAGACCATGGCCCTGAAAGTCGCGATCGTCGGCCTGCCCAATGTGGGCAAGTCCACCCTGTTCAACGCCCTGACCAAGACGGCGGCGGCGCAGGCCGCCAACTATCCGTTCTGCACCATCGAACCGAACACGGGCGACGTGGCCGTGCCCGAGCCGCGCCTCGACGTGCTGGCGAAGATCGCCGGGTCCAAGGAGATCATCCCCTCGCGGATCACCTTCGTCGACATCGCCGGCCTGGTGCGCGGCGCGTCCAAGGGCGAGGGTCTCGGCAATCAGTTCCTCGCCAACATCCGCGACTGCGACGCCGTCGCCTTCGTCGCCCGCTGCTTCGTCGACGCCGACATCACCCACGTCGAGAACCGGATCGATCCCATCAGCGACCTGGACATCATCGAGACCGAGCTGATGCTGGCCGATCTCGAAAGCCTCGAGAAGCGCGTGGTCAACGTCGAGAAGAAGGCCAAGGGCGGCGACAAGGAAGCCCAAACCACCCTGCGCCTGATCAATATGGCTCTGACCCCGCTGCGCGCCGGTAAGCCGGCCCGGGTGGTCGAGGTGTCGAAGGAGGACGAAAAGGCGTGGCGCATGCTGCAGCTGCTGACCTCTCTGCCCGCCCTCTATGTCGCCAACGTCGACGAAGGCTCGGCGGACAAGGGGAACGCGCTGTCGGACCTCGTCGCTGAACGCGCCGCTCAGGATAACGCCAAGGCCGTCGTCATCTCGGCCAAGATCGATTCCGAACTGGCCGTGCTGGATCCCGAGGAACAGGCCGAGTTCCTCGAAAGCCTCGGACTGGCCGAGCCGGGCCTGAATCGCCTGATCCGCGAGGCCTACGCCCTGCTGGGGCTCCAGTCCTACTTCACCGTCGGACCCAAGGAGGCGCGCGCGTGGACCATCCCGATCGGGGCCACCGCTCCGCAGGCCGCCGGCGTGATCCACACCGATTTCGAGAAGGGCTTCATCCGCGCTGAAACCATCGCCTACGACGATTTCGTGGCCCTGAAGGGCGAGGCGAAGGCGCGCGAGGCCGGCAAGCTGCGCGCAGAGGGCAAGGCCTACGTCGTCAAGGACGGCGACGTCATGAACTTCCTGTTCAACTAGGCGGCGGAACCGCCCCCGGCATCGGGCAGCGCACCAGGCTGACGGTCGCCTCGTTCCGGTTCAACCAGACCAGCCGCATGGCGTCGCCCTGCACCGACATCCGCGCACGTTCGCTCGACGTCCGACCCTCGGCCGAACAGGCCAGCGAAGCCTCATAACCCTCGGCGACCTGGCTGACAGCGACGATGCCGCAGCTGTTTTCGTAACCCTCGAAGCGCGTCGCATTGATCTCGATCGGTCGCTCGGCGCCGGTCGTCCGCGCGCACCAGCGTGCATTCGCCGCCCAGCGGCCGACAAAGGTCTGGGGCCCGGAGCCCGGCATCACCGTCCCCACGCCGGGCGGAGGCGTGGGGGCAGGCGCTTCCGCTTCCGGCGTGACGATCGGCTGCGCGGGTTGGGTCGGCGGATTGACCTCGGACTCGCTGCAGGCCGCCAACGACGCGGCCATCAGCAGGGCTTTGAGCGGGAAGGATTGGCGGGGACTCATGAGCAGGGAACGCCCTCGCGCAGCCTCGGCTCCCCAAATCGTCTGCATCACGAATTCGCGGTCACGCTTGCATCGGGGGCAGGATTTTGCGACCGGTTCTTGAGTGTCGAGAACAAGGGGGCGTCCCGCATGACTCAGAACACCAATCCATGGGCCGTGCAGGTGGACCCGCTGGCCCGCGACATCGCCGCCGTGCTCAAACGCATGGGCGGCTCGGCGCATCAGCGCGACGTGGTCCAATGCGTGGCGGCGATGAAGCGTCAGCGCGGTGAAACCGTCGCCCAGGACCTGGCGAACCGGATCGTCGAGGCCTTCGAGAAATACCGCGACCTGTTCTTTCGACCGTACGGTGAGGGCTCGATGCGCTGGGCCCTCCAGCCCGGCGTCGCCTGATCCTCGCCTGACGCGGCGGACGAAAAGGCGCGCATCCGCGGGGATGCGCGCCTTCGTCGTTTCGGGACCGCTTAGAAGCGGCGCACGTAGCTCAGGCCGTAGGTGTCCAGCTCGCCGCCGTTGTCATCGGTGAAGTCGCGGCGGGTCCAGTCGGCGCGCACGCCGTTGCGGCCGTCGAAGAAGAAGTTGGCGCCGGCGCCGTAGTTGACGCTTTCGCCGTCTTCCCGGGCGGTGAAGCCGGCGACGTCCGCTTCGATCTGCGTCATGCCGTAACCGATGCGGCCAAAGACCTCGAGACGGTCGCTGACCGGCAGGGTCGCCACAGCGTAGGCGGCCAAGTCGTACTCATGCGAGATGCTGCCGTCGACGCCGCCGAACGAGATGTCCTCGTCCTTGACGCCGAACGAGGCTTCGCCCTCGACGCCGATGAAGCGGCTGACCTTGGCGTTCAGACGGCCGGTGACGGCGCCCAGCGTGACGTCGTCGCCGTCCAGGTGGGTGTAGCCGATCGAGCCGGTTACTTGCGGAGATGAAATGCTCTGGGCCATGGCCGGCGCGGCCAGCAAGGTCAGAGCGGCGGTAGCGAGAAGAACGTTACGCATTTTTTGCATCCTCTAGATGTGGTGACTTCTGTGGTCACCAGCCCCATCCAGCGGGATGCAAATGGGCTGCCTGAACGCGGGTTCCAGAGACCCAGCTATACAATGCGAGCACTGTGCGCGGGGAAGCACAGACCGTGTTACGTCAACCTTGGCAATAAGGTGGCGGCTGTCTTACCGGTCCTTCTCACGCTCGGTTCCGGCGCGCGCGTGAAGCGCCGCCTGCGCCGCGGCCAGCCGCGCGATCGGCACGCGGTACGGCGAGCAGCTGACGTAGCTCAGCCCGACTTCCTCGCAGAAGGCGATCGAGGCGGGATCGCCGCCGTGCTCGCCGCAGATGCCCATCTTCATCCCCGGCCGCGCCGCCCCGCCGCGCTCGGCGGCGATGCGGATCAGGTCGCCGACGCCCTCGCGGTCCAGCCGCACGAACGGGTCGGTCTCGAAGATGCCCTTGTCCATATAGGCCTGAAGGAAGCGGCCGGAGTCGTCACGGCTGATGCCGAAGGTCGTCTGGGTCAGGTCGTTGGTGCCGAACGAAAAGAACTCGGCGTATTCGGCCAGGTCCGCGGCGCGCAGGGCCGCGCGGGGCAGCTCGATCATGGTGCCGACCAGGTACTCGACCCGGTCGCCCGCGCTCGTGAACACAGCCTCGGCCGTGCGGTCGGTCAGCTCGCGCAGGAATTTCATCTCAAGCCCCATCGCGACCAGCGGGTGCATGATCTCCGGGATCGGGGCCTGGTCCGCCGTCCGTTTGACCTCTAGCGCCGCCTCAAGAATGGCGCGGACCTGCATCTCGTAGATCTCGGGATAGGCGACGCCCAGACGGCAACCGCGATGGCCCAGCATCGGGTTGGTCTCGTGCAGCTCCTTCGCCCGGCGCTTCAGCTTTGCGGCGTCGAGGCCCTGCGTCTGCGCCAGCGCGTCGATCTCGGCCTCGGTGTGCGGAATAAACTCGTGCAGCGGCGGGTCCAGCAGCCGCACCGTCACCGGCAGGCCGGCCATGATGGTGAACAGTTCGACGAAGTCCGCCTTCTGGAACGGCGCGATCTTGGCGAGAGCCATGCGGCGGCCAGCCTCGTCGTCGGCCAGGATCATCTCGCGCACCGCGGCGATGCGGGCGTCGTCGAAGAACATGTGCTCGGTCCGGCACAGGCCGATGCCCTCGGCTCCGAAGCCGCGGGCGGTGCGGGCGTCCAGCGGCGTCTCGGCGTTGGCCCGCACCTTCAGCCGGCGGACCTTGTCGGCCCAGGCCATCAGGGTCTGGAAGTCGCCGGTCAGCTCCGGCTCGATCATGGCCACGGCGCCGTCCAGCACCTCGCCCTTCGAGCCGTCGATGGTGATGACCTCCCCGGCCCGGAACGTCCGCCCGCGGGCGGTGAAGGTCCCGGCGTGCTCGTCGATCGACAGCTCGTTGATGCCGCAGACGCAAGGCCGTCCCATGCCGCGGGCGACCACCGCCGCGTGGCTTGTCATGCCGCCGCGCGCGGTGACGATCCCGCGGGCCGCGTGCATGCCGTGAATGTCCTCGGGCGAGGTCTCCTCGCGCACCAGGATGACCGCATCGCCCAGCTGCGACAGCCGCTCGGCCTCATCGGCGTCGAACACGATCCGGCCGGTCGCCGCGCCGGGGCTGGCGGGCAGGCCGGCGGCGACCACCGACCGCTCGGCCTTCGGGTCCAGCGTCGGGTGCAGCAACTGGTCCAGCGCCGACGGTTCGACCCGGCTGACGGCCTCCTCCTCGGAGATCACGCCCTCGGCGGCGAGATCGACGGCGATCTTCAGCGCCGATTTGGCGGTGCGCTTGCCGTTGCGGGTCTGCAGCATCCACAGCCGGCCCTGCTCGACCGTGAACTCGATGTCCTGCATGTCGCGGTAGTGGCTCTCCAGCCGCCCGACGACCTCGACGAACTGGCCGAACACCTCGGGCATTGCCTCTTCCATCGAGGGGGCGGTCTCTCCCATCTCCTCGCGGCCCGCCCGGGTCAGCGACTGGGGCGTGCGGATGCCGGCGACGACGTCCTCGCCCTGGGCGTTGATCAGGAACTCGCCGTACAGCCGCGCCTCGCCGGTCGACGGATTGCGCGTGAAGGCGACGCCGGTGGC
>NZ_DASWNO010000237.1:0-2195 GCF_036399195.1 Brevundimonas sp.
GGACAGGCTGCGGCTCAGGTCACCAGCCTGCCGGTGGACGTGACCGCCTTCAGGATCGCGCCTGACGGCCGGTCGCTGGTGGTGGCGGCGCCCGTATTCGTCGACTGCGCCGACCTCGCCTGCACCCGCGACCGGCTGAAGGCGCAGGCGGCGTCGGTCTCGACGGTGAGGGGCTACGACCAGCTGCCGCTGCGGCCGTGGGACAGCTGGAACGACGGCCGCCGCAGCCATCTGTTTGTCGTGACGCTCGACCCGTCAGGTCTGGCGGCAAGCGAGCCGCGCGACCTGATGGCGGGGCTCGACGCGGACACGCCCTCGCGCCCGCTCGGCGACGACGGCGAGTTCGTGATCTCCCCGGACGGCCGCCGCGTGGTGTTCGCCAGCCAGATGCAGGGCCGCACCGAGGCCTTCACCAACAACACCGACCTCTACAGCGTCGCCATGGGCGGCGGCGCGCCGGTCAATCTCACCGAGGAAAACGCCGCGCCTGACACCAACCCGGCCTTCTCGCCCGACGGCCGCCGGCTGGCCTGGCTGGCGGCCCGGCGCGAGAACGTCGGCGGCGATCAGGCGGTGGTGATGGTCGGCGACGCGGACGGCCGGAACGCGCGGCCGCTGACGCCCCGATGGGACCGCGGCCCGGGAGCCCTGCGCTGGCGCTCGGATGGCCGCGCCCTGTACGCCGTCGCGGCCGAGAACGGGCAGCAGAAGCTGTTCGAAATCGACGCCCGCAGCGGCGCGGTGCGCGCCCTGACGGATCTCGGAACCGTCGCCGCCTTCGACGAGGCGGACGGGCGGCTGATCCTGTCGCACGAGACCTTTCAGGGACCGGCGCAGATCCGCGAGCTGCGGGCCGGGGGCGTGACCGATCTGACCCGGCACAACGCAGAGGCGCTGGCCGGCACCGACCTGCCCGAGGGCGAAAGCTTCACCTTCGCCGGCTGGAACGGCGAGCCGGTGCAGGGATGGGTGTTCAAGCCCGCCGGCCATGTCGAGGGACGGCGCTATCCGGCGGTCTACGTCATCCACGGCGGGCCCAAGTCGCCCTGGACCAACGGCTGGAGCTATCGCTGGAACCCTCAGATCTACACCGGCGCCGGATACGCGGTGGTGATGATCAACTTCCACGGCTCGCCGGGCTTCGGCCAGGCCTTCACCGACTCGATCAACGACCACTGGGGCGACCGGCCGCTTGAGGATCTGCAGAAGGGCTGGACGGCGGCGCTGGCGGCGAGCCCTTTCATCGACGGCGCGCGCGCCTGCGCCATCGGCGCCTCCTACGGCGGCTATATGGTCAATCTGATCGCCGGCAAGTGGAACGCGCCGTGGCGCTGCCTCGTCAACCACGCGGGCGTGTTCGACGTCGGCCAGCTGATGAACGCCATGGACTCGGCGACCTTCATCTCGGAGTTCGGCGGCGCCTCGTGGGAGCGGCCAGACCTGTACCGCGCCTTCAGCCCGAACACCTGGGTGGGGGACTGGTCCAAGCCGATGCTGGTGCTGCACGGCTCGCGCGATTTCCGGGTGCCGGTCGAGCAGGGGCTGGCCACCTTCTCGGCCCTGCAGCGGCAAGGGATCGAGAGCCGGTTCGTGCATGTGCCCGACGAGAACCACTGGGTGCTGAAGCCGCGGAACTGGGTGGAGTGGCAGCGGGAGATCCTCGACTGGACGAACCGGTACACGGCCCAGCCATAGGTTCGCCACCCGCGGGGCGGGCGTCTTCCGCAAGGCGGTCGCCGGTGGTACGCCGTCAGGCAGTTGCGCCCTTCCGCCCCGAGGTTCCGTCCATGCGTCACCGTTCTCTGCTCGCCAGCGCCGGCGCGGTCCTTGCGCTCACGGCCGCCGTTCCCGTCCTGGCCGAGGCGCCTGCGGCCGCGGCTCCGGTTCAGTCAGCCCTCGTCCCGTCGCCCGACGCCTTCGACTACCGTGACATGATCTCGGCCAACCGGCTGGCCGATCCGCAGGTGTCGCCGGACGGGCGTTGGGTGGTCTATTCGGTGACCACGACCGACGTGGCGGCGAACCGCCGTACGGGTTCTCTCTACGTCATGGATCTGCGCGACGGCGGCGAAGGCCGGCGGCTCGCGATCAGCGAGGGCGGCGCCAACACCGCGCGCTGGGGCGGCGACGGCAAGTTGTACTTCTTGTCCGGCCGCTCGGGCAGCAGCCAGGTCTGGCGCGCCGAGGCCGACGGG
>NZ_DASWNO010000238.1:0-21770 GCF_036399195.1 Brevundimonas sp.
CGGTACAGCTGGCCGCTGTTCTTGAACTTGTGGAACTCGGCGACGATCGCCGCCTCGGTCGGGAAGTCCATCGTGGCGTAGCGATTATCCCAGTCGCCAAGGATGCCCAGCCGCTTGAACTGGGCCTTCTGCACCTCGATCCAGCCGGCCGCGTACTCACGGCAGGCCTCACGGAACTCGGCCTTGGACACCTCGTCCTTGCGCCGACCCTTGGCCCGATACTGCTCCTCGATCTTCCACTCGATCGGCAGGCCGTGGCAGTCCCAGCCGGGGACGTAATCGACGTCGTTGCCCAGCAGGAAGCGGCTGCGGACCACGAAGTCCTTCAGCGTCTTGTTCAGCGCGTGCCCGATATGGATGTCGCCGTTGGCGTAGGGCGGGCCGTCGTGCAGCACATAGAGCGGCGCGCCCTGGGCCTGACGCTGCCGACGCAGGTCGCCGTACAGGTCGCCCCACGCCTCGATGATCGCCGGCTCCTTCTGCGGAAGGCCGCCGCGCATCGGGAAGGGCGTCTCCGGCAGGAAGACGGTCTCGCGGTAGTCGCGTGCTGCAGGCGTAGCGCTGGCGTCAGCCATGAAGTCGGTCTCGTCGTGTTGATCGTTCGCGTGGAGTCTCGAGATACCCGGCGAGCGCGGGGCGAAGCCCTGCGGCGCTACGCCGGGCGGCTAATCGAGATCGGGCGAAACACGCGGACGGTCATGGTGGAGGTGGTCTAGCAGAGGCCGATGGCAGGGCGCCAGCCGGGATCGCCAGTCGGGCGCTCGCAGCGGAAGAAGAGCGGCCATGCGCGCTGCTCCGTCCGGTCGGCTTCTTGACCTTGGCGACCGTGGACATTCCGCGAGGGCGGATTGAGGTCCGTCCGGCCCCTCAACCATGAGCCAATCCGCGCCTGTCGGTGCAGCGGCTGTTGACGTTCGTCGCCGCCGCAAAATCAGGGACTTGGCCGCAAGCGCCGGCGGCCCTGAGGTCGAAACCCGGGCGCCGCGGCCGGCTTACGGAGCCGACCGCGGGCTTGGGCTCGGATGGGCGGCGGTCAGAACCTCGACGCGTCTGGAGAGGCTGAAGGCTCGGCGGCCCCACCATCGCCGCCGGTCTGGTTCATCCGCTCCAAAACGGCGTCGGAGCCCTTGCGGCTTATCTCAGCTCCCACAGCCATGCCTTTGTCCGCAACGGCGCTCAGCGCGGCTTCCTCCTTGCGCGACAGGGGCAGCGCAGCGCCCAACAGGGCGCCGAGAGCCACCCCGATCGCGCCGGTGGCGACGGGATTGCTCTCGTGGAACTGGAGTCCCGAAGATACCGCCGCATGGGCCCCGCTCTTGGCCGAACTCGCGGCGGATTGCAGTCCGTGGGCTCCGCTGCTCGCGGCTGAACCGGCGCCGTGTTTGGCTGATGCGGCGGCCTGCTTCAGCTTTTCGCGTGCGGAAGCGCCCTTCTGTTTCACGGTTTCGGCGGCGCCTCTGACACGGGTTGAGAAGCCCGCCTGATCTTCCTGCGGATCATAGGCGATGCCGAGGGCGGCGGCCCGAGCCTGATCGAGCCGTCGAGCGTGAGCTTCGGCGCTTTCGTCATCCAGACGGATGCACGACCACTCGGCTTGCTGCAGACGATCATGTTCGCTCCAGTCGTCATAGTCCGCGGGAGCGACCGAAAAGCCGAACCCATCCGTCTGAAGCGGAGCATCCGAACTGCCGGTTGGGGCAGCCGAGGCCTTGCGATCGCTCATCATCAGCCAAGCGAGACCGACCCCCGTCAGCAGCGCCGGCATGGGGTTGTCGCGGATTTGGGTCGTCAGATCGGACGCGAAGGCTTTCGGGCCGGTGTTGAAGTAGGCCATGGCTTCGTCGAGCAGGCGGCCCGGAGACATCTTCTGCTCGATGGCCCCAAGGGTCTCCCGCAGATGTTCGCGGTTCTGTTCGAGGTCCCGCTCCAGTCGATCGGCTTCGCTCATCGAACCTGCTCCTTCACCAGTTGGGCGTCTTGTTTAAGGTTGTCCGCCGTTCGGCTCGGCGCCAGGGCGGCCGGCTTGAGCGCGGCCTTCGCGCGCGCCAGCAGAATGGCGCCGATCACCGCGCCCACGGCGGCGGCGATGAGAGCGGCGGCCCAGCGCGGCACGACGTCATAATCGTCGAGCGCATAGGCCAGCGAAAAGAGCAGCAGGGTCAGCGCCGGGATGAGGACCACGGCGCCGAGCAGCGCGGAGATCGCGCCTGTCATCGCCCGATGCAGGTTCTCCTTGATCTCGGCCTGGGCGAGACGCGCCTCGTTGCGGACGATCGATCCGATGTCGCCCGCCGCATCCTGCAACAGGGATCCGATAGGTTTGTCTTGAGCGGCCATCACAGATCCCCTCCCGCGTAGCCGCTCGCACCATCATCCAGTGGCGCGAAGGACCGGGGCTCCCCGAACGGGTCGGCGGCGACAGGCTGCGGCTCGGGCGGGGACGACGCGGCGGGTTGTGCCGCATGTTCGGCCGCGGTCTTGGCGACCCGCGCCGCGAGGAAGCCGAGCGCGACGCCGCCCGCGAGGAAGGCGGCCGGGTTTTGGCGGGCGAAGCTCTGCAGATCGCCGGCGAACGTATCCATCCGACCGTCGCGGAGATAGGCGGACACCCGCTCGATGCCCTGGGCGCCCTGGCTGAAGGCCTGCCTGGCCCAGCCTTGATCCTCTCCCAGGTTGTCGCCGGCCTGGCGGAGTTGCTCGGCGACGGCTCGCAGGGACTCTCCGGCGGAGGTGGTCGCGGCGTCGACCTTCTCGCCGCCTTGGGCGCCGAGCTTGGCCTTTGCGTTGGACATTGCGGATTTCGCAGCGTCGGAGGTGTCGCTCATCGCGCTGCGGATCTCTTCGGCATGGGTGGCGGAATGCGCGGCTCCGCCCTGCGGCGGGGCAGTATCGGTGTTGTTCATGGTTTCCCTCACGGTGTGCCGCCCGAACCGGTTGACCCCAGCCGGGTTCCACCTTTCAGCAGGTTGTGAAGACCTTGGCCGCTCTGGCTCGAGTTCAAACCGACCCGACGCCGGACGGTTTGCTCCAGCGCTTCTGGAACAGGTGCTCGCCGTTACGCTTTGTCAGCAGCAACAAGGGCCGACAGCAGGAGAGGACCCCCCATGAGCGACATTTTCGAAGCGCACCGGCATCCGACACATACCCTCATTTCCTGGCCCGCCATTCTCATCGGCGCGGTCGTGGCGGCAGCGGTCGGAGCCATGCTCAACCTTCTCGGCATCGCCTTGGGCGCCGCCGCCTTCAACCCATACGACTTCAATGGCGGGGACACCTCTGAGTTCACGGCTGCGGCCGGCATGTGGATGGCGCTTGCCAACTCTCTCGCGCTCTTCATCGGCGCCGCCGTGGCCAGCCGCGCCGCCAAATATCCCGACCACCATAAAGGCGCACTGCACGGGCTCGGCGTCTGGGCGCTGGCGTTCCTGCTGGCTTTGGTGATCGCGAGCGCGAGCGCCGCCGGCGGCGCGGCGGCCGTCGCCGGCGGTGAAGCGGCCGACCCGACGGATCCGACCATAAGGGTGGACCCCGTCACCGGAGCGCGCAGCCAGGTGATCGAGGGACAGCCGATCCAACAGACCGCGCCTGAGCGTGTCGCCGAGGAGACGGCCGACACCACCGCGCAACTGGCTCTCTGGGGCTTCCTCACCATGCTGATCGGCGCCGTCGCGGCGGTGCTTGGCGGCATGTATGGGACGCGCAATCACAAATGGATGGCCAAGGCCGGTCTTCCGGACGGCGCTGCTCATTCCGACCCCGTGCAGCCCGCTCCGAGGCAGGAACCTCATCGCGTCTATCCGACCCCGCGCTCGTAGCGCGACGGCGGCTCTGGGCCGAGGCCCGCAACGGGTCCGAAGCGGACACCTGAGCACGGGGGGCTAGGAGAGTATGGGTTGCGGACGTGTGAGCGCCGCTCGCGCGGCGGCCGCGTCGGCGTCGATCTGGATCCTCAGGGCGTCCAATCCGTCGAACGCCATCTCGCCGCGCAGGAAGGCGACCAGCTCGGTCTCAATGGTCTGGCCGTAAATATCGCCGTCGAAGTCGAACAGCCACACCTCAAGCAGCGGCTCGTCCAGCGCATACATGGGCCGCAGGCCGAGGTTGGCGACGCCGTCGACGACCCGGCCGTCCGGGAGGCGGCTGCGCGTGGCGTAGACGCCGTAGGCCGGGCGCATGTAGTCGCCCATGCGGACGTTGGCGGTGGGGACGCCGATGGTCCGCCCCCGCTTGTCGCCGTGCACCACCTCGCCCTCGATGGCGAAGGGCCGGCCGAGGATGGCGGCGGTCCGCGCCATGTCGCCGGCCTTCAGCGCCTCCCGGACCGCTGACGAAGACAGCTTCAGACCGTCGGCGTCGTCGATGCGGCTGGTCACGTCCACGCTGAAGCCGAGAGCCTCGCCATGCCGACGCAGACCCTCCGGCGAACCGGTGCGGTCCTTGCCGTAGGTGAAGTCGAAGCCGACGGCTGCGTGCTGGATGCCCAGCCCGCCGGCCAGCACTTGCCGTGCGAACGCCTCGTCGGACATGGCCGCCATCTCGGCGTCGAACGGCAGCAGATACAGCCGCTCCACACCCAAGGGGGCCAGCGCCCGGGCCATCTGCGTCGGGGTCATCAGCCGGAAAGGCGCGGCCGACGGCTGGAACCAGCGTCGCGGATGCGGATCGAAGGAGACCACGCCCAGCGGCGCTTCGAGCCGCTCGGCCGCCGCGCGCGCGCGCTCGATCACGGCCCGATGTCCCCGATGAACACCGTCGAAGGCGCCGATGGCCACAGCCGCGCCCTTCAGCCCCTCAGGCAGCCCGCGCCAGTCAGTGACGATCTCGACCAAGTCAGTCTTTCGCGGGACGCCGCCGGCGGGGCACGCGGACCAGGGCGACGCCGTCCATGACCATCTTGCCCTCGACGAAGCCCTCGCAGTTCAGCTCGACCCGGGCGCTGTCCTGATCCACCGAGGCGACGCTGATGCGCACGACCACGTCGTCGCCGATCCGCACCGGCAGGTGGAAGCCGAGGGTCTGCGACAGATAGATCGCGCCGGCGCCCGGCAGGATCGTGCCCACGACGGCCGAGCCGAAGGAAGCCGACAGCAGACCGTGGGCGATTCGACCCCGATAAGCGGTCTTCGCCGCGAACGCCTCGTCCATATGTACCGGATTGAAGTCGTCCGAAGCGTCGGCGAACTGTCGGATTCGCGCTTCGGTCACATGGATGATCTTCTCGGCGGTCATGCCGACGTGGAGCTCCTCCAGGATGTAGCCGCCGGAGGGATGTGCTGTGACGAGTTCGACCATACGGCGCGGCTTAGCGCGAATTGCGCGGCCTCACCACGTCAGATCGAGCATGGCGTAGCGGGCGTAAGTTCCTTCAGCCTTCAGCAGGGCGGCGGCGCGGGCGGGGTCAAGCCGGCCGTTCGCGCCGCGACCCGCGTCGCCGTGGATGCCCTGCGCGATGAACAGGCAGTCCAGACCCTGACGGTTGGCGCCCAGGACGTCGGTGATGACGCCGTCGCCGATGCACAGCACCCGGCTGCGCTCGACCGGGAGTCCCAGCAGCCGTTCGCCCTCTTTCAGGGCCAGATCGTAGATCGGATCAAACGGCTTGCCGACCATGGTCACGCGCCCGCCCAGGCTCTCGTAAAGGTCGGCCAGCGAGCCGCCGCACCAGATCAGCTGGTCGCCCCGCTGCACCACGCGGTCGGGGTTGGCGCAGATCATTTCCAGATTCCGGGCCGCTCCGGCGGCAAGCCGCTCACGGTAATCCTCGGGCGTTTCGACGGTATCGTCGAACAGGCCGGTGACGGAGATGAAGGCCGCGTCGGCCGCTCCGCCCGCGATCTCGAGACCCAGTCCTTCGTACAGCGGCCAGTCCCGCTCGGGACCGATGATCCAGCCGGGGCCGGGGGCGCGCTTCGCCAGTTCGACGCGGGTCGCGTCTCCGGATGTCACGAAGGCGCCCCAGCTGTCGCGCGGAACCCTGAGCTCTTCCAGCTGCGCGACCACGGCGGCGGCCGGGCGCGGGGCGTTCGAGATCAGGACCACGCGGCCGTGGTCGCGATTGAACCGGCTCAGCGCGTCGCAGGCCTCGGCCCAGCTCTCGCGCCCGTTGTGGATCACGCCCCAGACGTCGCAGAGCAGAAGATCGTAGTCTGCGGCGAGCTCGCGAAGGCCGTTCAGGGGGGAGGGCAGCGTCATCGGGCGGGCATAGCGGTTTAGGGCGAGGGGGTGAAGGCGGGAGCGCTCGTCGGAACCGTCTCGGCTGGTCCGGGGTTTCCAAGCGGGGCTAGAGGGAGAGACTGATGCGAACCATGCTCACACTCGCCGGGATCGCCGCCTGCGGCCTGACCATCAGCGGCTGCGCGACCACTGACAACTATGCGTCCCGCTGCGAGCGCGACTACGCGATGAACCGCCAATACGCCACGGCGACGGGCGCGGCCCTCGGAGCCGCTGTCGGCGCGGCGGTCGCTGGAGAGCGGGATCGGGAACGCGGCGCGGCCATCGGCGCCCTGGCGGGCGGCCTTCTGGGCAACCAGCTCTCCGAGCGGGATGATCCGTGCGGCTATGGCTTCAGCGGCTACAACCGCGACGGCCGCTACGGCTACTCGCGCGTGCCGCGGCGCGGGGACTACGGCTACTATTGAGGCCGTGCTGTCTCGTTGGGTGGCTAGTGGCTAGTGGTTAGTGGCGAGTGATTGGTGATTGGCGCCGGTTCACGACCGGTGCTCGTCGGGCGCCGACGGTGGCGCGGCAGCCACTAACCACTAGCCACTAGCCACTGGCCACCCTCGGCTCTAGCCGAACCGCCGGCGGTGGTCGGCGCTGCGCAGGGTCGACCGGATGAAGTCGGCCGGCGGATCCGTCTCCGCCAGCACCGCTTCCTTGATGGCGCGGGGCTCGCCGAACAGGTGTCCCTGGCCCATGCCGATGTCGAGTTCGAGGATGTCGACGATCTGGCGCTCGCTCTCGCATTTCTCGGCGATCAGCTCGATGCCGTAGCGGCGCGTCAGGCCGGCGAAGTCGGCGGCGGAGATGTCGCGCAGCGACGGCAGGGCCGACGCCCCGTCGGCGTCCAGCAGCTGTTCGATCAGCAGGTCGGCCGCCACCTTCATGAACTTGACGTCCGAGCGCTGCAGGTCGGCGAAGTCGAGGTCCAGCGTCTGCACCTTGTCGATTGAGAAGCGGAAACCGAGGTCGGCCAGCTTGGCCATGTTCCGCGCCTCGGCCGCGCCGCGCGCGTCGAAGGTCGCTTGGCCCAGTTCGAAGATCAGGGCCTGGTTCAGGTCGCGGTTCTCGGACAGGAAGTCGAGGAACTGCGGGAAGAAGGTCTCGTCGCCCAGCGAGGACAGGGCCACGTTGCAGAACACCCCGACCTTGCGGTCCTGACGCGCCAGCCGCCGAACGATCTGGGCGCAGCGGAACAGCAGCAGGTTGTCGATCGCCGGGACCAGACCCTCGCCCTCCGCTATGGACAGATACTCGGCCGGCATCATCACCCGGTCGTCGGCGGCGCGCAGGCGGGTGAAGCTCTCGTAGAAGATGGTCCGCCGCTGGGGCAGGGACACCACGGGCTGCAGGTAGAGGTCGACCCGATTTTCGGCCAAGGCCTCGTGAATGGTCTGAAGCAGGATATTCGACTGGTCGCGATGCCGAGCCTCGAAGGCGCTGACGGGGGCCGGCTGGGCCATGCGCTGGTCGAGCGACTCGCTCATCTGGGCGATCAGGCTCTCCAGCATCCGCACTTCGCCGGTCAGGGCCTCGTTAGAGACGACGGCGCCGGACTCGATCGCCTGCGCCAGTTCGGTCAGGGCCCCCTGGGTCGATTCCATGGCGTCGGCGAGCAGCCGGTGGGCCTCGCGGACCTGATCGATTTCCTTGCGCAGCGCGGCCTTGTCGGCGCGCCCGATCAGGTAGGTGTGGATCGCCGCCAGCAGGCCCAGCGTGCCGATCGCGCCGGCCGCGCCGGCTCCAGCGCCCAGTCCCGCCCGCCACACGAAGGCGCCGACGGTCAGGGCCATGAACAGGTAGCCGAAGAAGAGGAAGGCCTGGGTGAGTGCGCGCATCGGCAACGGTGGATCCGTCTTCCCGGATGGAATCGCCCGAGTATCGGGGTATCAGGACGGATCGCCTAGCGGCGTTGCGCGGATTCCCCCAGTCTTTCGAGGTTAACGATGGAATTGTTCGATCTGACCGGCAAGGTCGCGGTGATCACGGGCTCGTCGCGGGGGATCGGCAAGGCCATCGCCGAACGCATGGCCGAACACGGGGCGCGGGTCGTGATCTCGTCGCGCAAGGCGGGCCCCTGCGACGAGGTCGCCCAAGCCATCAATGCCCGCCATGGCGCGGGAAGGGCGATCGCCATCCCGGCCAACATCGCCTCCAAGGAAGACCTGCAGCGGCTGGTGGACGAGACCAACGCCGCCTTCGGCCGGATCGACATCCTCGTCTGCAACGCCGCCACCAATCCCTATGCCGGTCCGATGGCGGGGATCAACGACGAGCAGTTCGGCAAAATCCTCCAGAACAACGTCATCTCCAACCACTGGCTGATCCAGATGGTCGGGCCGCAGATGCTGGAGCGGAAGGACGGGGCGGTGATCATCGTTTCGTCGATCGGCGGCCTGCGGGGCAACGCGCTGATCGGCGCCTACAACATCTCCAAGGCCGCCGACATGCAGCTGGCCCGCAACCTCGCGGTCGAGTGGGGCCCGTCGAACGTGCGGGTCAACTGCATCGCCCCGGGTCTGGTGCAGACCGACTTCGCCAAATACCTGTGGGAGAACCCGGATCTGCTGAAACAGGTCACCGATCCGGCGCCGCTGAAGCGCATCGGCCAGCCGGACGAGATCGCGGGAGCGGCGGTCTATCTGGCGGCGCCCGCCTCGGCCTACATGACCGGCCAGACGCTGGTGGTGGACGGCGGGATCACCATTGCCTGGTGAGGACCAAGGCCGGGCACGTTTCCGCCAGGACCTGATCTGGCGGCTGGAGGCCGTCGCCTTCGCGGGCTTCATCGGCTTCATGCGTCTGCTGGGGGTCGAGCGAGCCTCGGCGCTGGGCGGCTGGCTGCTGCGGACCATCGGCCCCCGGACGGGGACGCAGCGGACCGTCATGCGCAACCTGCGCATCGCCTTTCCGGAGATGCCGCGGGCCGAGCGCGAGGCGCTGGCGCTGGCGCAGTGGGACCAGACCGGACGCGCCTTCGCCGAGACCGCCGTCATGGACCGGCTGGTGAAACAGGGCCGCATCGAGGTGGTCGGGCTGGAGCGCCTGCACGCCATTCGCGACAGCGGCCGCCCGGTGGTCTTCGCCGGCGGGCATTTCGCCAATATCGAGACGTTGGCCGCGACCATCACCGGCTCCGGCGTGCCGTGCCAGATCACCTATCGCGCCGCCAACAATCCCTATGTCGACGCCCAGATCATCGCCGCGAGGGCGCGCTACGGCGTCAAACTGTTCGCGCCCAAGGGCGGAGACGGCGCTCGTGAGCTGCTGGCGGGAATGGCGCGCGGGGAGTCGGTCGCCCTGATGAACGACCAGAAGTTCTCTGAGGGGCCGGAGGTCCTGTTCTTCGGTCAGCCCGTCAACGCCGCCCCCGGCCCCAGCCGGCTGGCCCTGCGGTTCGGCACGGTCCTGCAGCCCATGTCGGTGGTCCGGCTGCCGGGGGTGCGGTTCCGGCTGACGGTTTACGATCCCATCGAGCTGCAGAGGACGGGCGACCGATCGGCCGACATCGCGCGCGGGGTGCAGGCGATCACGACCTTCATCGAGGAACGGGTGCGCGAGAGCCCGGTGGACTGGTTCTGGGTCCACAAACGCTGGCCGGACAAGGTCTATGCGGCGCTGGGGCCCGAACGCGACTGATCGCTGACGCGCCGCATCGGGCCATTGTAGCTGCCGGACTGTGTCCGGCGGCGGTCCGGCCCGAAATAGCCGTCGGTCTTGACGAACGGCCGGGGGTGGAAAATCACCGCCTGAATCCGGTCGAGCACGGCCTTCGCGGTGATCGGCTTGACGAGGAATTCGGTCACGCCCGCGTCGCGCGCCTCATACACCCGGCTTTTCTCCGAATGGCCCGTCATCATGATGATCGGCAGGTACGGATTGACGCTGTCCGGGCTGTTGCGCACCAGCCGGGTGAACTCGACCCCGTCGAGCGGGAACATGTTGAAATCTATGATCACCAGGTCGGCCGGGTAGTCGCGCAGACTCTGTAGCGCCGCCCCGCCGTCGGAGGCCTCGCGCACGGAGCGGATCCCCGCGGACTGCAGCACGGCCGTGGCGATGGCGCGCATATGCGCGTTATCGTCCACCAGAAGGAGCTTGAGGCTGCCGAGCGAGGACATGGGCCTGACCAGTCGGATGACGGCGACCGCTTTAGGCTCGCATTCGCCGTCCGTCTATCCGGTATACGGCGCAGGTTGAGCGGACGGGGCCGTCAGGATCGGCTCGCCCCGACCAGCAGAGACGGATCGAGGTTCCTGTCCCGCCACCGAAGCCGCCAGCAGAGGTGAGGCCCGGTGGCCCGGCCGGTCGCGCCGACCGCGCCGATCAGATCGCCGCGTCGAAGGGTCTGGCCTTCGCTCACGTCCAGCCGCGACTGGTGCAGATAGGCGCTGATCAGGCCCTGACCGTGGTCGATCAGGACCAGACCACCCTCGAAATGCATGGCCGGCTGCGCCAGCGTCACCAGACCCGCGGCGGGCGCCCTGATCGCCGTGCCCTCCGGCGCCGCCAGATCGACGCCGTAGTGTGGACGCGCGGGCGTTCCGTTGAGCACCCGTTGACCGCCCCAGGCGCTGCTGACGCGGATGTCGTCCAGCGGCCAGTCGAAGCCGTCGCGGAAATGTGCGCCGTCGGCTCGGCTGGCGTAAGCCGCCGCCTTCAGAGCCGCCTCACGCTGAATCCGCGCCAACAGCTCCGGATCGTCCGGCGTGACGGTCGATTGAGGCAGGCCGTCTATTCGCGAGGTGGCGAACTCGCCCCGGGCGATCGTCAGGACAGCCTCGGCGGCCCGCGTTCCCTCCCGCGCCTCGATGCGGACGCTCGCGGGGGCGTCGCGATCGAAGCCCACGATGAACCATCCGTCCGCCGACGCCGAGGTCAGGGCCTCGCCGTCAACGAAGATCACGGCGCGGGGCCAGGTTTGGCCGATCACCTGGCCGCCCTGAACCCGTCGGCCCGAGGTGTTCAGCGGGCTGGACCGTGCGCGCGCCGGTCGCTGCATCAGAACCCCCGTCAGGGCCGCGCCGCCGATCAACAACTGGCGACGCAGCAGGGTCACGGCATCTGGCCCAGGCGTTGGAAAGCTTCGGTGGGGCCGGCATATGCTTCCTGTCGGCTCACCGACCAGTAGCGCAACGTCTCGAGCGGCACCGGCTTGCCGGTGACGGCGCAGACCACCGCGCGCCCCGGCTTCAGGACGACGAATTCTCCGTCGCCGTAGTGGAGGGTGGCGATGTCGGCGGGCGATGAGCTCATGGCGCAGGCTACCGCGCCGCGGCGCCGGCGGGCAAGCGTCAGAACAGGCTGCCCTGATCCGCCGGCGGAGCCTTGGGCCTGGCCGCCGGTCGGACGGGCGCGGCCGGCGTCGCCTCGCCGCCGTCTATCCGCGCGCCCCTGGCTCCGTCGGCGAACACCAGGCGAACCTGCTGGCCTTCCGACAGGGCGGCGGCGGCGGCGATCATCGTTCCGTCTACGGCCTCCACGCGGGCGAAACCCGGCTTGGGCGTCTTCGGGTTGAGCCCCGCCAGGGCGCGGGACAGGGCGGCCAGACGCGCCTCGTCCCGGTCAAGGCGGCGCGGCATCGCGGTCAGTCGGCCGCCCGCCGTCTGGAGCCGGGCGGCGCGCTGATCCAGCCGGCGATGCAGCGGCTCGGGCGACAGTCGGGCGAGGGCCCGAAGAAGACGGTGTTCGTGGGCCTTGGTGTTGGCGGTCAGGCCGACTCCAAGTCGCGCGGCCACGGCCTCGAGCCGGTCGCGGCGGCGCTCGATGGCGCGGCCCAGCAGAGCGGGGCTGAGCCGGCCAGCCACGCGGATGAGGCCACGCTCATGGACCGCGACATTGCGAGTCAGCCCCGAGCCCAGACGGCTGCCGGCGTGGTCGAGCCGCTGCTGGGGCAGGGCCAAAAGGTCTTCGGGACGGGCAGGCAAGCCCCGGGCCGCAGCTCTCAGCCGCGTCCGTCGGTCTTCGAGGATGCGTCCGCCGGCGCGGGCCAGCCGCCGATCCAGATCGGCGACCGCGTATTTGAGGTCCGCCAGCACGGGCGTGGCGATCTCCGCCGCGCCGGTCGGGGTGGGCGCGCGACGGTCGGAGACGAAGTCGATCAGGGTGGTGTCGGTCTCGTGCCCGACGGCCGAGATGATCGGGATGGAGGCGGCCACGACCGCCCGCGCAAGCCCCTCGTCGTTGAAGCACCACAGGTCCTCGACCGACCCGCCGCCCCGCGCCACGATCAGCAGGTCGGGGCGGGGGATCAAGCCGCCGGGTTTCAGCGCGTCGAAGCCGCGGATGGCGTTCGCCACCTGACCGCAGGCGGCTTCGCCCTGCACCACCACCGGCCAGACCACGACCCGGCACGGCCAGCGTTCGGCGATGCGGTGAAGGATGTCCCGGATCACCGCGCCGGTGGGGCTGGTGATCACGCCGATTACGGCCGGGAAGGTCGGGATCGCCTGCTTGCGCGCAGGGTCGAACAGCCCCTCGCCCTTCAGCTTGACCTTCAGCCGCTCCAGCTGGGCCAGCAGCGCGCCCGCCCCCGCCGCCTCCATGGTCTCGACGACGATCTGATAGGAAGACCGCGCCGGGTAGGAGGTGATCTTGCCGGTGACGATGACCTCCAGGCCGGTCTCCGGCTGCACGCCCAGACCGCGCGCCTGCCCCTTCCAGACCACGCCGTCGATGCAGGCCTTGTCGTCCTTGAGCGTCAGGTAGACGTGGCCCGAGGCGTGGCGGTTCACCTTGGAGATTTCACCCCGCAGCCGGACATGGCCGAACCGGTCCTCGAGCGTCCGCTTCAGAGCGAAGGCGAGCTCCGACACGCTCTGCGGCGGGTTGTTGTCGCGGACGGGGGGCACGGCCTCCGCTGGGCCCTCGAACACATAGGAGTCGTCGCTCATCGGCGCAGACTAGCGGTTGGGGACGGCGGCGGGAACGGCCATCAGCGCCGACCGTTCGCCGAGGATGACAGGTCCGAAGGGCGCAGACCCGGCCGAGCAGAATCGCGCCGAGCGGGACCTCGAGCGGCGCAGTTCCGCCCCCGCCGTGAGCCCGTGGCTGATCATCGGCCTGCTCCTGATGCTGGGAGCGGTCGTCTATGTAATCTCCGCGACGGCCATGCGGTGACCATCCGCGACTTGACCGGCCCCGCCGCTCCGGTCATTGCCCGCGCATGAACATCCTGCTGGTGGGATCGGGCGGGCGAGAGCACGCGCTGGCGTGGAAGATCGCGCAATCGCCGCTGGTGCGGCGGCTGATCATCGCGCCCGGCAACCCTGGCATGGAGACGCTGGGCGAACTGGCTCCCATCAAGGTCACCGAAGCCGACAAGCTCACCGCCCTGGCCCGCGAAATGAAGGCTGATCTGGTCGTGGTCGGGCCTGAGACGGCGCTGGAGGCGGGTCTGGCGGACCGGTTGGCGGCCGCGGGCATCCCCTGTTTCGGACCAACGGCCAAGGCGGCGCAGCTGGAAACCTCCAAGGCCTTCTCCAAGGCCTTCATGGAGCGGCATGAGATCCCGACGGCTGGCTATGGCGTCTACACCCGGCTGCACGAGGCGCGGCAGGCGCTGACGGTGTTCAAGCCCCCTTACGTCATCAAGGCCGATGGCCTGGCGGCGGGCAAGGGGGTGGCGATCAGCCCGACCAAGCGCGAGGCCGAGGCCGAGATCGAGCGGATGCTGAGTGGTCGATTCGGTCCCGCCGGCGCGCGCATCGTCATCGAGGAGTTCATGGCCGGCGAGGAGGGCTCGCTGTTCGCCGTCTGCGACGGGCAGCGGGCGGTGCTGCTGGGCGGGGCGCAAGACCACAAGCGCGCCTACGACGGCGATCTGGGCCCTAATACGGGCGGCATGGGCAGCTATTCGCCGGCGCCCGTGTTCACCCCGGAACTGGTCGAAGCCGCCGACCGCACCGTCGTTCAGCCGGTGGTGGCGGCGATGGCCTCGGAGGGAATCCCGTATCGCGGCGTGCTCTACGCGGGTCTGATGGCGACCGAGGACGGCCCCAAGGTGGTGGAGTTCAACGCCCGCTTCGGCGACCCCGAGTGCCAGGTGCTGATGATGCGGCTGGACGGCGACATCGTGCCCCTGCTGCTGGCCTGCGCCCGGGGCGACCTGACGCGGGCGCCGGTGCCGGCCTTCCGCGATGAGACCGTGATCTGCGTGGTCCTCGCGGCTTCCGGCTATCCCGACAGCCCGCTGGAGGGATCAATCATTCGCGGCGCCGAGCAGGACTTCGGCCCGCACGTGCAGGTCTTCCACGCCGGCACGCGCCGCCGCGCCGACCGGCAACTGGCCGCCGCGGGCGGACGGGTGCTGAACGTCTGCGCTCGGGGCAAGGACATCGCCGAGGCGCGCGAGCGCGCCTATGCGGTGGTCAAGAAGATCGACTGGCCCGGCGGTTTCCACCGGACCGACATCGGCTGGCGGGCGCTGGAGCGGGAATAGCCCGGCCGTCCCGTTTGGTCGGCGCCACTGCCGCCGTCTTGCGTTCTGTGGCAAGATCGGATGGCAGCAGGAGGTGAGCGGATGGCGAGGTCTTCAGTCTGGGCGCCGGTAGGAGTCGCCGTCGCAGCGGCCGTTTTCCCCGTTTCCGGCCAGATCGTGCAAATCAGGCCCGACACCACAGTCGGAACCCTCAGTTGCGAGCGCCGCCTGCAGCGGGTGGCGGATGCGCACAGCCTTTCGCTGCAGCCGGGCGAACGACTCGTCAGTGATCGGGCCGGGCGCCTGAGGCGCGATGCGGCGCCGGCCGAGGTCCAGATGCATTACCTCGTCGATCGTCAGATCGGGGGCTGCCCGGTTCCGGTCGTGTCGCCGACGCGGCTGGATGAAGCGAACAGGGCGGTCGGTCGCGTCATCGGCCGCGACGGCGAGCTTCACCGCTAAGCCCGGTCAGGCCCAAGCGAACAGGAGCCGGCCTTCGCCCATCCGCTCGCGCAGCGCCGGCAGATCCGCATGCGCCACCGAGAAGCAGCCGTAAGACCGCCCCAGCTTGCCTTCGCGGGCCAGAAAGGACGGGTCTGCATAGTCGGCGCCGTGGATGATGATGGCGCGCTCGCGGGCGCGGTCGTTGCTGTACTCCAGCCCGTCCAGCAACACATTTGGCCCTTGCTGCGCGCCGAAGCTTGCGCCGGCGGTGGCGAAGGCGCCGACCGAGGACATATGGCTGTCCGGCGTGTTGCCGAAGGCGGTGGCGAAGCCGGTGTGCGCCGGGTCCGAGCCGCGGCCGTGGCTGGTGCGCATCAGGGTGACGACGCCGCCCTCGAGATCGACCTCGTAGAGGCGCTCGTCGCCGGAGAATTTCTGGAAGTCGACGAGATACATCCGGTCGCGTCGGGTGATCCGGTGGCCGTGGATGTCGAGCGCGGCGGTGGCGCGCTCCAGCAGCTCCTTGCGGATCTGACCACGGGGATCCAGCCGGCGGGTCGAGTTCAGCTCGGCGGTGATGACCTCCGGCGCCCGCAGGGGCCTCAGAGGTTCGACCTTGATCGACGCCAGCGGCGCGACGCTGACCGGCGCCTGGGTCGCGGCCGTCGCGCAGCCCGACATAAGCGCAGCGCCGCCCAGTATGAATCCACGTCTCGCTAGCCGCATGCGACGCCCCTCGCACGTTTCTGAAGTGACGGAATGTTTCAGCTTGTGACCCCCGCTACAACCTGAGCCTTGGCGAAAGCCTCCGGGGGTCTAAGGTGGAGGCCGAGTCTCAGGAGGGTTTCGTGAAGCCGATCACGCCGTACATCGCCGCCGCCGCCATATTCTTTGCTACCGGCGCCACCGCGCAAAGCCCCGCCACCCCTCCCGCGCCGCCTCAGACCCAAACAACGTTCGTCCAAGTGGGGCGGCTTTTGGCCGACCCTGCGGCGGGCCGAGTCGAGCGGGATAAAACTCTCGTGATCGAAGGGAACCGGATCGTCGAGGTGCGCGACGGCTTCGTCGGGGAGGGCCGGATCGTCGATCTGCGCGACTCCTTCGTGCTCCCGGGCCTGATCGACAGCCACGTGCATCTGACCGGCGAGCAGAACCCGAACGGCCGGCTGGAGGAGGTGACGCAGTCGAACGCCGAACAGGCCATGATCGGGGCGCGGTACGCCCGCCGGACGCTTATGGCTGGGTTCACGACGGTGGCAGACCTTGGCGGAACCAACGAAGCGGTGTTCGCCCTGCGCGACGCGATCCGGCGCGGCGATGTGCCGGGGCCGCGGGTGATCGCCTCCGGCTCTTCCGTCTCGGTCCACGGCGGCCATGGGGACATCAACGGCTATCGCGAGGACGTCATGCACTTGCTCTCGTCCGAGAGCGTCTGTTCGGGCGTGGACGACTGCATGCGTGCTGTCAGGACCCAGGTCCGGGCCGGGGCCGACATCATCAAGATCACCGCCACGGGAGGCGTGCTGTCGAACACGGCCGCCGGGCTGGGCCAGCAGTTCAGCGACGACGAACTGGCCGCCATCATCGCCGCCGGCCACCGGATGGGCCGTCAGGTCACGGCCCACGCCCACGGCGCCGACGGCATTAACAGCTTCCTGCGCGCCGGCGGCGACTCGATCGAGCACGGCACCTATCTGGACGCCGAGTCGATCCGGCTGATGCAGCGACAGGGCGTCTATCTGGTGCCGACGCTGATGGCGGGAGATTACGTCGCCCGCGTCGCCGCAGGACCCGACAACTTCTTCACTCCGGCCCAGACCGCCAAGGCCCTGCAGGCCGGTCCGCTGATGCTGGCGATGGCGGGCCGGGCCCACGACGGCGGAGTGCGGATCGCCTTCGGCACCGACAGCGGCGTGTCGGCGCACGGCGACAACGCCGGCGAATTCGCCCTGCTGGTCCGCGCGGGGCTGACGCCGCTGGAGGCGATCCAGTCGGCGACCGTCAACGCCGCCACGCACCTGAAGATCGAAGCGGAAGCGGGCCGGATCGCTCCCGGCAGGCCCGCGGACCTGATCGCGGTGTCCGGCGACCCGTTGAGCGACGTGACCGAGCTGGAGCGCGTGCGGTTCGTGATGCGGGACGGGGTGGTCTACCGCGCCGAGTGAACCCGGCTCGTCAGGAGGGCGGTGAACTCCGCCTCGTCGTTGAACGTCGCCTTGACCGGCCACGAGACCACGCGCGCCCGCCAGTGCCCGGGCAGCCGTGACCAGTCCTTCTCGGTGGTGATCAGCCGTCCACCGAACGACTGCGCCCGCTCGGCGAGGAACCGCAGGTCCTCCTCGCGGAACGCAGCGTGATCGGGGAAGGGAGCGAAATCGGCCAGCTCCGCGCCGGCCGCCTTGAGGGCGCGCTCCACCTTCCACGGCTTGGCGATGCCGGCGAAGCCGACCAGCGGTCCCGGCGGTGGCGCGGCGGCGGGCAGAAGTCTCGCCACGAAGACGGGCAGGGAGGCGAAGGACTCGATCAGTTCGGCGTCAGGTTCTCCGGCGTCTGCCGGCATCAGGACCACCACGGCGTCAGTGCGGGCCAGCCCGGCCTTCAGCGGTTCGCGCATCGGGCCGGACGGAAAGACCGAGCCGTCGCCGAACGGCCATTCCCCGTCACGAGTCTCGCCGTCGACGACGATGAGGCTGAGCGCCTTCTTCAAGGAGGGGTTCTGGTGGCCGTCATCGAGCACGATGGCCCCGGCTCCTGCCGTCGCGGCGGCGCGGGCTCCGGCGACCCGGTCGCGCGCGATCCACGCCGGCCCGTCCAGCGCCAGCATCAACGGTTCGTCGCCGACGTCCTGGGCCGTATGCGCGCCCGGCTCAACCCGCAGCGGGCCCTCCAGCCGGCCGCCATAACCGCGCGACAGGGCGTGACCGTCTACACCCGCGGAGCGGAGCAGGCGCAGGACCTCGCGGGCCACCGGCGTCTTGCCGGAGCCGCCGACGGTCAGATTTCCGACCGAGATCACCGGGGCGCCCGCATCGACGGGGGTGGTGCGCGCGATCCGGCGCGCCGTCCCGACCGCCCATATCCATGAGGCCGGCTTCAGCAGGAATCTGAGTACGGATGCGGGGCGCGGGTCTCGCGCGTACCACCAGCGGGGGGTGTTCAGCTTCATCGGCCCGACCGCTCGGGCAGGAGGGGTTCGAGAGCGTCCCACAGCCGGTCGAGACCCGAGCCCGCCTCCGCCGCAGCCCTGCGCGCGCGGTCGCCCATTCGCTTGGCCTCCGCATCGTCAGCCAACAGAGGTGCGAGAACCGCGGGCAGGTCCGCGGGCGCCTCCACCACGAGCAGACCGCCTGACGCCACCAGGGCCGCCGTGACCGCCGCCCAGTTGCTCATGTCAGGTCCCGTCACCGCCGGTTTGCCCAGCCGCGCCGGCTCCAGCGGATTGTGCCCCCCGACCGGGGGTTTCTCCAGCGCGGCGGAGAAGGACCCGCCCATCACCACGACGTCGGCCAGACGCAGAAACAGGCCCATCTCGCCCAGCGTGTCGGCGATGTAGAGGTCTGTCTCGCCGTCCGGCTCCTGCCCCTCCGACCGAAGGGCGAAGCGGTAGCCGTCGCGGGTCAGGGCGGCGGCGATTGCGGCGCGCCGCTCGGGGTGGCGCGGCACAAGGATCAGGCACAGCCGGTCGGCCAGCCGGTCCAGCGCCCGCACCAGGGCGATCTCCTCGCCGTCGTGCGTGCTGGCCGCCACCACCACCGGGCGGTCGCCGATGGCGGCGCTCAGACGGGTGAAGGCCGCCGCGTCATGGGGCGGCGCGGCGCCCGACAGTTTCAGGTTCACATGCCCGTCGATCCGCGCGCCGAGGCTCTCCAGCCGCGCCGCCGAGGTCTCGTCCTGCGGCAGAATCCGGTCGAACGCCGCCAGCACTTCACGCGCCGCCCCGGGGAAGCGGCCCCAGCCCTCGACCGTCTTCTCCGTGATCCGGGCGCTGGCCAGCACCAGTCCCACCTCGCGCCGCCGTGCCTCGAGGATCAGGTTCGGCCACAGCTCGCTTTCGACGAACACGGCCAGCGAAGGTCGCCAGTGGTCGAGGAAGGCCGAAACGGCGCCGGGCGCATCGACCGGCGCGAACTGGTGGATCACGCCGGGCGGAAGACGCTTCGCCATCAGCGTGGCCGAGGTCAGCGTTCCCGACGTCACCAGCACGGTCAGGTCCGGGCGGGCCTGCCTGAACCGCTCCACCACCGGCAACAGCGACAGGGTCTCGCCGACGCTGACGCCGTGCAGCCACACGAGGTCGCCTTCCGGCCGGCGGACCGAGGCCATGCCGAGACGCTCGTCGACTCGGACCGGGTCTTCCTTGCCCTGGCGGGCGCGGGCGTCCAGCAGCCGGGGCGCAAGCGGCTCCAGCATCCGCGTCAGCAGACGGTACAGGATCAGGGCGGGGCTCACGTTCACACCCGCTTCAGGCCGGTCAGGGCGTCCGCGGCCGCCTCGACGGCGGTGATGCGCTCACGCCAGTCGGCGGAGACGTCCGCGACCTCGGCGCCCTGCGGGAAGTCGCCCCGTTCCCACACCACGGCGCCCCTGCCGAAGGGCAGGGGGATGACGGTGCGGTCCCAGTTGTTCAGGCGGATGGCCGGGTTGCAGGACAGACCAACGAACAGGACCGGCGCCTTCGACAGCCTGGCCAACACAACAAGGCCCTCGGCCATGCTGTGCACCGGGCCGCGGGGGCCGTCCGGGGTGATGGCGAGGCCGCCCACCTTGAGCTGACGCAGGCCGTCCCGCAGCGCCTGCGTCCCGCCCTTGTCGGTCTCGCCCTTGTCCTTGTTGGCGGAAGAGCCGCGCACGGCGGGTATGCCGAGCCGGGCCATCGCCCGGGCGAACAGTTCCCCGTCGGCGCTGCGCGAGATCATCCCCTTGATCGGCTGGGCCCGGCCGAGGGGCCACGCGGCCGGAGCCAGGGAGGTGCGGGAGTGCCAGAAGACGGTCAGAACGCCGCCGCCCTGATCCCAGATCTCTTCGGCGACCTGTCGGTTATCGTGGGTCCAGCGGATGGTGGCGTAACAAAAGCGCAGCCAGCCGGCCATGATCCAGCCGAGGGCGCTCTGGAGCGCGGGATCCCGGAGCGGCCTCATGAGACCGCGGCCACCGTCACCGGCTCGCTCTCGAGCGACTGCTGCTTCGCCAGGCGGGCATAGAGGCCGCCCTGATTCACAAGCGCGGCGTGCGTCCCGGTCTCCACCACCCGTCCGCCTTCGATGACGTGGATGCGGTCGGCGTTGCGGACGGTGGAAAGTCGATGGGCGATCATCAGCGTGGCGCGGCCCTGCATCAGCCGCTCCAGCGCCGCCTGCACCAGCGCCTCGCTCTCGGTGTCGAGGGCGGAGGTGGCCTCGTCCAACAGCAGGATCGGCGCGTCCTTCAGAAAGGCGCGGGCGATGGCGATCCGCTGGCGCTGGCCCCCGGACAGGCGGAGGCCGGCCTCGCCGGCGCGGGTCAGGTACCCTTCAGGCAGGGCGGTGATGAACTCATGCGCCGCCGCCGCCGCCGCCGCCTCCTCGACCTCGGCCTGCGACGCGCCGGGCCGGCCGTAGGCGATGTTGGCCGCGATCGTGTCGTCGAACAGGAACGGCTCCTGCGTCACCAGGGCGATGCCGGCGCGCAGGTCCTCCAGCCGCAGCGCGCGGATGTCCTGCTCGTTGACCGTCACCGCGCCCGCCGTGACGTCGTAGAAGCGGGGCAACAGGCTCAGCAGAGTGCTCTTGCCGCCGCCCGAGGGGCCGACCAGCGCGACGGTCTCTCCGGGTCGCACGACCAGCGACACGTCTGACAGGGTGGGCGCCCCGCCTGCCGGGGCTGGCCCGTAGGCGAAGCTGACGCGATCGAAGGCGACGGTCGCGGGCCCTGCCGGCAACGGCTGGGGGTCGGCGGCCTCGCGGATCTCCGGCTGGATGTCGAGGGCGCCGAACAGCCGCCGCGCCGCGGTCAGGCCTTCGGCCATCACGGTCTGCAGATTGGTGACCTGCCGCAGCGACTGACCCGCCGCCATCAGCAGGCCGATGAAGGCCGCGAAGGCGCCGACCGTCATTCCGCCGTCGCGCGCCCGCCATCCGGCGTAGGCCATGACCGCGGCGACCACGATCATGGCCACGAGATTGGAGAAGGGCCCTGCGAAGGCGCGGCTGTCGGCGCTCTTGATCACATGGCGCTGGCGGCGCGAGACGACCTCGGCCACGCGGGCTTCTTCCGCCGCCTCGCGGTTCTCGATCTTGATCAGGCGGACGCCGTCGAGGTTCTCCATCAGGGCGGTGGAGAGGTTGGAGGTCTCGACCATGGCTCCGGTCGTGGCCTTGCGCATCCGCTTGCCGAAGCGGCGCAGCACCAGCGCGATCAGCGGCGCGCCCAGCAGCACGATCAGGGTCAGGCGCCAGTCGGTCCAGGCCATGTAGGCGATCACCGCCACGAGCGTCAGGGCGTGCTGGGTGTAGTTGACCACTCCGTTGGTGAAGGCTTCGCGGACCAGGTTGGCGTCGAACAGCACCGAGGAGACGAAGCCGCCGGAATGCTGGCTGCGCAGACGGGCGAGGTCGGCGCGGATCATCGACCCGAACAGCCGCACCTGGATGTCCCCGACGATGCCGTGGCCCAGCCGGTTGACCAGCGCGGCCTGGCCCAGCGCGGC
>NZ_DASWNO010000239.1:0-5139 GCF_036399195.1 Brevundimonas sp.
CGATCCCAACCTGGAGGCGCTGATCGAGATTCACGCCACGGGCAGCCGCGATCCGCTGGTGATCCAGAAATTCATCCCGGCTGTGGAGAAGGGCGACAAGCGCATCATCCTGATTGACGGCGAGCCGGTGGGGGCCATCAACCGCATCCCGGCCAGGGGGCAGGTGCGCTCCAACCTGCGGGTCGGGGGCACCGCCGCGCCGGTCGAGCTGACGGCGCGCGACCGCGAGATCTGCGCCGCCATCGGGCCGACGCTGAGGGAGCGGGGCCTGTTGTTCGTCGGCATCGACGTGATCGGGGACTATCTGACCGAGATCAACGTCACCTCGCCCACCGGGGCGCAGCAGATGAAGCGCTTCAGCGGCGTCGACGCCGCCGCCCTCATGTGGGACTCGATCGAGCGTAAGCGCACCGTCTGAAGAATCTTCAGGTTGTGCTGATCCGATAATAGGAGTTGCAGACCTCCGTCGTTCGTGGTCTGTTCCGCCGCGGGTGAGCGGAGGGCGCCGTGGCGGCTCGGGTGGTGACAGTCGCGTTCGAGGGGGTCGAGGCGCGGCGGGTGGACGTCGAGGTCCAGCTGGTCGGCAACGACGGGCCGATCGTCTTCGCCATCGTCGGCCTGCCGGACAAGGCCGTGGCCGAAAGTCGCGAGCGGGTGCGCGGCGCCTTCGCCGGGATCGGCCTGGCCCTGCCGTCGCGGCGGATCATCGCCAACCTCGCCCCCGCAGACCTGCCCAAGGAAGGCAGCCACTTCGACCTGCCGATTGCGATGGCCCTGCTGGCGGCGATGGGGGTGATCGCGCCGGACGCGCTGGACGGCTGGGCCGCGGTCGGGGAGCTGGGGCTGGACGGGCAGATCGCGCGGGTGGGCGGTACCTTGCCCGCGGCGGTGGCCGCCTCGGCCATGGGGCTGGGCCTGATCTGTCCCGAAGCCAATGGACCCGAGGCGGCGTGGGCGGGCGACGTCAACATCCTCGCGCCACGCTCCCTGATCGGCCTGATCAACCATTTCAAGGGCAGTCAGGTTCTTCGCGCGCCGGAACCGGGACCGGTCCGCACCGGACCGGCGGCTCCTGACCTGCGCGAGGTCAAGGGACAGGAGAGCGCCAAGCGGTCGCTCGAGATCGCGGCCGCCGGCGGGCACAACCTGCTGTTCATCGGCCCGCCCGGGTCCGGCAAGTCCATGATGGCCTCGCGCCTGCCCGGCCTGTTGCCGCCGCTGACGCCGCAGGAGCTGCTGGAGACCTCCATGGTCTGGTCGGTGGCGGGGCTGATCGAGCGCGGGGCGCTGACCCGGGCGCGGCCGTTCCGCGCCCCGCACCATTCGGCCAGCATGGCGGCCCTGACCGGCGGCGGACACCGGGCAAAACCGGGCGAGGCCTCGCTGGCGCACAACGGTGTGCTTTTCCTCGACGAACTTCCGGAATATTCGGCGCAGGCGCTGGACTCGTTGCGGGCCCCGCTCGAGACCGGCGAGATCGTGGTGGCGCGGGCAAACGCCCATGTGCGCTATCCGGCCCGGTTCCAGCTGGTCGCGGCGATGAATCCCTGCCGCTGCGGGATCGGCGGCGGCGGCAAGGGGGCTTGCGGCAAGGCCCCGCGCTGCCAGCGCGACTATCAGAACCGCATCTCGGGGCCGATGTTCGACCGCATCGACCTGACGGTCGAGACCCCGCCGGTGACGGCCTCGGACATGGCCCTGCCGCCTCCCGCCGAGGGCACGGCCGAGGCCGCGGCCCGGGTGGCCGCCGCCCGCGCGATGCAGGAGGCGCGCCTGCGGGAAGCCGGGATCGATCCCGCCGTCGCCCGAGATCAGGCCGTCAACGCCCGCGCCTCCGGCGAGACGCTGGACCGGTTCGCCACCCCGGACGCACCGGGGCGAGCGCTGCTGATGCGGGCGGGCGAGGCGGGCGGGCTTACGGCGCGCGGCTGGACCCGGACGCTGCGGCTGGCGCGGACCATCGCCGACCTCGACGGCTGCGACGGCGTCCTGCGGCGGCACGTGGCGGAGGCGCTGATCTACCGCCGCACAACGATCGCGGCGCAGGGGGACTTCGACCGGCAGACCTCGCATCGCCCGGAATCAAACCCGGCGTGGTGACGGAGGCGCCTTACCGATTTGTCATGTGGCCCGCCGCGGACGCGTGGTTAGGGTTCGCCGCGGGAGGATTTCGCATGACCCTGACAGCATCTCTGGCGCTGGCCGGCGCGCTCGCCGCCTGCTCGGCGCAAACCGCCGCGCCGACCGCATCCTCGCTCCGCTTCGAGGACGTGACCGCGACCCACCTGCCGGACTCGCCGCTGCGCAACAGCATGGATGTCGGGGCGGCCGATCTGGACGGCGACGGCGACCTCGACCTGGTGATCCCGCAGGAGTTTCGCCTCAACAAGCTGCTGCACAATCAGGGCGGCGGCCGCTTCGCCGACGCCTCCGACCGGATCCCCGCCTTGTCGCCGGAGGAGATGGCCGGCGGCCCGGCCGGGCTGCAGCAGGTTCCGCTCGTCGGGCACGACAGCGAGGATGTCTCCGTCGCCGACTTCGACCGCGACGGGCTGCTGGACGTCATCATCGTCGCCGAGGATGACGTCCGCTTCGGCCGGACCAATGTGCACGAATACTATCGCGGCCAGCGTGGCGGCGGGCTGGTGCGGCTGCCGTCGTCCCTGCCCGACATGGAAGCCGACGCCGTGGCGCACGGCGATATAGACGCCGACGGCGATCTGGACCTGATCATCGCCGGAGCGGGGCAGGACCGGCTGCTGATCAACGACGGCCGCGGCGCCTTCGCGGACGAGACCGCCTCACGCCTGCCGCCGGAGGACCGCACGACCCAGGACGCCGAGTTCGCGGATCTGGACGGCGACGGCGATCTGGATCTGGTGCTGGGAAAGGAGGGCGGCCACGCCTTGTGGCTGAACGACGGATCCGGCCGCTTCGCCGAGGCGTCGGACCGCCTGCCGCCCGTCGGCAACGTCGAGGCGCGCAAGGTCACGCCGGCCGACGTGGATGGCGACGGCGATCTCGACCTCTACTTCAGCCATGTCGGTTGGCAGGGGCGCGAGCCGCAGGACCGGCTGCTGATCAACGACGGTCGCGCCCGGTTCGTCGACGGAAGCGCCGACCGCATCCCGGTCGAAACCGGGACGACCCTGACCGCTCGGTTCGCCGACCTCGACGGCGACGCCGACCTCGATCTGGTGCGCGGCGAGCAGGGCCCGCTGACGGTGTGGGCCAACGACGGGTCCGGAGTGTTCACCGACGTGTCGGCGGCGGTGCTGGGCGCCGACCGCGCCGAGGGGCCGAACATCGCCCTGGCGCTGGCCGACTTCGACGGCGACGGCCGGATCGACATCTATGTCGGTCAGCTGAGAGCCGGGCGGCCTGACCCCGCCATCCGCGATCGACTTTTGCTTAATCGTGGCGGTTGAGCCGGCCTTAAGGGATTTGTCTCCATGGTGCCGATCGAGGGAGATCGGGCATGGCGCGTCAGGGTATCGAAACGGCGGGGGCGGCGGATCAGGCGCAGACGTCGCAGGAACAGCAGTTCCTCAGGCTGATGAGCCACGAGATGCGCACGCCGCTGAACGGCGTCATCGGCATGCTCGGGCTTCTGCAGCGGACCCGGCTCGACGGCGCCCAGCGCGCCTATCTGGAATCCGCCCGCTCGTCGGCTGAGCATCTGCTGGGTCTGGTCAACGACCTGCTGGACTACGCCCGTCTCGAGGCCGGCAAGCTCGAGTTCGACGCCGCGCCCGTCGATCTGGAATCGCTGGTGCGGGGCGTGGCGGAGCTGCTGAGCCCGCGCGCCCACGAAAAGGGCCTCGAGATCGTCTGGTCGGTGGCGCCCGACGCGGTCGACATCGTCGCCGACGAGGGCCGGCTGCGCCAGGTGCTGTTCAACCTCGCCGGCAATGCGGTCAAGTTCACCGAGAGCGGCGGCGTCAGCATCACGGTCGAGCGCGTCAACGGGGCGGCGTCTCGGCCGAAGCTCGCCTTCATCATCGACGACACCGGCCCCGGCGTGCCGGTCGAGGCGCGCAAGCGGATCTTCGAAGAATTCGGCCACGTCGACGCCTCCGACGCCAGCCGCTTCGGCGGCGCCGGCCTCGGCCTCGCCGTGGTCGCCAAGCTGGCCACCGCGATGAAGGGCAGCGTTTCGGTCGGCGATCGTCCGGCCGGGCCAGGCGCGCGCTTCCGCTTCGAGGCGGCTTTCCCCGCCGTGAAGGGCGCCGATCGCGGCCAGCCGCTGGCCGGTCACGCGGTCGCCGTCGTCACGCCCGACCCCTTCGTCCAGGCCGCGGCCGCCGCCCAGATCGCGGCGTCCGGCGGCAAGGTGGCCCCCGACGCCGCCGTGGTGCTGATGGACCACGCCGCCCGCGCGGCAGGCTGCGGGCTGGCCGCGCGCCCGGCGCACGGACGCGGGATCATCCTGTTGAAGCCCTCCGAGCGCGACCTCATCGCGCGCTACAAGGGCGCCGGCTTCCACGGCTATCTGATCAAGCCGCTGCGGCGCGCCTCGCTGGCCGAGCGCGTGCTGGCCGCAGCCGGCGCGATGACGCTGAAGCCCGGCCTGCCGCCGCCGCCGCCCGCCGACGACGACCGCGTCGCCCTGACGCGGTTCTCGGGCACCCGGGTGCTGCTGGTCGAGGACAATCCGGTCGGCTCGCTGCTGGCCGCGACGCTGCTGCGCCGCGAGGGCTGCGCCGTCGAGACCGCCGCCAGCGGCTACGAGGCCGTCGATGCGATGAAGCGCGCCCGCTACGATCTGGTGTTCATGGACATGCGGATGCCGGGGATGGACGGCCCCAGCGCCGCCCGCGCCATCCGCGCCGCGGGCGACCAGACCCCGATCATCGCCCTGACCGCCCACGCCTTCGCCGAGGATCGCCGCACCTGCCTCGAGGCCGGGATGGACGATCATCTGGTCAAGCCGCTGGAGCTGGAAACCCTCCGCACCTCCCTCGCCCGCTGGACGAACCGGGCGGAGCGCGCCAAGGTCGCCGCCGGATAGGCGACGCGGGGGCGTCACTTCAAGGGACGCCAGATGACGGACCAATCGACCAAGTCTGCGCCGCGCAAGGCGGGCGCGACGGATGTCTTCAAGGCGCTGGGTCGTGGCCGGGTTTTGATCACGCTGCT
>NZ_DASWNO010000240.1:0-10099 GCF_036399195.1 Brevundimonas sp.
TGCGGCATGATCACGTCGTCGATATAGCCCAGGCCCGCCGCCACGAACGGGTTGGCGAAGCGGGCCTTGTACTCGGCCTCGCGTGCGGCCAAGGCCTCCGGGTCCCCCGCCTCTTTGCGGAAGATGATCTCGACCGCGCCCTTGGCGCCCATGACGGCGATCTCGGCCGAGGGCCAGGCGTAGTTGACGTCGCCGCGCAGGTGTTTGGAGCTCATGACGTCATAGGCGCCGCCATAGGCCTTGCGGGTGATGACGGTCAGTTTGGGCACGGTGGCCTCGGCGTAGGCGAACAGCAGTTTGGCGCCGTGTTTGATCAGGCCGCCGTACTCCTGGCGCGTGCCGGGCATGAAGCCGGGGACGTCGACGAAGGTCACCAGGGGGATGCCGAACGCGTCGCAGAAGCGCACGAAGCGGGCGGCCTTGCGGCTGCTATCGATGTCGAGGACGCCGGCCAGGACCTGCGGCTGGTTGGCGACGACGCCGACGGTCTGGCCGTCGAGGCGGCCGAAGCCGGTGACGATGTTCTTGGCGAAATCCGGCGCGATCTCGAAGAATTCGGCCTCGTCGACCGTCTTCAGGATCAGCTCCTTGATGTCGTAGGGCTGGTTGGGATTGGCGGGCACGAGGGTGTCGAGGCTGGCCTCGTCGCGCTCGGGGTCGTCGTAGCTGTCGCGGACCGGGGGCTTTTCGCGGTTCGACAGGGGCAGGAAGCCGATCAGGCGGCGAACCTCCGACAGGGCCTCCAGATCGTTCTCGAAGGCGCCGTCGGCGACGCCCGACTTGCCAGCGTGGACCCGGGCCCCTCCGAGGTCCTCGTGGGTGACCACCTCGTTGGTGACCGTCTTCACCACGTCGGGGCCGGTGACGTACATGTAGGAGGTGTCCTTCACCATGAAGATGAAGTCGGTGATGGCGGGCGAATAGACGTCGCCGCCGGCGCAGGGGCCCATGATGACGCTGATCTGGGGGATGACGCCCGAGGCCAGGGTGTTCTGCAGGAAGATGTCGGCGTAGCCGGCGAGGCTTTCGACCCCCTCCTGGATGCGGGCGCCGCCGGCGTCGAACAGGCCGATGATCGGCGCGCCGTTGGTCAGGGCCATGGTCTGGATCTTGACGATCTTGGCCGCATGCGCGCCGCTAAGAGAGCCGCCGAAGACCGTGAAATCCTTGGAGAAGACATAGACGAGACGGCCGCCGATCGTGCCCCGTCCGGTGACCACGCCGTCGCCGGGGACGCGCTGCCGCTCCATGCCGAAGTCGTGCGAGCGATGCTCGACGAACATGTCGGTTTCCTCGAACGAGCCCTCGTCCAGCAGGACGTCGATCCGCTCGCGCGCGGTCAGCTTGCCCTTGGCGTGCTGGCTGGCGATGCGGGCTTCGCCTCCGCCGAGACGGGCTGCGGCGCGGCGGGCTTCCAGCTGTTCGAGGATGTCTTGCATGAGGCGTCTCCTTGAGCGCGAGGCTTAAGGAGAGGCGCAGGCAGTGGCAAGCATCGGCGCGGCGTCAGATGATGTTGAACACCACGAGCCCGCCCAGGATGACGGCGGCGACGCCGAGGACAATGGCGATGGTTTTCTTGGACATGAAGGAGCCTCCCGTTCGGATGGAGGCTGCGCCCGGGGGGGCCGGTTGTAAACCAGCGCCGTGGATCGCGCTGAGAACACGGCGCTCAGCCCGAGAACCCCTCCCCCAGCCTCGGCGACTCCACCAGCCCGGCCAGCCGCTGCAGCTCGGCGACATGGGATGCGAAGGCGGCGCGGCCGGCGGGTTTCAGGCCGATCCAGGTGCGCTGGCGCCCGGCGTGGGCCTGTTTGCGGACGGCGATATAGCCCGCCTCCTCGAGCTGTTTCAGGTGTTTCGAAAGTACGGAATCGGAGACGGCGATGGCGTCGCGGATCATGGCGAACTCGGCCTCGTCCGCCGCCGACAGGATGGCGCAGATCTGCAGGCGACCGGGGGCGTGGATGACCGCGTTGAAACCACTCATTCGCCGAGCCCCGTCTCGCGCCGGTAGACGCGCAGCCACAGCCGTGAGCCGACAAGGCAGAAGACGAAGGCGGCCGCCATCAAGGCCGCCGCTCCTAGCGCAAGCAGGAAGCCCGAGGCCGCGAAGTGATTCAGCAGGATTGCGAGCAGCATCAGCGGGAGCAGCACCAGGCCCAGGCCGATCGCGACCCAGCGGGCACGGCGCGGCGACAGGCCGGTGATGCTGACGCCCAGCCGGTCCGCCTCTCGCCGAAACAGAACGGCGAGGAGCAGGACGCCGACGGCGACGCCGAGCGTGTTCATGGGCATGTCCAATGCCTGCGTGCCCACCATCATGGCGCAGATGGCGGAATAGCCGAGGTCGTAGCGCCAGGAGCCCGCGGCGACCTTGCGCTGCACGTCGCGCTGCGAACGCTGGATGGCGGCGAGCGCCTCGGCGGGGGTCGGGTCTTCGTTCATGGCTCAGCCTCACTTTCCGAACTGGAAAATGGGCCACACTTTCCACTTTGGCAAGCGGAAACTTTCCAGTGCGGAAACTCAGGTGAGGGCGCGGAACCACCGGTCCAGCAGGACAGCCTCGGCCCGGCGGGCGGTGGTGCGCTCTGCGGCCTCCTCGTCGACGCCCCATTGCCGCTCCTGGAAGGCTTCGTCCAGACGGCTGAGATCGAAGGCCGCCTCGCCGCTCAGCGCGCCTCGCTGCAGCGCCAGCCCGAGCACGGCCGAGCCAAGCAGCGGCGTGGCCATGGCCAGTCCGGTCAAGGCGAAGTCGTCCAGCCGCAGGGCGAGGTCGCGGACGCGGGCGATGGAGGTCGGGTCCTGCGCTCGGTGGATGATCCCCTCGACCGGCTCCAGCACGACGCCGAGCTCCAGCGCCGCCCAGTCCCGCCATGGCGACCACTCACGCGCCTGCTCCACCGCCAGTGAGGTCGGGGCGTCGGCGAGATAGCAGAGGAGGTCCGAGCCGGCGAAGGCGGCGATCTCGTCGGCCACGGGCTCGCGGGCCTGGCTGACGCGGTCGATGGCGGTGGAGGCGAGCCGGGTCGCGGGCATGGTTCCCGGATCGATGAACTCGCCCTGGGCCGCCCACTCTTCGGCGACCAGCCGGGCCGCGGCTTCGGTCGGCAGGGTCAGGGGCGCATGAGCCGGAGTCTTGGGCGTCCGCCCGTCGAGGACGACGGACCAGCCGCCCGCGCCATGCTTGACGTCGACGGCGGTCCAGAAGCGCTTCAGCCGTTCTTCGGACTCGCGGAAGCCCTTGCGGGCGGCGACGTTGGGATCGAGGGGGGGGATATGGCTCATGGTTCGGCTCGTAGGGATCAGGCGGCGGCGCGGCTTCGAGCGGCGAAACCGTCCAGCACCACCGACAGTTCACCGAAACTCGAGGCGACGTGGCGGGCCCCGGCCGCGCGCTGTTCCTCGACCGTGTGAAAACCCCAGGCGACGCCCAGGGGGTGGACCCCTGCGTTCAGCGCCATAAGCACGTCGTGGGCCGTGTCGCCGATCATGACCGTGGCCGCCGGGTCGGCGCCGCAGGCGTCCATGGCGGCGTGCAGCATGGCGGGATCGGGCTTGCCGGGCCCGTCCTCGGCGCAGTGCGACGACAGGAACAGGTCGGCCCAGCCCTCGCGGGCGAGGTTCCGCGCCACGCCGCGGCGGTTCTGGCCCGTCGCCAGAGCCAGCCGCCAGCCGTCTCGGTGCAGGCGGCGCAAAGTCGTCATGGCCTCGGGATACAGCGGCTCCTCGTGGCCCTCGGCGTACATGCGGTTGAAGCTGGCGCGGAAGCCGGCGACGAAGCGCGCCAGGGTCGGCGCGTCGAGACCCGGCTCCAGCACGGCCATGGCATGCTCCAGCGAGAGGCCGACGATCTGGCGCACGCGATCATAGTCGGGCTCGGCCAGACCGATGTCTCGCGCGGCCTCGCACGCGGCGCGATGGATCGAGGCGCGGCTGTCGACGAGGGTGCCGTCGATGTCGAACACGGCGAGGGGACGGGTCATCATTCCTCCCCCATCGGGGGAGGGGGACCATCCGAAGGATGGTGGAGGGGGCTGGTCCGGGAGCCCGTGCGTGAGGCAGGCCCCCTCCACCGCTTCGCGGTCCCCCTCCCCCTGTGGGGGAGGAACATCATCTTTGCCGCCTCACGCCTTCGAATGGATCGCTCTCGTTCCCCTCCGCCTCCTCGAAGCCGAAGTGGGCGAAGCCGGCGCGCATCTCGGGGCTGAGCGGCGCCTCGACCTTGAGCACCCCGCCGCGCGGATGCTCCAGCTCGATGCTGCGAGCGTGCAGCTGCAGCTTCAGCGGGCCGGACAGCTCCTTTGACTTCTCGTCACCGTATTTGGGATCGCCGAGGATGGGGTGGCCGATGCCGGCCATGTGGGCGCGCAGTTGGTGGGTCCGGCCGGTGAAGGGCCGCAGCGCCATCCATGAGGCGCGGTGGGCGGCGCGGCTGATGGTGGCGAAGGCGGTCTCGGCCGGTTCGGCGCGTGGGTCCTTGCGGTCGGCGGGGCGCATCATCTCGAAGTCGTTGATGCCGGTCTTCTTCAGCGGCATGTCGATCTGGCCGGCCGAGGGCTTGGGATTGCCGATGACGATGGCCCAGTAGGTCTTCTTGGCCTGACGCCGCGCGAAGGCCCCGGCCAGCCGCTTGGCCGCCTCGGGGCCCTTGCCGAGCAGCAGGACGCCGGAGGTGTCGCGGTCGAGCCGGTGGACCAGACGGGGCCGGTCCATCCCCTCCCCCCAGGCCGACAGCAGCCGGTCGACGTGGCGACTGGTCTTGGTCCCGCCCTGCACCGCCAGCCCGTGCGGCTTGTTGATGGCGATGACCATGTCATCCTCGTAGAGCACGAGCGACTTGGCGAATTTGATGTCCTGCGGGCTGAGGGTGTGCAGGTCGCCCGCCTTGCGCGACGCGTCATCCGGGATCGGGGGCACGCGCACGGCGGCGCCGGCGGTCAGGCGGCCCTCCGGCTTGATACGGGCGCCGTCGACGCGGATCTGGCCCGAGCGCGCCATCTTCTGCACCTGGATGTTGGACAGATGCGGCCAGCGGCGGCGGAACCAGCGGTCGAGGCGAATGCCGTCCTCGGCCTCGGCGACATAGATCGTCAGGACCTCGCGTTTCAGGGCCGGCTCGGCGTCCTGAATGGGTTCATTGGTCTCAGGGGGGGTCAAAGGGCGGCTCCGAAGGCGCGGCGGGCGACCATCAGGCCGATGAACAGGGCGGCGATCGAGAGCACCACCGAGGCGGCCACATAGCCCCCGGCCATGGCGAATTGGCGGCGCTCGAGCATCGCCACGGTTTCGAGCGAAAAGGCCGAGAAGGTGGTGAAGCCCCCCAGCACGCCGACGGCCGCGAACAGACGCAGGCTCTCGCTCTGGGCCCCGCCGCGGAACGCGAGCCAGCCGGCCAGCAGGCCCATCAGGAGGCCCCCTCCGACGTTGATCGTCAGCGTCGCCCACGGCCAGGTCGCGGTCGGGAACAGGCGAAGGGCCCAGACGCCGACGCCGTAGCGCGCGACCGCGCCGAGCGCGCCTCCGGCCGCGACGATCAGAAGACGTGTCATGCCGCGCTTATAGTCGAGGCGGCGAAAAAGCGAAGAAGGGCCTGGGGCGCTACCAGCGGCGGAGATTGTCCTGAACCGCCCGCGCCTCATAAACCTCGGGACGGTCCGGGCGGGCGCCGCGACCCATGAGCACTTCGAGGGTGGTCGAGGTCGCCGACGGCCCGCTGAAGTTCAGGCCGAGCCCCACGCCCACGCCCGAGGCCGAATAGCTCCCATAGCGGCCGCTGTACCGGTCCGAACCGTAGCCGACCCCCACGCTGGGCCTGAAGCCGCCGGCGCTGTCAGGGCGACCGTCGATCCAGCGCTGTGTGACCTCGAACCAGTCGTAGCCCTCTGCGGTGGTCAATTCGGCCGCGCGCAACAGCGCCATGTCGGCGACCGGACCGGGCGCGCCGACGCCGTTGTAGGTCACGCGGAAGCGGTTGGCTTCGATCCGCTGCTCGGTGTAGCCCTGCCCGCCCGGCGCGACCTGCGCGCCGTAGGGGGCCAGGCTGGCGCAGGCTGAGAGGGCCAGACCGGCGGCGGCGATGAGGGGAAGGGTCAGGCGGTTCATGAGTGCACTCCGGCGTCTGATTGAGAAGCGTCGTCGTCGTTAGGTGGTTCCTGACGTCGCCGGTCCACCGCTTCGCGGTCCCCCTCCGCAAGGCCGTGGGGAGGAGGCGGTGCGCCTGGCGGAGGGCCGCCTTACAGCCCCGCCGCGATCCTCAGAGTTTCGAAATCCTCCGGCAGGGGCGCCTCCACTGTCCTGTATCCGCCCTCCGGGTGCGGGAACGTCAGCTTCGCCGCGTGCAGCATCAGCCGGGGCGCGGCCCGGCCCGCGAAGGTCAGCGCCCCGCCGTAACGGGCGTCGCCCGCGAGCGGGCGGCCGATCGCGGCCATATGCACTCGCAGCTGATGCATCCGACCGGTCGCGGGCTCCAGCTCCACCAGCGCGCCGTCCTCCGACGCCGACAGGGTGCGGTAGCGGCTGAGGGCCTGCTGAGCCCCCGGCGTATCGGGCTCCACCACCCGCATATAGCTCTCGCGGCCGATTTCCTGACGCAGCAGGGGCCGGTCGATGGTCCCGGCGCGCGGGTCGGGCGCGGAGGGGACCAGCGCGAGATAGGTCTTGCGGAAGCGTTTGGCCTGCATCGCCTTGCCGAGGAAACCCGCCGCCGGCTTGGTCTTCGCCGCCAGGATCACGCCCGAGGTGTCGCGGTCCAGCCTGTGCACGAGATCCGGCCGCTTGCCGTTCGACCGGGCGAACGCCCACAGCAGATCGTCCAGCGTGTGCGCCTGGATGCGCCCGCCCTGGCTCGACAGACCGGCCGGCTTGTTGAAGGCGATGACCGCCTCATCCTCGTGGAGGATCCACGAGCGGACGGCCGCGATGTCGTCGGCGGACAGGTTGATCGGGGAAGCGAAGGCCATCAGGCCCGCTCATCGCCCGTCGCCGTCCTGACGGTCAAGGCGTCCGGCAGGGCGGCCGAGCCCGCGGTGTTGTCGAAGACGCACCATGTCGGAGCCTTGGCGGCTTCCTCGCGGAGGCGCCGGGCCGCAGCCGCCAGCACTTCGGGGCTGTAGGCGGAGTAGTACATCCGCGGCGAGCCGTGCAGGCGGAAATAGCTCAAGCCGCGCCAGCCGCCGGGATCGGCGGCGCCGGGGTGTTTGGCCGGGTCGGCGGCGACGCGTGCGACGCGGCGATCGGCCAACCACGCATCGGCGTCAGGCGTGAACCAGTCGGCGTGCCGGGGTTCGCAGACCAGCGGGACCGGGATGCGCGCCTGCAGGGCGCTGAAGAACGCCCCCGCGATCGCCGGGTCGAAATTCAGGCTCGGCGGCAACTGGACGAGGATCACCGCCAGTTTGCCGCCAAGGCCGGCGACCTCGTTCGCGAAGCGGTCGACACTTTCCTCCGGCGTCGCCAGGCGCTGATCATGCGTCAGCACCTTCGGGACCTTGGCCGAAAACCGGAAATCATTCGGCGTGGAAGCGGCCCATCGCTCGTAGGTCGTGCGCCTGTGCGGGCGGTGGAAGCTGCTGTTGATCTCGGCCGCGTTCATGACGGCGGCGTAGCGTTCGAGACTTGAGCCAGTCCCATGAAACCTGTCGGACACGGCGGCTGGAATGCTCCAGCCGGCCGTGCCGAGTCTCAGGTCGAAAGGAGCCATGGGGAGCCAAGGCGTGAGCCCCGGCCCCGGTTCCTCAACGCAGGACGCCCCGTTTGCCCATGGTCCAGGCGTACCAGATGAAGAACAGGCATGCCGCGCCGATGACGATCTGCATCGGCCACATCGAGCCCATGGCCTCAAGCCCGTCGGAGAGGCCGAAGGCGTATATCGCGCCCGCCAGCCAGCCGAGGAAGGACGCCACGAACACCGGCGTCGCTAGCTTGCGGCGCAGCAGCAGCAGGATACCGCCCAGCAGTCCGCCCCACACCCCGATCGCCCATGCTCCATGCGTCCAGGCGGGCATGGCGTTGAAATATTCAAGCTGGGCCGCCGTCATGCCCATCTGGGCGAACCAGGCGTCCCGGTTTGTCTGCGTCATGACGTAGTCGACACAGCCGAAGCCGTTCCACAACACCGTCAACACCCCGACCACCCACAGATGCCAAGGCGCCCGCGCCCGGCCGCCGAGGCCGCTCAACGCAGGACGCCCTTCTTGCTCATGGTCCAGGCGTACCAGGCGAGCGCGGCGGTGATCACAGCGATGACCCACGGCATGTAGGTCATGACCGCCATTTCGGGCGGCGCCGGCGGGGCGCGGTCAATAACCGTTCCGTACAACAGGCTGACGACCGCGCCGATCACGGACAGCACAAAGGCGTGGACGGCGAACCGGCTGCGCATCAACAGCAGGATCGACCCCGCCACGCCGCCCCACACGCCCAGCACCCACGGCACATACATCCACGTCGGCATGGCGTTGTAATAGGCGATCATGGCGTCGTTCATGCCGGACGCCCGCCAGTAGGTCGCCCCCTGCGTCATGGACATGATGAAGTCGTAGGCCCCGAAGCCATTCCACAGCAGCGAGATCACCCCCACGGCCCACAGGTGCCAGGGCGTCCTCGTCGTCATCGTCGCGGTCGTATCGGTCATCTTCCCCTCCCAAGGTTGATCGACGGCGGGAGGATAGGCCCGAAATTGACGTTACGGCAACGCTAACCTTGTTCAGGCGGCCGGGCGGCGCGCATCGCGGCCCAGCGGTCCAGCCGCTCCTTCACCTTGGCCTCGTGCCCCTCGCCCTTCGGCGCGTAGAAGACGCGACGCTCCATTTCGTCCGGGAAGAAGTTCGCCCCTGAGAACCCCTCGAGCGTGTCCGGATCGTACTGGTAGCCCTTGCCGTAGCCGAGGGACTTCATCAGCTTCGTGGGGGCGTTGCGGATGTGCGCCGGGGGCGTCAGGGACCCCGTCTCGGCGGCGGCGCGCTTCGCCGCCTTGAACGCCTCGTACACCGCCACCGACTTGGGCGCGGTGGCCAGGTGGACGACCGCCTGAGCCAGCGCCAGCTCGCCCTCGGGACTGCCGAGGAAGTCGTACGTGTCTTTCGCCGCATTGGCGACGAGGAGCGACAGGGGGTCGGCCTCGCCGATGTCCTCGACCGCCATGCGCACGATCCGCCGCGCCAGATACAGCGGGTCCTCGCCGCCGTTCAGCATGCGCGCCAGCCAATACAGGGCCGCATCGGGATCGGACCCGCGAACCGATTTATGCAGCGCGGATATGAGGTTGTAGTGCTCTTCTCTGCTCTTGTCGTAGGCGGGAGCGCGCTTCTGGAGCACGCCCGCCAGCGCCTGCACGTCCAGCGGCTCATCCGAAGTGAGGTCGAACAGGACCTCGGACATCGTCAGCAGATAACGGCCGTCGCCGTCGGCCAGAGCCAGCATCGCCTGCCGCGCCTCGGGCGTCAGCGGCAGGGCCTTGCCCTCCTGCGCCTCCGCGCGCGTCAGCAGCTGGTCCAGCGCGGCGTCGTCCAGTCGCTTCAGCACATAGACCTGGCTGCGGGACAGCAGCGCGCCGTTCAACTCGAACGAGGGGTTCTCGGTCGTCGCGCCGACCAGGGTGACGATTCCCTCCTCCACGAACGGCAGGAAGCCGTCCTGCTGGGCGCGGTTGAAGCGGTGGATCTCGTCGACGAACAGCAGGGTGGCCTGGCCGGCGGCGCGGCGGGCGCGCGCGGCCTCGAAGGCCTTCTTCAGGTCGGCCACGCCGGAGAAGACCGCCGACAGCTGCTGGAACTCGTAGCCGGCGGCCTTGGCCAGCAGCCGGGCGATGGTGGTCTTGCCCACCCCCGGCGGGCCCCACAGGATCATCGACGACAGCCGGTGGGCGGCGGCCATGCGGCCGATGGGCCCCTCGGGGCCCAGCAGGTGCTCCTGGCCCACCACCTCCCCCAGCGTCTGCGGGCGCAGGCGCTCGGCGAGCGGCCGCGGCGCCGCCGGTGTCAGCCCCGCCGCTTCGAAGAGGTCCGTCATCGCCGCAAACTACAACACTGGCGATTCGCGGCCAGGAAGAACGTCGTCGGCGACGAACACCTAGAGGTCGGCCACGATCTGCCGACCGCCC
>NZ_DASWNO010000241.1:0-5729 GCF_036399195.1 Brevundimonas sp.
AGCCTGAGACTGGAATTGCACCCCGCCGCCTCGCGCGCTAATCCGTGACAATGCCCTCCCCAGCCGACCTCATCCCCGATCCGCTGATCACGCTCGCTCCCGATCGTCAGGTCACCCTACGCGAAGCCTTTGGCGTCGACAGCGACATGATGGTCCCGGCCTTCTCCACGGCCGACCCGCACGTGCCGGAGGTAGACCCCGCCTACCGCTTCGACCCGCAGACCACGCTCGCCATCTGCGCCGGCTTCGCCCACAACCGCCGCGTGATGGTCCAGGGCTATCACGGCACCGGCAAGTCGACGCACATCGAGCAGGTCGCCGCCCGCCTCAACTGGCCGCTGGTGCGGGTGAACCTCGACAGCCACGTCAGCCGCATCGACCTCGTCGGCAAGGACGCCATCGTCCTGCGCGAGGGCAAGCAGGTCACCGAGTTCCGCGAGGGCATGCTGCCCTGGGCGCTGCAGCGCCCCATCGCCATCGTGTTCGACGAGTACGACGCCGGCCGCCCCGACGTGATGTTCGTGATCCAGCGCGTGCTGGAGGCGCAGGGCCGCCTGACCCTGCTGGACCAGAACCGCGTCATCCGCCCGAACAAATTCTTCCGCCTGTTCGCCACCACCAACACCATCGGCCTGGGCGACACGTCGGGGCTTTATCACGGCACCCAGCAGATCAATCAGGGCCAGATGGACCGCTGGAACATCGTCACCACGCTCAACTACCTCGATCACGACGTCGAGGCCGAGATCGTGGCCGCCAAGGTGCCTGAGTGGTCCGACGCCGACGGCCGCCGCCGCATCGCCGCCATGGTCCGCGTCGCCGACATGACGCGCAACGCCTTCATGAACGGCGACATCTCCACCGTCATGAGCCCCCGCACGGTGATCACCTGGGCCCAGAACGCGATCATCTTCGCCGGCGACGTAGGCCTGAGCTTCCGTCTGACCTTCCTGAACAAGTGCGACGAGCTGGAGCGGCCGACGATCGCGGAATTCTACCAGCGGGCGTTCGGGGAAGACCTGCCGGAAGCGGCGACGCGGGTGAAGGTGGGGTAGTCACCCTTCTCCCCTTGCGGGAGAGAGCGCTCACCCCGTCCCATTCCGCCAAGCCCCCGCCGCCATTTCTCGCGCCGTCTCCCTCACCCCATCCGGCCATCCTTCCACCGCCGCGTCGAACGCAGTCCAGTCGCCGGCGAACAGCATGCGGGTCGCTTCCTCGTAGCCCGGCAGGTCGCCAGCGAGGGCGGTCATGAAGCGGTAGGTCGCCTCCTTGGCCTTGCGGGCGCGGTCGGGGCCTTCGGCTTCGCGCAGGGCGCTTTCGACCAGTTTGCGCAGGGCCACCGAGGTGCCGCCGGGTTGGGCGGACAGCCACTCCCAATGGCGGGGCAGCAGGGTCACCTCGCGCGCTGTGACGCCGAGCCTGGGCCGCCCGGGCCCGCGCCGTTCCGCCTCGGGCGGCGGGATGAGGCGGCCCAAGGCCTCGGACAGATCGCCGCGCAGGTCCAGGTCCACGACCCGTCCCGTTGCGGCGTCGAAGACCAGCACCGTCTCGCCGGCGGATGCTGCGGCGTGCAGCGCCGCAAGGGCCTCGGCGGCCAGGCCGCGGGCGATCAGGCGGCAGCCGGCGAAGGCGAACAGAAGTTGGTCGGTCGGCACGGTCACAGGCGGGCTCCTCAAGGTGCAACCGCATATTTACCCGGATGAAACCGGACCGTCAATATCATCCGGGCACAATGTCTTCCACTGCGGGAGCGGGCGGGAGCGGAGGCGGCGCCGACCGCTAGGTCCGGCAGGCGACGGAACAGGTCGTCGGGCTGACGGTTTCGCAGGCCGGAAGATCATCAAGCTGAGCAATGACCAGAAAATTCACGCCCTCCGATCTCCTGCAGTACCGCGCGGTAAGCAGCCTCGTCGGTTCGCGGGACCATGTCGCCTGCGTCCTCGACACGCCTGACCAGGCGAACGACTCCAACGCCACCCGAATCTGGCTCGCATCCCTGGACGGCGGCGAGCCTCGCCTGTTCTCGGCCGGGCAGGACAGCGCGCCCAAATGGTCGCCGGACGGGCGGGAAATCGCGTTCGTCTCCAACCGCGGCGACAGCGGCCTTCAGGCCTATGTGATGCGCACCGACGGGGGCGAGGCCAGACCCGTTTCGCACCTGAAGGGCGGCGTTTCGTCCGTCGAATGGTCGCCCGACGGCAACCACTTGCTCGTCACCGCCACACAGCAGGTCGATCCCTCGGCCAAGGGCGAGCGCAGCGAGCCTCCTGCAGGGAAGACGCCCCAGGTGGTCTGGCGTCTGCCCTACAAGAGCGACGGCATGGGCTACACCCTCGGCCGGGAAATCCACCTGTTCGTTCTCGACAAGACGGGCGGCGACGCCCGGCAGCTGACGGATGGCCCCTTCGACGTGCGCTCGGCGCAGTTCTCGCCGGACGGGCGCCGGATCGCTTACACCCGGACGCGGGTCGGTCGGGAGGCCCACCGGACCGACGTGTGGATCATGGACGCCGACGGGGCCAATGCGCGGCAGCTCTCGACCGACGTCGCCTCGGCCCAGTTTCCCTTCTGGTCGCCGGACGGCCGTTGGATCGCCTTCTCCGGCGGCGAGGTCGAGGGCGACTCACGGTCCCGCCTGTGGCTGATCGACATGGAGGACGAGCAGGTGCGGCCCCTCGGCGACGAAGTCGTCGAGGTTGAAGCCGGCGACAGCGTCCTGTGGGCCGAGGACTCGGCTTCCCTCTACTTCGTGCTCATGCGGCGCGGCCTGCAGGAGATCGCCTCGATCGGCGTCGCCGACGGGAAGCTCGACGTCCTGGTTTCGGGGCACCGGCACATCCTCAAGCTGGCGCTGGCGCAGGACGCCCTGGTCTACGCCGCGGCGAGCATCGACCAGCCGACGGAACTGTTCGCCTGCAGCCGGGACGGAACGGGAGAGCGGCGCCTTTCGAACTTCAATGACTGGTGGACCGAGCGCGAGCCGCCGAGGGTCTCCCTGCGATCGTTCGAGGTCCCGGACGGCGAGGGTGGGACCGAACAGATCGACGGCTGGCTGATGCTGCCGCCCGGGGAAGCCGACGGCCCCTTCCCGCTGCTGCTCGACGTCCACGGCGGGCCGCAGAGCATCGCCTTCGTCGAGTTCCGCAAGACCATGTGGCGTCACGTCCTGTGCGCTCGCGGGTGGGCGGTGCTGGCCCTGAACCCGGTGGGGTCGAGCAGCTACGGCCTCGAATTCATGACCCGGTTGAGGAGCCGGTGGGGAGAGCTGGATCTTCCCCAGCAGCTCGCCGCCGTAAAGGCGCTGCAGGACGAGGGCGTCGCCGACGATCGCCTCGCCATCTACGGCAAGTCATACGGCGGCTATCTATCGGCGTGGTCGATCACCCAGACGGACGTGTTCAAGGCCGCGGTCGTCTCGGCCCCCGTCGCCAACATCGAATCGCATTTCGGAACCTCGGACACGGGCTTCTACGTCACGCCCTATTCCATGTCGGGCGAGCCCTTTGTGAACCGGGCGGCGGCCCACGACCTGTGTGCGCTGAACAAGATGCATGAGGCGCGAACGCCGACCCTGCTTCTGCAGGGCATGGAGGACCAGCGCTGTCCGGTCGGACAGTCGGAGGAGATCTTCGTCACCCTGATGCGCAGCAGCGACGTCGCGGTCGAGATGGTGCTCTATCCCGGCGGCGACCACCATCTGGCGGAGCAAGGCTCGCCGACGTTCCGTGTCGATTACGTCACCCGCCTGGTCGACTGGGTCGAGAACTGGACCAACTGCCGGGCGGACGGCAGCCAGACCAATCCCGACAAGGCCACCGACAGCAGTTCTGGCGGCGAGGCGCACTAGCCGCGCTCCGCGTCGGCCATGGCGCCCCTCCCGATCCGCCGGCACGCGCCTCCCCGGCCATACGCCGCCCGCGACTAATCGCCGTCAAGCGCCGCCGCGGGAACTCCGAACGGCCACGCACGCTAAGGCGACAGCCCCTCCCCGGCTCTACCGTCTCAGACACAGGACATCCCATGACCGATCAACGCATCGAAGGCTCCGCCACCGCGCTCGAAGGCCAGATCCAGAACGGCGCCGGCCGCCTCACCGGCGACTCCAAGCTCCAGTTCGACGGCAAGCTCAACGAGGTGAAGGGCAAGGCGCTGGACGCCTATGGCCGGGTCATCGACGGGCTGGACGGCATCGTCGCGAAGGCGCCGGTCCAGTATCAGGACAAGGCGCGCCAAGGCCTCGACTTCGCCCGCCGCAAGCCGCTGCTGACCACCGGCATCGTCGCCGGCCTGGCGATCCTGCTGGGCGGAGTCGGCCGCCGCCGCTAGGCGCTCCGCGAGCCCGAATGACGAAAAAGGCCCCGGTGTTTCCACCGGGGCCTTCTTCAATTCCACCTCGCAGCGGAGACCTAGTCGACCACCTGATCGGCGGCGCGGGCCGCCTTGACCTGGGCGCCGGTGGCGGCCGTGACGTCGAAGGCGATCTTTCCGTCCTTCAGCGCCACCTTCACATGCCCGCCGCGCGTAAGACGTCCGAACAGGATGTCGTCGGCCAGCGGCTTCTTGATGTGCTCCTGAATGGTCCGGGCCAGCGGGCGGGCGCCGTACAGTTCGTCGAAGCCGTTCTTGGCCAGCCAGTCGGCCGCCTCGTCCGTCAGTTCGATGGTGATGTTACGGTCGGCCAGCTGGGCTTCCAGCTGCATCACGAACTTGGTCACGACCGACTTGATGGTCCCCGCGTCCAGCGCCTTGAAGGCGACGATGGCGTCCAGGCGGTTGCGGAACTCGGGCGCGAACAGCCGCTGGATGGCCTTCTCGTCCTCGCCCTCGACCTTGCCGCGGCCGAAGCCGATGGCGGCCCGGGCGTTGTCGGCGGCGCCGGCGTTGGTGGTCATGATCAGGATGGTGTTCCTGAAGTCGACCTTCTTGCCGACCGCGTCCGTCAGCATGCCGTTGTCCATGACCTGCAGCAGGATGTTGTAGACGTCCGGGTGCGCCTTCTCGATCTCGTCCAGCAGCACCACCGAATGCGGGTGCTGGTCGACGGCGTCGGTCAGCAGGCCGCCCTGGTCATGCCCGACGTAGCCCGGAGGGGCGCCGATCAGACGGCTGACCGTGTGGCGCTCCATATAGTCCGACATGTCGAAGCGCTGCATCTCGATGCCGAGGGTGGAGGCCAACTGGCGCGCCACCTCGGTCTTGCCGACACCCGTCGGGCCGCTGAACAGGAAGGCGCCGATCGGCTTCTGCGGGTCGCGCAGACCGGCGCGGGCCAGCTTCATCGCCGTCGAGACCTGCTCGATGGCCGCCGATTGGCCGAACACCACGCGATTCAGGTCGCGCTCAAGTTCACGCAAGCCTTCGGTGTCCGACTTCGACACCGACTTGGCCGGGATGCGCGCCATCTTGGCGATGACGGCCTCGACCTCCTTCTGGCCGATGAGCTTCTTCCGCTTCGATTCCGACAGCAGCATCTGCGACGCCCCCGCCTCGTCGATCACGTCGATCGCCTTGTCCGGCAGTTTGCGGTCGGTCATGTAGCGGGCCGACAGCTCCACGGCGGTGCGCAGCGCCGCATCGGTGTACCGCAACTTGTGGTGGCCTTCGTACGAGGTCTTCAGACCCTTCAGGATCTTGATCGTGTCCTCGACCGTCGGCTCGTTGACGTCGATCTTCTGGAAGCGGCGGGCCAGGGCCCGGTCCTTCTCGAAATGCTGGCGGTACTCCTTGTA
>NZ_DASWNO010000242.1:0-2919 GCF_036399195.1 Brevundimonas sp.
GCGCCGATCCAGCGCGCCATCATGGCCGGCGACCGCCAGACCGGCGTGCAGATCATGCGCATGTCCGAGGGGCTGGACGAGGGGCCGATCCTGCTGTCGGAGGTCCTGGACATCCGCTCCGACGACACGGCGGCGACGCTGTCCGAGCGGATGTCGCACACCGGCGCCAGCCTGTGGCCGCGCGCTCTCGCGGCGATCGAACGCGGCGGGGTCGAGGGGACCGAACAGGTCGGTGAGCCCACCTATGCGAGGAAAATCACGCCCGCCGAGGCGCGCATCGACTGGGCCCGCCCTGCGGCGGTGGTGGACGCCCACATCCGCGGCCTGTCGCCCTTCCCCGGCGCCTGGTTCGACGCGCCCGGACCAGACGAACCGGTGCGGATCAAGGCGCTGATGTCGCGGGTCGCGTCCGACGGCGGCGGAACGCCCGGTCAGGTGCTCGACGGCAGCCTGCGCATCGCCTGCGCCGAGGGGGCGGTCGATCTGTTGCGGGTTCAGCGCGCGGGCAAGGCGGCCCAGACGGCCGATGAGATGCTGCGCGGGTTCCCGCTCCCGGTCGGGACGATGCTGTCGTCCTCAGGCGGCGACATCGTCATCCCCGCGCAGGCGGGGACGCGCGGCGAGCGATAGGGGAGCGACCAGCCATGCAGCGCTATCGCCTGACGCTCGAATATGACGGGTCGGGCTACAACGGGTTTCAGGCTCAGGCCGGCCAACCGACGGTGCAGGGCGCGGTCGAGACCGCCATAACCGCCTTCTGCGGCCAGACGGTGCGCATCGCCGCCGCGGGGCGGACCGACACCGGCGTCCACGCCACCGGTCAGGTGATCAGCTTCGATCTCGACAAGGCGTGGCCCGAGCGCACGGTGATGAATGCGCTGAACGCCCACCTGACGAACGACGCCGTGACGGTGCTGGACTGCGCCGCCGTCGGCGACGACTGGCACGCGCGCTTTTCGGCTGTCGGCCGCTGCTATCTCTACCGCATCCTGACCCGCGTCGCGCCCCCGGCGCTCGACCGCGGCAGGGTCTGGCATGTGCGCAAACCGTTGGACGAGCGGGCCATGCAGGCCGCCGCCGCGGCCCTCGTCGGCCTGCACGACTTCACCACCTTCCGCGATGTGAACTGCCAGTCCAAGTCACCCGTGAAGACGCTGGACGTGGCGCGTGTCGACCGCGTCGGCGACGAGGTCCACCTGATCTTCGAGGCCCGCAGCTTTCTGCACCGTCAGGTCCGCTCGATGACCGGAACCCTCGCCGAAGTCGGCCTCGGCCGCTGGTCGATCGACGATGTCGCCGCCGCCCTCGCCGCCCGCGACCGCGCCGCCTGCGCCCCAGTCGCCCCGTCGAACGGCCTGTACCTGACGGGCGTGCGGTATGAGGAAGCGAACACCTGACGGGGCGTCCCGCTTCGCCGATGGCTGGTTCGTCACGAAGAACACGAAGAAGCAAAAGCCACAAAGAACACGACGGGACCGAGCGGGCGGCGCCGCAGGCGTTTATCCTCTCCTGATGGGAAGGCGCTGCGCGCGGGACCGGGCGCAGGTCCCGTTGTGTCCTTCGTGCCCTCCTTCGTGTTCTTCGTGACGAACCAGCGCTGCCTGCTCCACGCCCGGACCCCGGTCGCCGACCTTCGTACCCCTACATGGCCAAGCCCCGGCCTGATCTGCTACCTCCGCCCCCATGACCCAGCCCGCGAACACCGCCGCCCGCCGCATCGTCGAGACGCTCGTGATGAACGGAATCGACCGGGTCTTCTGCGTCCCGGGCGAGAGCTATCTGGCGGTGCTGGACGCCCTGGCCGACGTGCGCGACCGGATTCAGGTCATCGCCTGCCGGCATGAGGCCGGGGCCGCCAACATGGCGGAGGCGTACGGCAAGCTGACCGGTCGGCCGGGGGTCTGCATGGTCACGCGCGGGCCGGGCGCCACCCACGCCTCGATCGGCGTGCATACGGCGCATCAGGACTCCACGCCGATGCTCCTGTTCGTCGGCCAGATCGCCCTGACCGACCGCGGCCGCGGCGCCTTTCAGGAGGTCGACTACCGCGAGGTGTTCGGCGGCCTGGCCAAATGGGCGACGGAGATCGAGAGCCCGGAACGAACCGTCGAGGTGGTCGAGCGCGCCTTCGCCACCGCCCTGCAGGGCCGGATGGGGCCGGTCGTCATCGCCCTGCCCGAGGACATCCTGCACGCCGACGGCGGTCCCGCTCCGATCCGCGCGGTGACGCCCGCCCGGGCCGCGCTGGACGCCGCCTTCCTCGAACAGGTGCGCGAGCGGCTGGCGCGGGCCGAACGCCCGCTGCTGGTGCTGGGCGGCTCCGGCTGGACGGACGCGGCCGCCGCCGCCGTCGGCGACTGGGCCGAGCGCCTGGGCCTGCCGGTCAGCCTGTCGTTCCGGCGCAAGGACATCCTGTCGAACGCCCGTCCCAACTACGCCGGCGACCTCGGCCTCGGCTGCAATCCCGAACTGATGAAACGGGCGAAGGACGCCGACCTGCTGATCGCCGTCGGCGCCCGGCTCGGCGAAAATCCGACGCAGGGGTACACCCTGTTCGACCGGGCGCACACGGCGCAGACCCTGATCCACATCCATCCCGGCGCGGAAGAGCTGGGGCGGGTCTGGACTCCGCTCATGAGCGCGACGGCCGACAATTCTCTGGCCGCCCACGCCCTGTCCACGATCGATCCGGGCCGGACATGGCACGATCAGGCAAAGGCCGCCCACGACCACTACCAGGCCTTCTCGACCCCCGTGCCCGTCACCGGCCCGGTCAATATGAGCGAGTGCATGGCCCACCTGCACGACAGCCTGCCGCCGGACGCCATCGTCACCAACGGGGCCGGCAATTTCGCCGCCTGGCTGCACCGCTTCTACCGCCACCGCGCCTGCCGCACCCAGCTGGCCCCGACCTCCGGC
>NZ_DASWNO010000243.1:0-4995 GCF_036399195.1 Brevundimonas sp.
CAGATCGTGGACGAGCGGGTGAAGCCGCCCAACCCCGACATGGTCGCCCGCGCGCTGAAGCCCGACTACGCGCTGGGGGCCCATACGGCGTCGCTGGGGCTGACGTTCGGGGAGGGGGCGCTGTTCCCGGCCCGGTACGCCGGCGGGGCCTTCGTCGGCCAGCATGGCTCCTGGAACCGCAGGCCGCGGGCGGGCTACCGCGTGATCTTCGTGCCCTTCGCCGGCGGCGTTCCGGCCGGCCCGCCGGAGGACATCTTGACGGGATTTCTCAGCGAGGACGACAAGGCCATGGGGCGGCCAGTCGGCGTCCAGTTCGACAGCCGGGGCGCGCTGCTGGTGGCGGACGACGTCGGCAATGTCGTCTGGCGGGTGTCGCCGACAACGGCCCCCTGACGAAAAAGCCCCGGCGGAGGTCCCGCCGGGGCTCTTGATTTCGGGCCGCGCCGATCAGCCGAGCGGCTGCACCACGATCACGGGGGCGGGCGGCTGCGTGGTCGCCGGCGCCGGGGGAGCCGGCGTCACGGGGGCGGCGGGAGCCGTGTTCAGCGTCACGGTCGGCGACGCGGCAGCCGGCGCCGGGGTTGGGGCCGTGGTGGTCCGGGCCGCGGCGGGCGCGGCGGCCGGAGCCGGGCTTGCGCGTCGAGCCGGGGCGGGGGCGGAGACCCTGCGGCTCGCCGCCGGGGCTGCGCGGCGGGGCTCTGCGGCCGGTCGTGCTTCGACCGGAGCCGGGGCCGCGGCGATCGGCGCAGCGGCGACGGGAGCCGCGGCGGATTGGGTCGCCGTCAGAGCGGTGGTGGCGGGCAGCGGCGTGGCGGTCTCCGCCAGCGGGGCGGGCGCGGCCTCGTCGCCGGACATCATCATGGCCGCGGCGACGCCGCCGAGCACCAGCACGCCGATCGGCGCCAGGATCATCCAGGTCTTGATCTTGCCGCCGCCTCGGCGAGCGGCCTTGCCGCGGCGAGCATAGACGGGAACGAAGGGCTCTTCGGCCGGGCTGTCGAAGGTCGGACGCTCGACGCGCTCAAGGCCCTCGGGTCGCAGACCGTCGCGGGGCGCGTAGGGCGAGACCGGTTCGGTGCGGTACGGCTCGCCGGGATAGGAGACTGACATCGTTGTATTCCTCCAAAAATCAGGTGGAGGAAGAACAACCCTGCGAGATCACGGTTCCGCGATTCGGGTCAAGCCGCGAAGAAGAACCGTTGCCGCCACATTTGCGGCGACAACGGCGCAGGTTTCGACAAAATCCATGTAAGACTTTACTAGAAGTTGTTGAGCTCCGAGATCGAAAGAACAGCGGGCTGCGGGCTGCCGCTGGAGTAGGTGCCCACCCAGATCTCATAACGGCCAGCCTGGGAGCCGAGAGTCACCAGAGGGTTGTTGTCCTCGCCGCCGTCGTCGTCGCAGTACCATTCGCCGTTCGGGCCGTTGACGACCAGGGTGGTGTCGGTCTTCGACAGCACCGAAATCTTCAGGTTCAACGATCCCTTGCCGCTCCAGTTCAGCCGGAAATCGGGGGCGCGGGTGATGTAGCCCGAACAGCCGCTGCCCGCGCCGGTGGCGCTGATGTCGCCGCCGGCCCGAAGGCTGATCAGGTGCGGGTCCGGGGTGAAACCCGGCGCCAACGTGATGTCCCCGAAGTTGGGGCTGGCGTTGTAGTCCTGGGCGGACGCGCCTCCCGCGAGCGTCAGCGCGGCCACGCCGCAGGCAAGCAACAGTCTCATGGTCTGAAATCCCCCGGGCGATCCCCCGCGGCCCCACGCCGCCAACCGCCGTTCTGCGATCTAACGCCGCATCCCCGCCCGCGACAAGCACCCCGGTTCCGAAATCCGCCGCTTCCGCTACGTCACCGCCGCAGCGGCGCCACGCCCGCGCGGAAAGCGGCGCCGTGAGCCGCTGCGGACCGCCTCAGGCGACTCGGCTGGTTGACCCCGGCGGGCGGCTTGTCCATCACCGGAGGCACGGCCGGACGGAGGGTGGAGAGCGGATGGGTCTCGTTGCGAACATCAGACGCGACATGCGGTTCGCCAAGGGGCTGCGCCGCCTGCTGAAACGCATCAAGCCGATCGAACTCGACAGCCCCGACCTGGTCTGCGACGATTTCGAGGAGGCGGTCGACCGGTTCCCCGACAACGTCGCGGTCCAGGACGACCGACGCACCGTCACCTATCGCGAGCTGGACGCCATGGCGAACCGGTTCGGCCACTGGGCCCAGAGCCGGCGGCTGAAGCGTGGCGACACCATCGCCCTGTTGATGCTGAACCGGGCCGAATACCTGGCCGCCTGGCTAGGCTTCTCCAAGGTCGGCGTGGCGACCGCCCTGATCAACACCAACCTGAGCGGCCATGCCCTCGCCCACTGCCTGTCGATCTCGAACGCCTCGCAGGTCGTGACCGACGAGGACTGCTGGAAGAAGGTCGACGACGCCCGCGGCCTGTCGGGCCGCAATCTGATGCTCTGGGTTCTGGGCCTGAAGGACGCCGACGAGGCCGACGAGCGCCGGGGCCTGGACAAGGCGGTCCGCAGCGGGTCGTCGGTGCGCCCGGCCCGGTCCGCCCGCGCGGGCCTGACCAACCGAGACACGGCGCTGTACATCTTCACCTCGGGCACGACGGGCATGCCGAAGGCCGCCAAGGTCACCCACGCCCGGGCTCGCACCTATCTGCGCGCCTTCGCGGGCGCCACCGACGCCACGGACAAGGACGTCACCTTCAACGTCCTGCCGCTGTACCACGCCACCGGCGGTCTCGTCGGGGTGGGACCGGCGCTGCTGAACGGGGGGCGGCTGGTGCTGAGAAAGCGGTTCTCCGCCACCGCCTTCTGGCCCGACGTGAAGGCCTCTGGCGCGACCCTGTTCGTCTACATCGGCGAGCTGTGCCGCTATCTGACCAACTGCCCGGAAAGCCCGGACGAGCGGTCCCACAAGCTGCGGCTGGCCTTCGGCAATGGCCTGCGGCCGGACGTCTGGACCGATTTCCAGAAGCGGTTCGCCGTGCCCGACATCCTCGAGTTCTACGGCTCGACCGAGGGCAATGTCTCGGTGTTCAACTTCGACGGCAAGCCGGGCGCGATCGGGCGCGTGCCCGGATTCCTGAAGAAGCAGATCAACTTCCGCCTGGTGCGCTTCGACATCGACACCGAAGAGCCGGTGCGGGGGGCCGACGGCCTGTGCCAGCCGGCGAAGCCCGGCGAGGTCGGCGAGGCCCTGGGGCGGATCGGCGACGACATCCGCCACGCCTTCTCGGGCTACGCCGACAAGGCGGCCTCCGAGAAGAAGATCCTGCGCGACGTGTTCGTGCGGGGCGACCGCTGGTTCCGCACCGGCGACCTGATGCGTCAGGACAACGAGGGCTATGTCTATTTCATCGACCGGATCGGCGACACCTACCGCTGGAAGGGCGAGAACGTCTCGACGGCCGAGGTCGAGCAGAGGCTGGCCGACGCGCCGGGCGTCAAGGAGGTGATCGCCTATGGCGTTCCGGTGCCGGGACACGAGGGCAAGGCGGGCATGGTGGCGGTGGTCGCTGACGGCCGCTTCGCCATCAGGCCGTTCGCCGATTGGGTCGACCACGAACTGCCGGTCTACGCCCGTCCGGCTTTCGTGCGCCTGATCAAGGAGGCGGACACCACCGGCACATTCAAGTACAAGAAGACCGATCTGGTCGCCGATGGCTTCGACCCGGATAAGGTCGACGGACCCCTGTACGTCCGGGGCGGGAAGAGCGGCTACGCCAAGCTGACCGACGCGGCGCGCGACGCGATCCTGAGCGGCGAAACGCGGCTCTGATCCACCGCCGTTCGCAACCGCCCCTTAATCATTAACGGCGATGGTCGGCGTCTCTCGCGCGCAGGACCGTCAGCCCCTTCATGTTCCAGATCATCGGCATCGTCCTGCTGTTCGCCATGGTGTTCGGCAGCTACATCCTCGCCGGCGGCAAGATGGAGGTCATTCTCCATTCGCTGCCCTACGAGCTGATGGCGATCCTGGGCGCCGCCGTCGCCGCCTTCCTGATCGGCAACAGCGTCACGACGATCAAGGCCACGCTCGGCGGCTTCGGCAAGGTGTTCGCCGGACCCAAATGGAAGCGACAGGACTACAAGGACCTGCTGTCGCTGCTGTTCCAGCTGACCAAGACGATGAAGTCCAAGGGCGTCATCGCCCTCGAAAGCCACATCGAGAAGCCCGCCGAGAGCGCCATCTTCCAGAAGTATCCGAAGGTGCTGAAGGACCATTTCGCCACCGACTTCATCTGCGACACCCTGCGGATGATGACCATGAACCTCGAGGATCCGCACCAGATCGAGGACGCCATGGACAAGCAGCTGGAGAAGCACCACCACGAGGGTCTGGCCGGCGCCCACGCGTTGCAGCAGATGGCCGACGCCCTGCCCGCGCTGGGCATCGTCGCCGCGGTGCTGGGGGTCATCAAGACCATGGGCTCGATCACCGAGCCGCCGGAAGTGCTGGGCGGCATGATCGGGGGCGCGCTGGTCGGCACCTTCCTCGGGGTGTTCCTGGCCTACGGCCTGGTCGGCCCGATGTCGGTGCGGCTGAAGGAAATCATCGACGGCGACGGCGCCTTCTACAAGATCATCCAGTCGGTGCTGGTGGCCCACCTCCACGGCAACGCGGCGCAGATCTCGGTCGAGATCGGCCGCGGCGACATCCCGTCGAACGCCCAGCCGTCTTTCCTCGAGATGGAAGAGGCCTTGTCGGCCGCGCCGACGGACGCTTAGAGCGGGCTCGACTTCGAAACCGTCCTTCCGGGGCCGCACAGCGGAACCCGAAATCCAGAGCTCCGGTCGCGATGGCCGCCGCGCGTCATGGTCTCAGCCCAGTCTCCTAGGTTCCGGGTTCTGCTCCGCAGCCCCGGAAAGACGACGCAAAGCGAGCGGCGCGGAGCCTACCCGCCCAGCCGTCTGAACAGGTCCCGGGCGGCGGCGAGACGCGAGGGCACCAGTCCGCGCAGCGACGTCTGGCCGCGCTGCTTCAGCCCC
>NZ_DASWNO010000244.1:0-6025 GCF_036399195.1 Brevundimonas sp.
GAACGCGGCCCAGTCGGCCTCAGTGCCGATGTTGAACGCCGCTCCGGTCGTCTGCGAACGCGTCTCCACGTCGCCCAGAGTGTGGTAGCCCGCGTCGATCGCGCCATACCAGCCGTTCGGCTCAGCCGCCGCAGCGCCGGCTGCAAGCAGCCCCGCCATCGCGACGCCGGCGAGAAGTTTCACCTTCATCATATCCCTCATGCTCATTGTTTGCCCGAATTCCCCGTGTACACGGGGGGCTCACCGTGCCGAACGACAATGTACGGTCGCGGTTCCTCAATTTCGCTGTGAATGAGGCGACTGTGGCGCCATTCCAACACATTGACCCAGCTTTCCCGGAATGAGACGGCGTTCGGCGCCACGAAGCAAGGGAGCGACGGCATGACGATGAGGTTTGACGGTCGGGTCGCGATCGTGACGGGAGCCGGCGGGGGCCTGGGTCGGGAGCATGCGCTCGCCCTGGCCGCGCGGGGCGCTCGTCTGGTGATCAACGACCTCGGCGGCGCGCGCGACGGATCGGGCGGTTCGGCCACGGCGGCGGAGACGGTCGCCGCCGAGGTCCGCGCCGTTGGCGGTCAGGCGATCGCGAACGCCGCCTCCGTCACCGACCCGGTCGCCGTGCGGGCGATGGTGGAGACGGCGATGACCGAATGGGGGCGGGTCGACGTCTTGGTGAACAACGCCGGCGTCCTGCGCGACAAGACCTTCGCCAAGATGGAGCTGGAGGATTTCCGCTTCGTCGTCGACGTGCACCTGATGGGGGCGGTGAACTGCACCAAGGCCGTGTGGGACATCATGCGGGCGCAGAACTACGGCCGGATCGTGATGACCACCTCGTCCTCCGGCCTGTACGGCAATTTCGGCCAGTCGAACTACGGCGCCGCCAAGATGGCGCTGGTGGGGCTGATGCAGACCCTTTCGATCGAGGGCGCCAAGAACGACATCCGCGTCAACTGCCTCGCCCCGACGGCCCACACCCGGATGACGGAGGACCTCGGCGCGCGGCTGCCGCTGGATCTGCTGGGGCCGGATACGGTGTCGCCGGGGCTGCTGCACCTCGTCAGCGAGGACGCTCCCACCCGCTGCATCCTGGCGGCGGGCGGCGGCGGCTTCGAGCGCGCCTATGTCACGCTCACCCAAGGCATCCGGGCCGTCGGCGAGGACGCCCCGGAACAGGTTGCGGCCCGCTTCGCCGAAATCTCCGATCGGACCGGCGAGATCGTCCCGGAGATGGGGGCGGCCCAGGGCATGGTCGAGTTGTCGAAGGCGCAGGCAGCCTCAGACGCCTGACGACGCGCGCCTATGTCCGCCGCGCGCGGCTCGCGACTTGAGGCGCCCGGGGCTTGTCTTGACCCGACGGCAGCCACGTAGAGGATTAAGCCAGTCCGCGCTCAAGCCGCGAGCGACCGCGTCGCGAGCATAGCGCCCCAAACAAGGAGCATCGCAGATGCGACGCGAAGCCGTGATCGTCTCGACCGCCCGCACGCCCATCGGGCGGGCCTACCGCGGCGCCTTCAATGACACCCAGGCCCAGCAGCTGGGCGCCCACGCCATCCGCCACGCCGTGGCCCGCTCGGGCGTCGATCCGGCCGAGATCGAGGACGTCGTGATGGGCGCGGCTCTGCAGCAGGGCTCGACCGGCACCAATGTGGCGCGTCAGGCGGCGCTGGCGGCGGGCCTGCCGGTCACCGCGGCGGGCATGAGCCTGGACCGCCAATGCGCCTCGGGCCTCATGGCCATCGCCACCGCGGCCAAACAGGTGGTCATGGACGAGCAGACGGTCGCCGTCGGCGGCGGCTTGGAGAGCATTTCGCTGGTGCAGAACCAGAGCATGAACCTGCACCGCCTGCGGGACGAGGCGCTGCTGAAGCTGCAGCCGCACATCTATATGTCGATGCTGGAAACCGCCGAGATCGTGGCCGCGCGCTACGGGATCGGGCGCGAGGCCCAGGACGCCTACGCCCTGCAGTCGCAGCAGCGGACGGCCGCGGCCCAGGCGGAGGGCCGGCTGGACGCCGAGATCGCGCCGATGGCCACGGTCATGCAGGTCATGGACAAGGCGACGGGCCAGGCGTCCTCGCTTGAAGTCACCTTGTCCAAGGACGAGGGCAACCGGCCGGACACAACGCTGGAGGGGCTGCGGTCGCTCAAGCCGGTGTTCGGCGGCGGCCAGTCGATCGCTGAAGGGCGCTTCATAACGGCCGGCAACGCCTCCCAGCTGTCGGACGGGGCCTCGGCCAGCGTCCTGATGGAGGCCAGGGAGGCTGAACGGCGTGGGTTGCAGCCGCTCGGCGCATATCGCGGCATGGCCGTGGCCGGCTGCGAGCCGGACGAGATGGGGATCGGCCCGGTGTTCGCCGTGCCGCGCCTGCTGGAGCGGCACGGACTGACGGTGGACGACATCGGCATTTGGGAGCTGAACGAGGCCTTCGCCGTGCAGGTGCTGTACTGTCGCGACCGGCTGGGCATTCCCGACGAGCGGCTGAACGTGTCGGGCGGGGCCATCTCGATCGGCCACCCCTATGGGATGTCGGGCGCGCGGATGACCGGACACCTGTTGATCGAGGGCAGGCGGCGCGGCGCCAAATACGGCGTGGTGACCATGTGCGTCGGCGGCGGCATGGGCGCGGCGGGGCTGTTCGAGATTTATTGAGGCGCGGGAGCCGACGCCGGCGTGTGGCTCAGGCCGCGTAGACGGTCGCCGGCCGGCCGTTGTCGTCGTCGGGACGCTCTACCGCGCGCAAGGTGCCTACGAAGTCGTCGCGCCAGATCGACACGTCGGTGTCGCGGACCACCCGCATCAGGCACTCCCACTTCCGGATGCGCTCGGCCAGCGGCATGGTCAAGGCGCGCTTGATCGCATCCGACAGCTCCTCGCGGCTGAACGGATTGACCAGCAGGGCCTCGCTCATCTGTTCGGCGGCCCCGGCGAAACGCGACAGCACCAGCACGCCCGGATCCTCCGGATTCTGGGCGGCGACGAACTCCTTGGCGACCAGGTTCATGCCGTCCCTGAGGGGCGTGACCAGCCCGACGCGCGCGGCGCGATAGATTCCGGCCAGCTGGTCGCGGCGATAGGTCCGGTTGAGGTAGCGGATCGGCTGCCAGTCCATGTCGGCGTATTCGCCGTTGATGCGGCCCGCGAGGGCGTCGAGCCGTCCGCGGATATCCTGATAGGTGTCGACCTCGTCGCGCGAGATCGGCGTGACCTGCAGCAGCAGGACCTGGGCCCTCATCTCGGCGTTGTCCGCGAGGAACTGCTCGTAGCCGAGCAGCCGCTCCTCCAGCCCCTTGGAGTAGTCGAGCCGGTCGACGCCGACCAGCAGGGAGCGGAAGGCGGTCGACGCCGCCATCCGGTCGTAGGTGCGGTTCCCGAGCGGAGAGTTCCGAGCGTCCATGAAGCCCTCGACGTCGATGCCGATCGGGAAGACGCCGGTCTGGACCGTCTTGCCGAAGGCAGCGAGGCCGTCGTTCGGCAGCAGCTTGCCGTGCACGTCGGGCTCGGAGGCCACGTAGTCGCGGAACAGGTCCAGCCACTCGCGGGTGTGGAAGCCGATCAGGTCGTAGTCGAACATCGCCTCCACCAGCCGGCGGTGATGCGGCAGGGTCACGAGCAGCTGCCGCACCGGCCACGGGATGTGGAGGAAGAAGCCGATCCGGTTGGTGACGCCCAGCCGGCGCAGGTCCCGGGCCATGGGGATCATGTGATAGTCGTGAACCCAGATGACGTCGTCCGGCTGGATCAGCGGGGCCAGCACCTCGGCGAAGCGGGCGTTGGTGCGCTCATAGCCCTCGCCGTACGACCGCTCGTAGGCGGTCAAGTCGACCCGGTGATGGAACAGCGGCCACAGGGTCTTGTTGGCGTAGCCGTTGTAATATTCGTCGACGTCCTGCGCCTCGAGATCGACCAGGGCGACGGTGACGCCCGCCCGGTCCTCCATCTTCAGTTCGCCAGTGAACTGGTCGACGGTCTCGCCGGACCAGCCGAACCACAGACCGTCGTATTTCCGCAGCGCGGCCGACAGGGCCATGGCGAGACCGCCCATCGACCCCTCGGCGGGATCGCGAGGCGCCGACACGCGGTTGGAGACCACGATCAGGCGGCTCATCGCGCGTCCGTCCACGAACGGCTGAGCAGCACGGCGCAGTTGATGATGCCGACCAGCGAATAGGTCTGCGGATAGTTGCCCCACAGCTCGTTGTCGCCCAGCGAGATGTCTTCTGACAGCAGGCCCGCGTGCGTGCGGCGGCTCAACATCTGCTCGAAGATCTCCCGCGCCTCCTCGGTGCGGCCGTTCAGGTGCAGGGCCTCGATGAACCAGAAGGTGCAGAAGTTGAACGCGGTCTCCGGCTCACCGAAATCGTCCGCCTCGACATAGCGGAACAGGTATGGGCCCTTCTTCAGGTCGCGCTCGATGGCCTCGAAGGTCGCCTTCTGGCGTGGGTCGTCCGGGCTGAGGAAGCCGAGATCGGTCATCTGCAGCAGCGAGGCGTCGAGCTCGCGGTTGCCGAAGCTGGCGGCGAACCGCCCCTCGTCGGGCACGAAGGCCTCGCGCTCGATGCGGGCGTGGACGGTCGCCGCGCGCTCGCGCCAGACCGCTGCGCTGTCGGCCAGCCCCAGATGCGCGGCGGCCTTGGCCAGCCGGTCGCAGGCGGCCCAGCACATGACGGAGGAATAGGTGTGCACCCGGGCGATCGTGCGGAACTCCCACAGGCCTGCGTCGACCTGATCGTGCATGGCGAAGGCGCGTTCGCCGACCTTCTCCAGCGCGTGGAAGTCTTCGATCGTGCCGGGGCGCAGCAGCCGGTGGTCGTAGAAGGCCTGCACCAGCGGCAGGACGATCTGGCCGTAAACATCATGCTGCAGGTGCTCGCGCGCCTGATTGCCGATGCGGACGGGCTTCATGCCGCGATAGCCGGCCACGGTTTCGGTGATGCGCTCGTCGATGTCCTCTTCCAAACCGACGCCGTAGACCGGCTGCACATGGCCGCCCGCCGAGGCGTCGACCAGGTTCCGCAGGTAGGCGAGGTAGTTCTCGAGCAGATCGACCGCGCCCAGCCGGTTCAGCGCCCGGACCGTGTAGTAGGCGTCGCGGATCCAGCAGTAGCGGTAGTCCCAGTTGCGCCCGCTCTCGGGAAACTCCGGCACCGAGGTGGTCATGGCGGCCACGATCGCCCCCGTCTCCTCATAGGCGCAGAGCTTCAGGGTGATGGCGGCGCGGATCACCGCCTCCTGCCAGTCCAGCGGCAGGTACAGGGTGCGGACCCAGTTCTGCCAATAGCCGACGGTGCGGTCCAGCGCCGCGGTGACGCCGGGGCCGACGTCCTGATCGTAGCCTTCGTCCGGGCCGAAGAAGAAGGCGTGGGCCCGCTCCAGCCGGAAGGTGCGCTCGTTGAGGATGTGCGACACCGGGCAATCGGTGGTCAGGCGGAACGTGACGTCGGTGCAGACATAGCGGATGTGGTTTGAGCCGCTGGTGCGTTCGGCCCGCCGCGCGCCCCAGTCGGCGGCGGGGCGCAGCCGCACGCGGATGCGCGGCGACCCGCTCAGCGGACGGACGATCCGGCTGAAGGCCAGCGGGCGGTAGGTGCGGCTGTGCTTGAGATGGCGGGGCGCGAAGTCGATGATTTCGAGCGAGTCGCCGTCCGCTGAGGTCATGACGGTTCGCAGCACGGGGGTGTTGCGGACGTAGGCCTGGGTGATGTCGGCCAAGCCCTCCAGCTCGATGTCCCAAAAGCCGTGGTCGGGGTCGGAGCCGTCCATCAGGGCGGAGAACACCGGGTCGCCGTCCACACGCGGCGCGCAGGCCCAGACGTACCGGCCGCGCCGGTCGATCAGGGCGCTGATGGAACAGTTGCCGATCGGGGCGAGGTCGAGGTTCAAAGTCATTCGCCGTCCTCGACGGTCTCCAGCCAGGCCAGAACCGAATCGACGTCGGGCAGGCCGTAGCGGGCGGCGGTTGCACGCGGCGGACCGACGAGGACGCCGAAGCCGCCCTCCTCTTCCGCGGCGATGAAGCCCTTT
>NZ_DASWNO010000245.1:0-5553 GCF_036399195.1 Brevundimonas sp.
CCGCGCCATCTCGGCGATCTGGTGCTGGCGTACGAGACCTGCGCGGCCGAGGCGGAGCAGCAGGGCAAGAGTCTGGCCGATCATCTCAGCCACCTGACCGTCCACGGCGTCCTGCACCTGCTGGGCCGCGACCATGATGACGACGGCGACGCCGAGGCGATGGAGGCGGAAGAGCGCGCCGTCCTTGCCAGTCTGGGCGTTGCGGACCCATATCGGGCCGAATGACCGACACCACGATCTCGACAAAGCCGGCCTTAGCCAGGCCGGTGTGGGATTCCCGCTTCGGCCGGGTCGCGCTCGCCCTGCTCGCCGGGGCCGGGGCCGCCCTGGCCCACCCGCCGTTCGGCGTCCTGCCGGGCCTGCTCGGCTACGCCCTGCTGATGATCCTCGCGGAGCGCTCGGCGGGGGTGCGCGGCGGCTTCTGGATGGGCTGGCTGGCGGGCTTCGCCTACTTCTTCATCAGCTGCTGGTGGGTGGCCGAGGCCTTCCTCGTCAATCCGGCGCAGGCCTGGATGGCGCCGTTCGCCGCCAGCCTGCTGCCGATCGGCCTGGGCCTGTTCTGGGGGACGGCTGCGGCGCTGTACCGCTGGCTCGCGCCGGCTGGCGTGCTGCGGGTTCTGGCCTTCGCCGCCCTGTTCTGCCTGCTGGAATGGCTGCGCGGCCATGTGCTGACCGGCTTCCCGTGGAATCCGGCCGGCGCCAGCTGGAAGGCCGGCTCGGCGGCGTCGCAGTTCGCGGCCGTGGGCGGGACCTACGGCCTGAGCTTCGTCACCATCGCCGCCGCCGCCGCTTTCGGCCCCCTGCTGGGCGCCGGATCGAGGCGGGCGCGGATCGGCGTGGCGGTCGCGGGCGCGGTCGCGGTCGCCCTGCTGGTCGCGGGCGGCGCGATGCGGCTGTCGCAGGCGCGGCTGGAGCTGACCGATACGGTGGTCCGGATCGTCCAGGCCGACGTGCCGCAGGAATCCAAATGGACGCCGGAGGCCTATCGCGGCATCGTCGACCGCTACGTGCGGCTGACGGCGCAGCCGGGGGCGCTGACGCCCGACCTGATCATCTGGCCGGAGGGCTCCCTGCCCGCGTCCGCCAATCAGGTGTTCGCGCCCGGCTCGCCCGACGCCGCCGCCATCTCCGCCGCGGTTCAGCCGGGCCAGAGTCTGATCATGGGCATCGGCCGCGGCGTGCCCGACCCGGCCGCTCCCGACGGCGGGCGCTACTACAACAGCCTCATGGTGTTGAGCGACGAAGGCGGCGACGGCCTGCGGGTCGCCGGCGTCTACGACAAATATCGGCTGGTGCCGTTCGGCGAATACCTGCCCGCGGCCGGTCTGCTGGAGACCCTGGGCGTGCGCAGCCTGACCCACATGCCGAGCGACTTCAGCGCCGGACCGCTGCCCGCGCCGATCGACATCCCCGGCGCGCCGAGGGCGCAGCCGCTGATCTGCTACGAGAGCCTGTACCCCGGCTTCACCCCCGGCGGCGCCGGCCGCCCCGGCTGGATCGTCAACATCTCCAACGACGCCTGGTTCGGACGCACGTCGGGACCGCAGCAGCACCTCAACCTCGCCAGCTACCGCGCCATCGAGACGGGCCTGCCGGTGGTCCGATCGACCCCCACGGGGGTGTCGGCGATCATCGATCCTTGGGGCCGGGTGATCGACGGCCAGCGGCTGGACCCCGGCGAGAGCGGCGTGATCGACGCGCCCCTGCCGCGACCGACCGGTGCGACCCTCTACGGCCGGGTCGGCGACCTGCTGTTCTGGCTGGCGGTTCTCGGCGGTCTGGCCGCGGGGTCGCCGTGGCGGCGCTTCCGGCGCGCGGCCTAGACCCGTTGAGACCGACCGGTTTTCGCCTCATGCGCGAAAGCCGGCCTGTGTCAAGCAGCCGACGCCGGCCGCAGGCGTGCATTCGTGCAATTTTTAATGACAGAGGGCGCAGCCGGGCGCATTCAGGCTTTACGGCACCAATCCTAAGGATGGACGACGATGGCGAGGGGCAAGGGCGAGGACGGACCTCATCCCGTGGACCGGCATGTGGGTCGGCGCGTCTGCGAGAAGCGGCTTGCGCTCGGTTACAATCAAAGCGACCTCGGGCGGGCCCTGGGCCTGACCTTCCAGCAAATTCAGAAATACGAAAAGGGCGCCAACCGCATCTCGGCGTCGAAGCTCTGGGACATCGCCCGGTTCTTCAAGGTCGATATCGGCTATTTCTTCGAGGGCCTGACGGGCGCGCAGATCGCCGGCATGGCCGAGGGCGGGGCGGACTTCGACAACGATTTCCCCGCCACCCGCTACACCATCGAGATCGGACGGCTCGCGCCGCAGCTGTCCACCCGGCAGCAGAAGCTGGCGCTGGAGCTGATCCGCGACATGGCCGACCGCAAGGAGACGGACGAGGCCTGAGCCCGTCCGCCAAACCGCCTATTCCGCGGCCGCCTCGCGGCGCTGGCCGAAGGTCGGGGCCCGTTCCTTCTGTTCCGCCCAATAGGTCGCGCCGTCGCGCGGCTTGAACATGGTCTTGGGGACGCCGTCGCGAGAAACGACGGCGAAGGTGTTGGTCGAGGCCTGATACAGCAGCACGTCGCCGTTCGGCCTCTCGACCCGCTCGGTGCCGGCCGGCGGCTGGCGGGTGAAGGCCTCGACCCGCTCCAGATAGTCCTCCGCCGTGCGCGCGCCGAAGTCCGCGCCGTTCCGTTCGAACAGCCGGGCGACCTTGGCGTCGACAGTCTCCTGCCGGTTGGCGGTCAATGCCGGCGCCGCCTCGACGCTCGGAGTCGCGGCCTCTGCCGCCGCCGGTGTGACCGCCTCGGCCGTCCGATCGCGGGTCTCGACGGCGGAATCGCCGTTGCCGCAGGCCGCAAGGCAAAGGCTGGCCGCCGCTCCCGTCATCCACATCCTGATCATCGCCCATCCTCCCATGGTTGCGTGTTCAGCCCGAGCATAACCACAGGTCATTCGTTCACGCAACGTTCCGCTTACGGGGTCCCGCTCTCGACGCATCGGCCGCCGATGGCTAGATGACGGCCATGAGCACCGCCGCCCTGTCCGGACGAAAGATCCTGCTGATCGTGGGCGGCGGCATCGCGGCCTACAAGTCGCTGGAGCTGGCGCGGCTGCTGAAGAAGGCCGGCGCCGAGGTCATGAGCGTGCTGACGCCCGCGGGGGCTGAGTTCGTCACGCCGATGTCGCTGGCGGCCCTGACCGGCCATCCGGTCCGGCAGGCGCTGTTCATGCCCGAGGACGAGACCGCCATGGGCCATATAGAGCTGTCGCGCTGGGCCGATCTGGTCGTGGTCGCGCCGGCGACGGCGGGGCTGATCGCCAAGGCGGCCAACGGCCTGGCCGACGACCTCGCCTCGACGACCCTGCTGGCCACCGACAAGCGGGTGCTGCTGGCCCCGGCGATGAACGTGCGGATGTGGGAGCATCCGGCGGTTCAGGCCAATGTGGCGCGGCTGACGGGCTTCCAAGGGTTTCACGGCGCCGCGATGGTCGGGCCGGATGAGGGGGAGATGGCCTGCGGCGAATTCGGCCTCGGCCGGATGGCGGAGCCGTCCGCCATCCTGTCCGCGATCGAGGGGCTGCTGGCCGGCCCGGATGGAAGGCCCCTGGCGGGACGCCGCGCGGTCGTCACCGCCGGGCCGACCTTTGAGCCGATCGATCCGGTGCGCGGCCTGACCAACCGCTCCAGCGGCAAGCAGGGCTATGCGATCGCCGAAGCCCTGGCCCGGCTCGGAGCCGAGGTGACCCTGGTGTCCGGCCCCGTGGCCCTGCCCGCACCCGCGGGCGTGGAGCGGGTCTGGGCCGAGACGGCGAATGACATGAAAGCCGCCGTGGACGCGGCCCTGCCGGCGGACGTTGCGGTCATGAGCGCCGCCGTAGCCGACTGGCGTGTCGACGGCGTCGCCTCGGGCAAGATCAAGAAGGCCCCTGGCGGCCCGCCCTCCTTGGCCCTGATCGAGAACCCCGACATCCTCGCGGGCGTGTCCGCGCCCGGCCCCCGACGCCCCCGGCTGGTGATCGGCTTCGCCGCCGAGACCACCGACCTGGAGGCCAACGCCCGGGCCAAGCTGTCGCGCAAGGGCTGCGACTGGATCGTCGGCAATGACGTGTCCGACGATGTCTTCGGCGCCGACGGCAACGCCGTGACTCTGTTCACCCGCGACGGCGCCGCCGAAACCTGGCCGCGCCAGTCCAAGACCGAGGTGGCGCGCAAGCTGGCCGCCCGCATCGCCGATCATTTCGCCTGAGGCGCCCGAGCATGACCACGATCCGCATTGAACGCCTGACCCACGCCGGCGACCTGCCGCTTCCCGCCTACGAGACTGACGGCTCCGCCGGGATGGATCTGCGCGCGGCGGTTCCCGAAGACGCCCCCCTGACGCTGGCGCCAGGCGGCCGGGCGCTGGCGCCCACCGGTCTGAAGATCGCGCTGGAGCCGGGCTACGAGGCGCAGGTGCGCCCGCGCTCCGGGCTGGCGCTGAAGCACGGAATCACCTGCCTGAACTCGCCGGGCACCATCGACAGCGACTACCGCGGCGAGGTCGGGGTGATCCTGATCAACCACGGGCAGGAGCCGTTCGTCATCCGCCGCGGCGAACGCATCGCCCAGATGGTCATCGCCCGCCACGAACAGGCGGTGTTGATCGAGGTCGAGGCGCTGGACGAAACCGCCCGCGGCCCCGGCGGCTTCGGCTCGACGGGGCGGTAGCACCCGCGCTCAAGCAGCGAGCGACCGCGTCGCGAGCGTTAGCGCACTAAAGATCTCACGCCTGCCGGAACCCCAGCACGTCCTGCATGTCGTAGAGACCCGGCGGGCGGCTGCGGACCCAGGCGGCGGCGGCCACGGCGCCGCGCGCGAACAGCGAACGGTCGATGGCCGAATGGCTGAGGGTCACGGTCTCGTCCTCGGATCCGAACAGCACGGTGTGCTCGCCGATGATCCCGCCCGCGCGCAGCGAGGCAAAGCCTATGCCGCCCGGCTCGCGCGGCCCGGTCAGGCCGTTCCACGGCTCACGTCGGACCTCCGACAGATCCTGTCCCCGCCCCGCGGCGACGGCCTCGCCGAGCATCAGGGCGGTGCCCGAGGGGGCGTCGGCCTTCTTGCGGTGGTGCGCCTCCAGCACCTCGACATCCCAGTCGCGCGCGTCCAGCCGCTGGGCGGCGTGTTCGACCAGGCCGATCAGGATGTTGACGCCCAGCGAGAAATTGCCGCTGCGGACGATGGCGACCTTGTCGGATGCGGCGACGATCTCCGCGTCCTGATCGGGCGTGAAGCCGGTCGATCCGATGACCAGGGCGGGACCGCCCCGCCCGGCGCAGGCCCGGGCCAGTTCCACCGAGGCGTCCGGGGTCGAGAAGTCGATGATCACGTCGCACAGCGACAGGTCCGGCGTCTCGCCCCGGTCGAAGCGGGCCGAGACCACCACGTCGTCCCGCGCGTCCAGCACGGCCGAGACGGTGCGGCCCATCCGGCCCCGGGCGCCGGAGATGCCGGCGTGGAAGATGGCGCTCAAATCAGACCCCCGAACAGCTCGGCGGCAGTGTGACGGGTTTT
>NZ_DASWNO010000246.1:0-18243 GCF_036399195.1 Brevundimonas sp.
GGCCAGCTGTCGAAGAAATACCTGCACCACCGCGAGGGTCTCACGGGGGTGCTGGACTTCACGCTGGAGAAATACCTGCGGGAGGCGGAGCCGAAGGGGATCGGCTTCATCGACTGGATCGACAGCGACGCCTACGACACCAAGGCCATCCGGGCCGAGTTCAAGGCCGGATGGTGGGGAACGCTGCTGACCGAGCGGCTGTTGAAGCGGGAGTAGGCCGCGTCAGTCCCAGGGCCGGCGCGGATCGCGCGGCGGTGTCGAGGCGGGGGGCGGAGGATCCTTCCCTTCAACCCCGGCGGCGCGGCGCGTGTCCCGGTCGTCCGGGGACCGCTTGATCCAGCGCTTCCAGCCCCGCTCTCCGCGCAAGGCGCTGATCCACATCACCAGCACCAGCAGCAAGAAGACGAGCGAGGCGATCGCCTGCCCGTCGAAGGTGCGGCCGAACAGGATCACGGCCGGGTGTCGGTCGGCGCGCGCTGCGCGTCATCGAAGCCATCGGTCCGGGTCTCGGGAACAGTCGGCTCGACGCCCTCGATCGGGTCGTTCCAGGCGGTGTCGCCCTCGCGCGGCCCGGTGCGTGTCTCGGACGGCTTCTTGCGAACAGCGAAGGCGACGATGGCGACGCCGAGAATGCCCAGGGCGACTACGATCAAGGCGACGGTCATGGGGTTCTCCGGGTCAGCGTGACTGTGCAGGCAAAGTGCGCGAGCGCGGAGGTCAGTTCCCTATCAGTGCCGGCTGCCGGCTTCCATGGCGTCGCCGCGCGGGTCGATCAGTCGGTGGGCGTGCAGGATGAAGTAGCGCATGTGGGCGTTGTCGACCGTGGCCTGCGCCCGCGCCTTCCACGCCGCCCTGGCTTCCTCGTAGTTGGCGAAGGCGCCGACGAACTCCACCTTGCTCAGGTCCCGGAAGACGGGCGCGTCGAGGTGGCGCAGCTCTCCGCCGATGACGAGGTGAAGCAGCTGAGGGGCGTCGGAAGCGGTGGTCATGCGGGTGTCCGGGAGCTCTGGCGGGGCGCGAGCGGAATAGGCGCTGTGCGCCGCACGATCAACGGGTGAAGCGCCGGAGCGCTGCATACGAGGCTGTTCTGGCGCGGATCGGCCTGATTGAAGCGCCAGCCGCCGCCGTGATGGTCGGTCACCGCGCCGCCCGCCTCCTCGACGATCAGGGCTCCGGCGCAGACGTCCCAGTCCCATTTCGGCGTCAGGGCGATCGCGGCGTCGAACGCTCCGGCGGCGACCAGCGCCATGCGGTAGGCGATGGCGTTGCGCTTCTCGAAACGCATCGTCGGCCACGGCTCGGCCCACTCCGGCCCCTCCAGCAGCCGCGCGTCCGCCAACACAGAGGCGTCGTCGAGATCGGCGGTGTCGGATGCTGTGATGGTTTGTCCATTCAGCCGGGCCCCGCCGCCCAGGGTGGCGGTGAAGGTTTCACCCAGGGCCGGCGCATGGATGACTGCCGCGACAGGGCGCCCGTCCTCGACAACGGCGATGGGAATGCACCACCACGGCTTGCCCTTCATATAGGCCACGGTGCCGTCGATCGGGTCGACCACGAAGATGCGCCGGCGCGACAGGCGCAGGGCGTCGTCAGCGGTTTCCTCCGACAGCCAGCCGTGGTCGGGGCGCGCGGACAGCAGCCGCTCGCGCAGCAGACGATCCACGGCCATGTCCGCGGAGGTGACCGGCGAGCCCCCCGGCTTGGACCAAATCCTCAGGCCCTTGTCCCGCGCCTGAAGAGCAAGGGCGCCGGCTTCGAGGGCGGCGCTGCGGATCAGCTCCAGATCGGCGGCGAGACCCGTCATTTGCCCGCGATGGCGACGGCGTCGAACAGCAGGGACGGGCTGTTGAAGGAACCGCGGAACTCGAGATCCGATCCGCGCTCCATCCGGGCGTAGAGGTCGAGCAGATTGCCCGCCACGGTGACCTCGCTGACGGGCCAGGCGATCTCACCCTGCTCGAACCAGAAGCCCGAAACTCCGGCGGACCAGTCGCCGGTGTTGGCGTTCAGAGAGGGTCCGAACATTGACGTCACCAGCAGGCCGGTTCCCGCGTCGGCCATCAAACCGGCAAGGCCGCGCTCGCCAGGTTGGAGGTGCAGATTGTGGGTCGCTACCCCGGGCGGACCTGCGAGCCCTCGAGAGGCGTGGCCGGTCGAGGTGAGGCCCAGTTGGGCGGCCGCCGCGCTGTTGAGCAGCCAGGTCGTCAGCACGCCGTCTTCCACGATGGAGCGGCGCGAGACGGCGACGCCCTCGTCGTCGAAGGGCGTCGAGCCGAGACCTCGAGGCCGAAAGGGGTCGTCGATCAGATCGGCGCCCGCGGGCAGGACCTTCTGATCCATCCGGTTCTTCAGGAACGAGGTGCCGCGCGCCACCGACGGGCCGGAAATCGCCCCCAGCAGCGGCGATAGCACCTGCGCGGCGACGCGGTTCTCGAAGATGACCGACGCGGTGGTAGAGGCGATCTTGCGCGGTCCGGTGCGGGCGACGGCGCGGCGTCCCGCTTCCGCGCCGATGGAGGCGGCCGAGGGTATGTCCTCCATGTGCCGCGCCGAACGGTGCTCGCCGCCTCGTTCCATCGCGCCGTCCTTCTCGGCGATCACGCCCGCGCCCAAGGAGAAGGCCGAGCCGTGATAGGCGCCGTCGAAACCGTGCGAGGTCACCAGCCGCCAGCGACTCGATGACGCCGAGGCATGGCCGCCTTCCGACTTGGCCACGCCGGGGATGGCCAAGGCCGCGGCCTCGGCCTCGGCCGCGGCGGTCTCGAGTTCCGACGCGCCGGGTTCGGTTGCGTCGTAGAGATCGAGTTCGGGATACGGGCCCTGGGCCAGCCGGTCCTGCGCGGCCAGACCGGCAAAGGGGTCTTCGGGGGCGAGGCGAGCCATGGCGACGGCCCTCTCGACCAGCCGGTTCCGGGTCGCTTCGGACAGGTCCGACGCCGAAACGGTCGCCTGGCGCCGCCCGATGAAGACGCGCAGGCCGAGGTCGCGGCTTTCCTCGCGCTCCACATCTTCCAGGACGCCGTTGCGAACGCCGACGGACAGGGCGGCGCGCTCGGCAGACACCGCTTCGGCCGCGTCGGCCCCGGCTCTCAGCGCCGCCGCGATCAGGTCAGGCAGGATGTCGGGGGAGGCGGCGGACGGCGGACGTTCGGACATGCCCCGATATGGCGGGAGGCTCCGGGAGACGCAACCGGCGTCAGGCCAGCAGCGGACAGACGATCAGCAGCATGGCCGCCGCTGCGAGCGCGACGACCGTCAGGGCCATGCCGACCAGGCGTCCAACGCCGGGGCCCTTGCCGTGGCTCAGCCCCACGCCGTGGATCAGGCGGCCGGCGAACAGAACCCCTCCCACGGCGTGGACCGCCCAGGCTGGATAGCCGAGCAGGGCGATCAGGATGAGGGCGCCGACGCCGACCGGGATGTATTCGGCGGCGTTGCCGAAGGCGCGGGTGGCCACCGTCATCTGCTCGACGCCGCCGTCGCCGAACAGGACCCTGTGCTTCCGACGGTTCGAGATGACCCGGAAGGCCAGTGCGATCAGCAGCAGGACGAGAAGACCGTTCCAGAAGCCGGCGGCGTGCAGGGCGGTCATCTCGAGCATGGTCAGGCCTCGCGGGCCACCGGGTAGAGCCGGTAGCGGTCATCATAGAACGGAGTTCTTTCATAGAACCACGCCAATCTCGCGTCACCGTCGGCGGCGAAGGCTGGATCGGCCGCCAGTTTCGCCTCGAACTCAGCCCTGAGCGCCGGATCGGCCGCCAGCATCCGTTCAGCCAGGGGCGCGATGGCGTAGCCCTCGATGTATTCGACGCGGCTCAGGACCTCGGGGAACAGGCCCCAGGCGAAGAAACTCTCCGAAGACTGCGGCTCAAGCAACAGGACGACGATGTCGCCTAGCGGCTGATCGGTCGGCACCCGCACCGAGCCTGGAGCCCAGGTCCAGTCCCGCCGCTCGGCGGTCACGCCCGAGATGGTGACCGCCACACGGCCCTCGTTAGCGCGAGGCGCGAGCTTGGGGTCCTGCAGTCTGAGCATTTCAACCGAAGCGGTCCGCGGCTGCTCGATCGGCTCCATGCGAATGCCGTGCAGGCCCAGCCGCTCAATGATGTCAGATCGGTGGGCGGGCACCCAGTAGGCGGTCGGCCGCCGTAGGGTCAGGGTCGGGCGCGAGCCGTAGAAGGGCAGGGACCAGAGCTCGGGATCTGGCTCGCCCAGCCAGCGGATTTCCCGGCGTCCCGAGGCCGGGCTGTCGTACATCTCATAACGGATGCCCTTGAAGGCGCGCGTCGAGACCGGCGTCGGATCGGACTCGAAATTGGCCGGAATGTCCGCCGGGCGCAGCGCCTTGTCGGCCTCGATGGCCACGCGCAGCTCAGAGCCGCCGCGCGCCAGCGAACGCATCGCCTCTTCGAGGAAGACATAGGTCCCCAGCACCCGCTGCTCGTAGGGCTTGAGGCTATGGTTCTCGATAAGGATGGTCGGCACATGGGCCGCCGAGCCCCAGCCGTTGGAGAACCGCTCGCCCAGCCCGCCGTCGGACAGGCCCGCCCGCGGGTCGTCGCCGACGCCGAACACCAGCTCCCCGGGGATATGCCCGCTTCCCTCCAGCGCGGCGTTTACCGCCGGCTTGAACGCCTCGTCGAGCCATCGCGCGCTGGCCGGGGACCGGGAATACACTCCATTCTCGCCGTTGTAGCCGTAGGTGACGTCGTACTGGTAATCCATGCCGTCGGTGACATGGATGTCGACGTAGAGGTCGGGCCGGTATCGAACGATCAGGCTGCGAACCGCCCGCATCTCCGGCTGGTCCAGCTTCAGATAGTCCCGGTTCAGGTTCTGGTTGGTGGCGGTGTTGCGCCAGCCCTGGATGCGCGGCCCGCGCTGGTTGGGGCGGCTGTAGGCGCTGGCCCGCTCGTGGCCGTCGACCGACAGGATCGGGATCAGGATCAGGTTGACCCGGTCCAGCAAATCCGACTTGCCGTAAACGGCGATGTCGCGGAGCAGCATCATTCCCGCGTCCTTGCCGTCGATCTCGCCCGGATGGATGCCGGCCTGGGCGAGCAGCACCGGCTTGGACGGATCGAACGCCGCCCCATCCTTCGACGCCACCACCGCGTAGATGGGGCGCCCCTCCGGCGAGACGCCGAACTGCTCGATGCGGATCAGGTCTGAGGCGGCGTCGAGGCGATCGAACCACGCCCTGGTCGCCGCGTAATCCGGGCTGAAGTCATGCGCCGGATCGGCCTCGAAAGCCGTGACCCAGGGGTCGGACGCGTCCCGCAGCAGGGATCGGCTGGCGCCGTTCCACGCGGGCGCGGGCGGCAGAAACGGCTGATCCCACGGGGCCGCGTTGGGCACGGCTCGGTTTCCGGGGTCTTGGGACATCGCAGGGCTCGTCGACAGGGCGGCAAGGGCCGCGAACAGAAGGGCGCTTCGCATGACCCTGTCGTGGCGCGGTTGGCGCGGTCCCGCAAGACCGGCGCCCGCCGTAATGCGTATCGGAGCCGCCGAAGCGGCTCCGATACGTCGACCTAGCGCTGACGGTCGCGCTTGGCCTTCAACTGGGCGATGACGGTCTGGACCTCGCGCAGCCGGGTGGCGTGAGCCTGCAGCTGGGTCTGCTGTTCGGCGCTCAGCGCCGTCTGCCCTTCCGGCGGCGTCTCGAGCGCGGTCATCTGCTCCTCGAGCGAGGCGAGTTCAGCCTCCGCATCCCACAGCCGGTCTTCCTCGGCTTCCGTCAGGGCGGGCGGGGGCGGGCGCGACGGGCGGCGCGCCGGCGTGGCGCGACCGCGGCCGGTCAACACCTGCGCATCGGCTGCACTTGGGAAGGAGACGACGGGCGCCGCCGTCAGAAGGGCGGCGGCCAGAACGAGGGCAATCTTCATCGGGCGGGGTCCATGGAAATGATGCGAACGCCCACGTTAGATTACCAATCTGTCATTTGGGAAGTCTCTTTACGACAGATTTGAGCCGGTTCAGCCTTGCAGAAAGCTTGGCCGCGCGGCGTTCACCTCCAGATCGGCCGACCGTCGCCAGGGAGGCGGAGCCGATCCCAGAGCGCGGAAATCCGCTCCACGACCGCCTCGTCCATGCGGATTTCCTCGCCCCATTCGCGCTTGGTCTCTGGGGGCCATTTATCCGTGGCGTCGAGTCCGATCTTGGAACCGAGACCGCTCTCGGGACTGGCGAAGTCCAGATAGTCGATCGGCGTGTTCTCGATCAGGGTGATGTCCCGCGCCGGGTCCATCTTGGTCGACAGGGCCCACATCACCTGTTTCCAGTCGCGGGCGTCGATGTCGTCGTCCACGACGATGACCCATTTGGTGTACATGAACTGGCGCAGGTAGCTCCAGACGCCCAGCATCACCCGCTTGGCGTGGCCGGGGTAGGCCTTCTTCATCGACACCACGGCGATGCGGTAGCTGCAGCCCTCGGGCGGCAGCCAGAAGTCGGTGATCTCGGGGAACTGCGCCCGCAGCAGCGGGATGAAGACCTCGTTCAGCGCCTCGCCCAGCACTGACGGCTCGTCCGGCGGCCGGCCGGTGAAGGTGGTCAGATAGATGGGGTCGCGGCGCATGGTGATGGCCGAGACCTTGAAGACCGGGAATTTCTCGACCGAGTTGTAGTAGCCGGTGTGGTCGCCGTAGGGGCCCTCGTCCTCGAACTCGTCCAGCAGGACGTGGCCCTCCAGCACGATCTCGGCCTGCGCCGGGACCATCAGTGGCACCGTCTTGCAGGGTACCAGCTCGGCCTTGGCGCCGCGCAGCAGGCCGGCGAACTGATATTCCGACAGGGTGTCCGGCACCGGCGTGACCGCCGCCAGAATCGTCCCGGGATCGGCCCCCAGAACTACTGCGCAAGGCAGGGGTCCTGTCTTGCGCTTCCTGTGCCGGGCGTAGTGCTGCGCCCCGCCCCGGTGCGCCAGCCAGCGCATGATGGCCTTGTCCTTGCCCAGCACCTGCATGCGATAGATGCCCAGGTTGAAGTCGTCCTCGCGGTCATCCGAAGGGCCCTTGGTCACGACCAGCCCCCAGGTGATGAGCGGCGCCGGCTCGCCCGGCCAGCAGCCCTGCACCGGCAGCGACGTCAGATCGATCTGGTCGCCCTTAAGCACCACCTGCTGCACCGGCGCGGTCTTCACCACCTTCGGGCGCATCGACATCACTGTCTGCGCCAGCGGCAGCATTTCCATGGCGTCGCTGAAGCCGCGCGGCGGTGTCGGATTGCGGAGGAAGGCCAGCAGTTCGCCGACCTCGCGCAGTTCCCCGGCGGTGGTGCGCGCCTTCTTGTCGAGGGTAACGCCCATGGCGACCCGCTTCACCGTGCCGAAGAGGTTGGCGAGGCAGGGGATGGGGCTGATCGAGCCGTCCGGCATGACCGGTTTCTCGAACAAGACCGCCGGACCGCCATTGCGCAGCAGCCGGGTTTGGATCTCGGTCATCTCCAGATGCGTCGAGACCGGCTCGGAGACCCGCACCAGTTCGCCTTCGGCCTCCAGCATGGCCATGAAGTCGCGCAGGGATTTGTAGGCCATGGACCGCTCCGGTGGAGCCTCACCGATTAGGCGGCGCGAGGCGTCCTGTCACGCTGTCCGACGGTGCGGTCGATCGCCACGACGATCGGGCGACCGGGGCGGAGAAGATCGGCTGACCACCTGATTCAGCAGCGGCGCCCGCCCCCACGGCTTGGGGAGCCGCTCGGCTGGCGCGGACGGTCAGACGCGCGTGCGGTCCCAGACGGCGAGCTCGTGCGCGATGCAGCGGTTGATGAGGGTGCGCCAGACGGGCTCCGCGATTTCTGGCGAGAGACCTGCGGGTTCGGCCGCCGCCAGCACCTTCGCAATCACATCCTCGATGCGGGCGTCGTCGTGGACCACCGAGCGGTCCGGCTTGATGCGGGCTGCGGCGTCCATGTAGCGCTGGCGCTCCGCCAGCAGCAGCACCAGCGCGCGATCCAGCGCGTCGACGCCGGCCCTGACCTCGGCCATGGAGGCGCAGGCCTCGGGAGCGGTGCGGGGGTCGATCGGGACGCTATCCGACAAAGGCGCGCTCCAGCACATAGTCGCCGGGCTCGGCGTTCGAGCCTTCCCTCAGGCCGAAGGTCTCGAGCAGTTCGCCCGTTTCCTTGATCATGGCCATGGACCCGCACAGCATCACCCGGTCGCGGTCGGGCGAGAAGCCCTGAGGCAGGCGCAGGTCATCAAACAGCGCGCCGGACTTGATGCGGTCGGTGATCCGGCCGGGCGTCTCGAACGCCTCGCGAGTCACCGTCGGATAATAGACCAGCTGGGCCTTCGCCTCGTCGCCCACGAGGGGATCCTCGTGGATGCCGCTGGTGAAGAAGTCGCGGTAGGTTAGGTCGGCGACGTTGCGGACGGTGTGGCAGACCACGACCTGTCCGAAGCGGGCGTAGGTGTCTGGGTCACGCGCGACGCTGATCCACGGCGCCAGACCGGTGCCGGTGCCGATCAGCCACAGGCGTTCGCCCCCGGTCAGGGCGTCCAGCACGAGGGTGCCGGTCGGCTTCTTGCCCATCAGCACGCTGTCGCCCGGCTGGATCTTCTGCAGCCGCGAGGTCAGAGGGCCGTCCGGGACCTTGATCGACAGGAACTCCAGCTGCTCGTCCCAGCAGGGGCTGGCGATGGAATAGGCCCGCAGAACCGGCTTGCCGCCGTCCTCGCCGGGCAGGCCGATCATCACGAACTCGCCTGAGCGAAAGCGGAAGTCCTCGGGCCGCGCGATGGCGAAGCTGAACAGCTGATCGGTCCAGTGCTTGACCCACAGAACTTCCAGTTCGTGGAAGGCTGAGGCTTTCGCGGGCGGCGGTGAAACGGCGACGTCGGTCATTGGCGCCGTCTTTAGGGTCAGACGGGCCGGCGGGGAAGGGCGGCGGTGTCGCGGAGCGATCTCGACCGACACGTCGTCGGAATGGGGATGACGGCGAATGAAACCCCCGCTAGCGTCCGGGCCATGCGCAACAAACTTCTCGTCTCGACCCTGTTCCTGGCCGCCCTGTCTCCGTTCACCGCGGCATCGGCGCAAACAGACCCCGCGGTCCTCACGCCCGAACGCGTCTTCGCCAACCCGAGCCTGGCCGGACCGGTGGCGCGGGGCGTCACCCTGTCGCCCGACGGCGAACTGGTGGCCTTCCTGCGTTCGCGGGAGGACGACGTCGATGTGCTGGACCTGTGGGCGGCGCCGACGGGCGAGGGCGAGCCGTTCAAGCTGATCGACGCGCGGGCGCTGGTTCCTGATGCGGGCGAGCTGTCCGAGGCCGAGAAGGCCCGGCGTGAGCGGATGCGGATCAGCCAGCGCGGGGTGGTCGAATATTCCTGGGACCAGCAGGGGCGCTACATCCTCGCGCCGCTGGAAGGCGACATCTTCCTGGCCGAGCGGGCGGGCGGCGCCGTCCGCCGTCTGACGGAGACCGAGGCCGACGAGATCGACGCCAAGGTCTCGCCGAAGGGCAGCTATGTTTCGTTCGTGCGCGATCAGGATCTGGTCGTGGTCGATCTGGCCAGCGGCGCCGAGACGCCGATCACCGACGACGGCGACGGCCTGATCACCTGGGCCACCGCCGAGTTCATCGCTCAGGAGGAGATGGACCGCGACACCGGCTACTGGTGGAGCCCGGACGAACGCTTCATCGCCCTGCAGCGCACCGACGAGTCATCGGTGGACGTCATTCCCCGTCTGGACATCACTGGCGGCGGCGCCACGACCGTGCAGCAGCGCTACCCGCGCGCCGGCCGCCCGAACGCGGTGGTCGAGCTTTACGTCCGTGACCTAGTCGGCGGCGGGCGGGTCAAGGTCGACCTCGGCGAGAACACGGACATCTACCTGGCGCGGGTGAACTGGTCGGCCGACGGCCGCACCCTCTACGTCCAGCGTCAGAGCCGCGACCAGAAGCGGCTGGACCTGATGAGCGTCGATCCCGCCACCGGCGTCTCGCGGGTCATCGCCACCCAGCGATCGGACGCGTGGGTTCCGCTGACCAACGATTTCAAGGCTCTGGATAACGGCGACTTCATCTGGTCGTCGGAGGAGACCGGCTGGCGGCACCTGTATCTGCACAACCGCGAGGGCCGTCGGCTGCGCGCCATCACGCGCGGCCCGTGGCCCGTCAAGAGCCTGAACGGCGTCAACCAGCAGACCGGGGAGGTGTTCTTCACCGCCTCGATGCGCGCCGGCCGCGAACTGCCGATCGAGCAGCAGCTGTTCCGCGCTTCGCTGCGGCGTGCGATCGAACCGGTGGCGGTCACCCCCGCGGGCGGCTGGTGGAGCGCGTCTGTCAACCAGACCGGCACGGCCTTCGTCGGCAACTACTCCGACCTCGACACCCCCGCCCAGTCCGGCCTCTACCGCGCCGACGGGACCTTCGTGCGCTGGATCGAACAGAACCGGCTGGACGAGGACCACCCGATGCGGCCCTACGTGTCGCGTCGCGGCGAGGTCACATTCGGCACGTTGCCCAGCCATGGGGAGACCCTCGTCTGGCAGATGACCACGCCGCCGGGATTCGACCCGTCGAAACAGTATCCGGTCGTCATGCAGGTCTATGGCGGCCCGTCGGGCGGAGGCGTCAGGCGGTCATGGCAAGGCGCGACCAACCAGTTGCTGACCGAGGCGGGCTACATCGTCTTCCGCCTCGACAACCGTGGCGAGGGCGACCGCTCCGCGGCGTTCAAACAGGCGCTGTATCTGAAGATGGGACAGCCTGAGGTCGAGGATCAGGTCCTCGGCGCGAACTATCTGCGGTCGCTGCCCTTCGTCGACGACAGCCGGATCGCGGCCATGGGATGGAGCTACGGCGGCTTCATGACGCTGCACATGCTGACGGAGCCGAAGATGGCGCTGACCTCGGCCATTTCGGGCGCGCCGGTGACCGACTGGAGCCTGTACGACACACATTATACCGAGCGCTTCATGTCGACGCCCCAGGCGAACGCCGAGGGCTATGCGGCCTCGGACGTCGTCGATCAACTGGATCGCCTGACCGGTCGGTTGCTGCTGATGCACGGCATGGCGGACGACAACGTCATCCTCGAGAACTCCACCCGCACCATCGACGCGCTTCAGGCGTCGTCGACCCCATTCGAACTCATGCTCTACCCGGGCCAGCGTCACGGCATCCGGGGCAATGAAAGGCAGCTCCAGCAATGGCGCACGTATCTCGACTTCCTCGACCGCACGATCGGCACACGGTCGCCCGCCGCGCGGGATTGATCGGAGCCTCCCTCCTGGCGCTCGGCTCCGTGATGGTCTCGGCTCCCACAGCCGAGGCGCGGACACAAGAATCGTCGCCCGTCTGCCGCCTTCTCAGTGAGATGCCGGCGGCGGAACAGGCCGCCTTCCGGGAGCGCGCCGCCGCTTCGGGTCGCCCCCTTCGCGAAGGGGCGGAGGTCGAGGTCTGCCGTGAGCGGTTCGACAGCCCCGCAGCCTTCATGAACATGCTGCGGGAGACCGACGCGCCCTATCGGAGCGTGATCGCATGGGCTCCCCGCTTCGTGACCGGGCCGGGAGAGCTTTCCGGTCTCTCGGTCCTGGTGAAGGACAACATTGAGACCGCCGACATGCCCACCACGGCCGGATCGCTGGCGCTGATCAACAATGCGCCGGGACGAGACGCCCCGGTGGTCACGCGCCTCCGGGAGGCCGGGGCGGTCATCGTCGGCAAGGCCAATCTGTCTGAATGGGCGAACATCCGGTCGACGAACTCGATCAGCGGCTGGAGCGCGGTCGGGGGTCAGACCCGCAACCCCTACGACGCCGAGCGCACCCCCTGCGGTTCGTCGGCCGGCAGCGCCGTCGCGGTCGCGATCGGGCTGGTTCCGGTGGCCATCGGCACCGAGACGGACGGCTCGATCACCTGCCCCGCCTCGGTCAACGGCGTGGTCGGCTTCAAGCCCACCGTCGGGCTGGTCAGCCGGACCCACATCGTGCCGATCAGCCATTCGCAGGACACGGCCGGGCCGATCGCGACGACGGTCGAGGACGCGGCCATCGTGCTGACGGTGATCGCGGGCTCCGATCCCGCCGATCCAGCCACGGCCGAGGCCGACGCGCGCAAGGTCGATTATCGCGCCGCTCTCGACGCCGGCAGCCTGCGTGGCGCGCGGTTGGGGGTGATGCGGTTCATCGTCGGCAACTATTCCACGGAGGCGCAGGCGGAGTTCGAGCGGGCCCTGACCGCGCTGCGAGCGGCGGGCGCTGATATCGTCGAGATCACGGAACCGCCGGCGGACTTCCGCGCGCTTGGCGGCTGGGAAATCCAGGTGCTGATGAGCGAGCTCAAGCACGACCTGAACGCCTACCTCGCCTCTACGAACCCGACGCAGGTGCCGACGCGGACGCTGGCGGACCTCATCGCCTTCAACGAGGCCGAGCCGCGCGAGATGGAGTTGTTCGGCCAGGAACTGTTCCTGCGGGCCGAGGCGACCGGCGGACTGGAAGAGCCCGTCTATGTCGAGGCGCGGGAGCGCTCGTTTCGCGCCGCCGGGCCGGAAGGCATCGATCGGCTGATGAGCACCAACAACGTCGTCGCCCTGATCGCTCCGACCACCTCGCGCGCCTGGACCAACGACCGTGAGGACGACGACGACGGCCAGGGCTCGGCCAGCCGGCTGGCGGCCATCGCCGGCTATCCGCACCTGACGGTGCCGATGGGCTTCGACCGGGGCATGCCAATCGGGCTGAGCTTCATCGGCGGCAAGTGGGACGACGCCCGCATCCTGTCGCTGGGGCACGCCTACGAACAGAGGACGCGGGAGCGCCGGCCGCCGCCGCTGACGCAGTAGCTCAGCTCCGGAGCGCTATGTCGGCAATGCAACAAAGGGGCTGGCTTGGCGGTTACGGAACGATGGAAGCCTTCTTCGTCTCCCTCGCCAACCGCGTGGCCAGGATCGCCGGCAAGCCGTGGACCTTTCTGGCCTGTCTTGCGGTTGTCCTCATCTGGGGCCTCAGCGGGCCCATGTTCGGCTTCAGCGAGACCTGGCAACTGATCATCAACACGGGCACGACCATCGTCACCTTCCTGATGGTGTTCCTGATCCAGAACACCCAGAATCGCGACGGCGCGGCGATTCAGGCGAAACTCGATGAGCTTCTGCACGCTGTCCGATCTGCGGATGAGCGGTTCATCGGCATCGAGCATCTGACGGAGAAGCAGTTGGACAAGATCCTGTCCGACGTCGAGGCCCGTGCGGCCCGGGTCCACGGGGCCGGGGCGCTGCCTGTCGTCGCCACGCGCAAGGAAGACGACAGGGCTGAGGCGAAGAAGCAGGCCGGCCCCCGCAAACCGCTCGCCAAGGCGGCCTCACGGCGGAAACAGGCCGCATGAGCGATCTTACGGCGAACCTCGTCGGCACCGCCGCCGCCCTGTGCTCGATCACCAGCTTCGCGCCGCAGATCATCAAGATCTGGAAGGAGCGCGATGCGTCGTCAGTGTCGCTGAAGACCTATTCCCTCACAGTGACGTGCTTCGTCCTGTGGACCGCTTACGGAATCCTGACGACGGCTTGGCCGATCATCGTGGCGAACGCCTGCGCCCTGGTGATGGCGTCCGGCGTCCTCTTCATGAAGTGGCGCTTCCGGGACGGCGATCCGAAGGAGGGCGGCGGGGCCGCTACCTGATCGATCCGGTGCCGATCACGGCTGTCGTTTCGATCTCCACCCGGGCCGCGTCCTCGATCAGTCCCTTGACCTCGACGACCGCCATGGCCGGGTAGTTCGAGCCCATCAGTTCGCGCCAGGCGGCGCCGACGTCGCGCAGGCTGGCGAGGTATTCGCGCTTGTCCACGACGTACCAGGTCATGCGGACGACATGCTCGGGACCGGCGTCGGCTTCGGCGAGTACGGCCAAGGTGTTCTCCAGCGTCTGGCGGGCCTGAGCGGCGAAACCGTCTGGAAAGACCCCGTTCGCGTCCCAACCGATCTGACCGGCGACGAACACCATCCGGCCCTCGGCGGCGACCCCGTTCGCGTACCCCTTGGGCCGGGGCCAGCCTTCGGGCAGCAGGGTCCGGTTCATGGGGCGGCCTCCAGATAGGGCGCGATGCGCGCACGCAGGGCGTCCGGCCACGGCTCAGGCTTCAGGGAAACGCCGACGTAGACGATGGTCTGGGTCGCTTCGAACCGGGTAAGGCCGTCAGCGGTGATCCGATGGCGCAGGCCGCAGGAGGCGCCGCCTAGCCGGGTGACAGTCAGGGAGAAGCTCAGTTCATCCTCCAGCCGCGAAGGGGCGATGAAGCGCGCTTCGACCGCGGCCGTCGGGACGCTGGCGTGGCGCTCCAGATGCAGTTCGCGGAACGAGACCCCGAGCGGACCGGCGAACCAGTCCTCGACCACCCCGTTCAGCATCTCGAAATAGCGCGGATAGAAGACGATGCCGGCGGCGTCGCAGTCCGCGAACCGCACCCGCCGTTCGACGGTGAAGGTCAGGCCGGTCATATCGCTTCCTTCAGGCGGAAGCGCTGCAGCTTGCCAGTCTGGGTCTTGGGCAGGGTGTCGACGAACTCAAGCGCGCGGGGATATTTGTAGGGCGCGATCACGCCCTTCACGAATTTCTGCAGCTCGGCCCGGAGCTCGCCAGACGCTTCGATGCCGGGCGCCAGAACCACGAACGCCTTGCAGATCTGGCCCCGCTCCTCGTCGGGGACGCCGACGACAGCGGCCTCGGCCACGGCCGAGTGCATCAGCAGGGCGTTCTCGACCTCCGGCGCGCCGATGTTGTAGCCAGCCGAGACGATCATGTCGTCGGCCCGCGCCACGAACCAGAACCGGCCGTCGGCGTCCTGCCGATAGATGTCGCCGGTCAGGTTCCAGCCGTTGCGGACATAGTCGGCCTGCCGCGCGTCGGCGAGGTAGCGGCACCCGGTCGGGCCGCGAACGGCGAGGCGGCCCGTCGCTCCGGGCGGTTGCTGGCCGTCGTTGTCATCAAGGATGCAGGCCTCATAGCCGGGGACCGGCCTCCCCGTGGAACCGGGCCTGATGTCGTCGCCCCTGGCGGAGATGAAGATGTGGATCAGCTCGGTCGAGCCGATCCCGTCGATGATCCGGACTCCCGTCGCGGCGCGCCATGCGTCGGAGGTGGCGGCGGGCAGGGCCTCGCCGGCGGAGACGCAGGTGCGCAGCGACGACAGGTCGTGCTGACCGGCCAGTTTGAGCAGCGCGCGGTAGCCGGTCGGAGCGGTGAACAGTGCGGTGGCCTTCCGTACCTCAATCGTTTCGGCCAAGGCCTCGAAGCCCGGCCGGTCGGCGAACGCCGTGGCGGCGCCCGCCGCCGCCGGGAACACCACCAGCCCTCCGAGGCCGAAGGTGAAGGCGATCGGCGGCGTTCCGACCACGATGTCGCCCGGCGCCAGATCCAGCATGTGACGCGCGAACGTATCCGCCATGGCCAAGACGTCGCGGTGGTAGTGGACGCAGCCCTTGGGCTTGCCGGTGGTGCCGGAGGTGAAGGCGATCAGGGCGGGATCTTCAGCGGCGGTGTCGATCGCGTCGAAGCGCGACCCAGCCGGCTGGGCCTGCGCGGCGGCCTGAAGCGCCGCCGAGGTCATCACCCGGGTCAGGCACGGGACGGCGCGTTGGGCCTCTGCGACCGCCTCGGCGAGTGAGGCGTAGACAAGCGCGTGGCTGACCTGAGCCTTCTCCACCACCGTGGCCAGTTCCGCAGGCCTCAGCATCGGCATGGTGGCGACCACGACGCCGCCGGCCTTCAGGATCGCGAACCACGCCAGCACGGTCCACGAGCAGTTCGGGCCGTGCAGCAGGACGCGGGCGCCGGGGACCAGCCCCATCTGCTCGACCAGCACCCGCGCCATGCGGTCGGAGATCGCGTCCACCCGGCTCCATGAAAATTCGTGGTCATGATCGATCAGGGCGCAGCCGTCGGGACCGGCGGCGGCGACGGCGCGGCGCAGCAGTTCGGTCGCGGCGTTCAGGCGCGCGGGGTACTGCAGCTCCGGCAGGCTGAAGATCAGCTCCGGCTGCTGCTCCGGCGGCGGCAGGTTTTCGAGGACGAAGCGATCGACATGGGCGCTGGGCTCCATCAGCGGCCTCCCGCAACCGCGCCCAGAAGCTGGCGGGCGATGACGATCTTCTGCACCTCGGAGGCGCCCTCATAGATGCGCAGGGCGCGGATCTCGCGGTACAGCCGCTCGACCGGATGGCCGGAGACGACGCCGAGGCCGCCGAACAGCTGCACCGCCTGATCGATGACGACCTGCGCCTCGTCGGTGGCGTAGAGCTTGGCCATGGCGGCCTCGCGGGTGACGCGCGGCGCGCCCTGATCCTTGAGCCAGGCGGCGCGGTAGATCAGCAGGGCCGAGGCGTCGACCTTCAGGGCCATCTCGGCCAGCGAGGCCTGGACCAGCTGCAGATCGCTCATCGGCGCGCCGAACAGGCGGCGGGTCGAGGCGCGCGTGGCGGCCTCGTCCAGCGCCCGCCGCGCGAACCCGAGCGCCGCGGCCGCTACGGTCGAGCGGAACACGTCCAGGGTCGCCATGGCGATGCGGAAACCCTCGCCCGGCGCCCCGAGGATTCGGTCGCCGTCGATGCGGCAGCCGTCGAAGCGGATCGTGGCCAGCGGGTGGGGCGCCATCAGCGGAATACGCTCCACCACGTCGAAGCCCGGCGTCTCGGCGTCGACGACGAAGGCGCTGATCCCGCGCGCGCCCTCGGCACCTCCCGTGCGAGCGAAGACGGTGTAGCGGTCGGCGAGACCGCCGTTGGAGATGAAGGTCTTGGTCCCGTCGAGCACCCAGCCGTCGCCGTCGGCGCGGGCGGTGGTGGAGAGGGCCGCGACGTCCGATCCAGCCTCAGGCTCGGACAGGGCGAAGGCGGCGATGACGGCGCCCGAGGCGACATCCGGCAGCCAGCGGGTCTTCTGCTCCAGCGTGCCGAACAGGCTGATCGGGCCTGAGCCCAACCCCTGCATCGCGAAGACGAAGTCGGCGAGGCCCGAGCGGCGGGCAAGGGTCTCGCGGGTCAGGCACAGGGTGCGGACGTCCAGCTTTCCGTCGGCGTCGGGCACCGCCTTGCGCAGCCATCCGCCGTCGGCCAGCGCCTTCAGGATCGTGCGGCAGTCGCCGTCCAAGTCGTGGTCGCCGTGCAGGTCGACAGCGGCTGTTTGCTCCGCCCACGTCTCCAGATCGGCGGCGAAGGCGCGGTGGCGGTCTTCGAAGAAGGGCCAGTCGAGGAAGCTGCGATCAGCCATGGCGTCAGTTCCCCTCGAACACCGGCTCGCGCTTGGCGGCGAACGCCTCGTAGGCGCGGCGGAAGTCCTGCGTCTGCATGCACAGGGCCTGGGCCTGCGCCTCTGACTCGATGGCGGCGTCGAGGCTCATGTCCCATTCGAGGTTGAGCTGGTTCTTGGTCATGGCGTGGGCGAAGGTCGGGCCGCGAGCCAGGCCGCGCGCGAGCTCCAGCGCCGTGTCGATCAGGACCTCGCCTTCGACGACGCGATTGTGGAAGCCCCAGCGCTCGCCTTCGTCGGCCGTCATCACGCGGCCGGTGAACAGCAGCTCCGAGGCGCGCCCCTGACCGATCTGGCGGGGCAAGATGGAGCAGGCGCCCATGTCGCAGCCGGCGAGGCCTACGCGGGTGAACAGGAAGGCTGTCTTCGTGCGCGGCGTGGCGATGCGCAGGTCCGACGCCATGGCCATGATCGCCCCGGCCCCGACGCAGACGCCGTCGAGAGCGGCGATGATCGGCTGGGGGCAGCCGCGCATGGCCTTGACCAGATCGCCCGTCATCCGCGTGAAGCGCAGCAGCCCGGGGGCGGCCATCTTCGTCAGCGGGCCGATGATCTCGTGCACGTCTCCGCCGGATGAGAAGTTGCCGCCGGCGCCAGTGACGACCACCACGCGACAGTCGTCGGCGTGGATCAGGGCGCGGAACAGGTCCCGCATTTCGGCATAGGACTCGAAGGTCAGCGGATTCTTCCGCTCGGGGCGGTTCAGGGTCAGGGTCGCCACGCCCTCGTCGTCCACGGACCACAGGAAATGGACGGCCTGGTATTCGCGCGCCTTCATCCGTTCGGCTCCTGTTGGCTGGTGAGGTGCAGGGATCGCTTGGCGCGTTCCAGCAGACGGGTCAGTTCGTCGGCCTCGGCGTCGCTGAGGTCCGCGAAGACGGCGTCGATCCAGCGTTCGTGGGCGGCCGCCATGGCGGCGAAGCGCGCTCGGCCCTCCGCCGTCAGCCGGATGCGCTGAACGCGGCGGTCTGCAGTTGGAAGTGACTCGAT
>NZ_DASWNO010000247.1:0-6205 GCF_036399195.1 Brevundimonas sp.
CGCCGCCAGGGCGCGCTTGACGTCGAGGTCGGCGAAACCGGGCAGGGCGCGGATGCCGTCGAGCGCCCTCTCCACCGCCGCCGCCGGGCCGGCGATAGTGCCGTTCAGCCCTTCGTGAGCGACCAGCAGCGTGCCGCGAACCTCCGGCGCGCACAGCGCCTCCAGCCGGTCCCGCACCGCCTGCGGGTCTTCGACCGGCGTGAAGCGGTACAGGGCGGCGACGAGGATCTGTGGGGGCGACGAGAAATTCACGAGCGGCGATCCTGACCCGCCAGGGGACTTGTCCTGCGAAGCGCGCCAGCGCGAAGCAGGATGGTGGAGCCGAGGGGAGTCGAACCCCTGACCTCGTCATTGCGAACGACGCGCTCTACCAACTGAGCTACGGCCCCCCAAACCCGGCGGTCCGTCGGGTGCAGGCGAGCGCGCGACATACGTTCGGCGGCCCGGTGGTGTCAACGGGGTCAGGGCGACCGCCCGCCGCGGCGGTCAATCCTTGGCCGATGGCGACCGCCACGCTAGAAGCGGCCCTGCACTCGCTTCTGGAGCCCCGTCATGGGTTACGCCATCGTCTGGCTGGTCAACACGATCCTGTCGATCATGACCTGGTCGATCATCCTGTCGGCCATCCTGAGCTGGCTGTTCGCCTTCGACGTCATCAACCGTCGCAACCGGTTCGTGGCCCAGATCGCCGACTTTCTCGACCGCCTGACGGCGCCCCTGCTCGAGCCGTTCCGCCGCATCATTCCGCCGCTCGGCGGGATTGATATCTCGCCGATCGTGGTGCTGCTGCTGATCAACTTCATCCGCATCCTGTTCAACCGGTTGACCGCGCCCATCCTGATCTCGACGCTGGGATAGAGGCTCGGCGGCGACAGCGTCGGGGCGATCGCCCGGCGCCGCCGATCCGGCCTTGCGCCGTCTGCCGAGGGTCCTAAGGTGCCGCTCCGACCGGGCCCTGCGCCCGCCAGCCATCCGGAATTCATGACCACGATCCGAACAGTCGCCATCGTCGGCGCGGGCCAGATGGGTGCGGGCATCGCCCAGGCGGTCGCGGCCGGCGGCTACGAGGTGATGCTGTACGACGCCAATCCCGAGCGCGTGCCCCAGGCGCAGGCCGCCATCGCCGCCAGTCTGGCGCGGCAGGTCGCCCGGGGCCTGACCAATCAGGACGCCGCCGACGCCGCCCTGTCCCACATTTCGGCCGCGCGCTCCCTCGCCGCGGCCGCCAAGGCCGATCTGGTGATCGAGGCGGCCGTCGAGGACGAGGCCGTCAAGAAGTCCATTCTCGCGGATCTGACGCCGCACCTCGGGCCCGGGACGCTGCTGGCGTCGAACACCTCGTCGATCTCGATCACCCGGCTGGCTTCGGCGACGGACCGGCCCGATCGGTTCATCGGCCTGCACTTCATGAAGCCCGCCCCGGTGATGAAGCTGGTCGAGATCATCCGCGGCATCGCCACCTCGGCCGAGACCTATGATACGGCCCTGGCGTTCGCTGAATCGCTTGGAAAGACCACGACCAACGCTGAGGACTTCCCGGCCTTCATCGTCAACCGCATCCTGGTGCCGATGATCAATGAGGCGGTCTACACCTTGTATGAGGGCGTCGGGAACGTGGCCTCGATCGACAAGGCGCTGAAGCTGGGCGCCAACCATCCGATGGGGCCGCTGGAGCTCGCCGACTTCATGGGGCTGGACGTCGTGCTGGCGATCATGAACGTGCTCTACGACGGCCTGGCCGACAGCAAATACAGGCCCTGTCCCCTGCTGGTGAAATACGTCGAGGCCGGATGGCTGGGCCGCAAGTCGGGCCGCGGCTTCTACGACTATTCCGGCGACGAACCGGTGCCGACCCGATGATCCCATCGTTCGAACGACCTGAGGACTTCCCCGGCCGGCAGCGCGTCTCCTGGCGCCGCGAGCCCCACCGCATCGCGCTGGCCGCCGTTGCGGGCGCGCTTTGGCCGCCGCTGGTGATCACCCTGTTCGTCTGGCCCCCGCGCAACTGGTTGCCGGGGCTGGAGATGGACTGGCGGCTGGTGGTCCTGATCGTCGGCTTGGCCGCCGTTCCGGCCGCGCTGTGGCTGCTCAACCGCGAGCGCGATCGCAGCGGCCGCCCCTCCACGCGGCTGGGCGTGGTGTGGCGGTTCATGTTCTACGGCGGCCTGCTCGCCGCCGCGCTGCAGGCCATGCTGGCGCTGGTGGTGGCCATCGTCGGCTGGTTCGAGGCCGGCGGCATCGCCCAAGCGGCGGGGGCGACCGAGACCAGCCTGCTGCTGTTCGGCGTCGGCCTGCTGCCGATCGCCGTGCTGGTGGGCGTCAGCTATGCGCTGTGGGCCGGACTGTGCGCCGCCTTCATCGCCTTCGCGCCCCAGCCCGAGGTCAGGGACCGGCTGGGGGTCTTCGGCGAGCGCGACCCGGGCTGAGACGGCGTTATCCCATTGACGCCGTGCAGGATTGGGCCAAGCTGACGACTGATCCGGGGGGACCATCATGACCGCAGCCGAACTGACATCCACGTCGCGCGCCGAGGCCGACAGCGCGCTTGCGCCCGTCGCGCCGAAGGACCGGATCTTCCACCTCGACATGCTCAGGGGCTGGGCCGTGCTCGGGATTCTGGCGGTCAACGCCATGGCGTTCGCCTGGCCGATGTCGGCCGAAATGAGCGAGGCGGCGCGGCCCTTCGCCCTGACCGGGGCGAACGGCTGGGGCCACTGGGTCACCGACGTCTTCTTCGCGGACAAGTTCCGCACCCTCTTCACCATGCTGTTCGGGGTGTCGATCTGGCTGGTCGGCGGTGAACGGTTCGACGAGGCGCGGGGCAAGCTGTTGCGGCGCAGGCTGCTGTGGTTGGGGCTGTTCGGCCTCATTCACGGGCTGGCCTTCTGGTTCGGCGACATCCTGCTGCACTACGCCTACTGCGGCCTGATCATGATGATGATGCGGTCGATGAAGGCGTCGAAGCTGATCTGGATCGGCGGCGGGATCACCCTGCTGTGGGGCTTTCTGGCGACGGCGGGACCGCTGGTGGTCGCCGGGCTTGGCGAAGACTTCAGCGCCAAGTTCGAGGCCGGCATGCCGCAGGTGACGCGGGAAGAGGTCATGGCCACCGTTCAGGCCTACGGCGCCGGAGCCGGAGCCTGGGTGGAGAACGCCAAGGCGTGGGGGATGGCCCAGGGGGTCAGCATTCCCATGATCATGGTCAGCCTGCCGCTGATGATGCTGGGGCTGGGGCTGTTCAAGTCCGGCTTCCTGAGCGGGCGGTCGCCCGTCTGGCTCTACGCACTGATCGCCGCCCTCGCCGCCGTCAATCTTGGCATCTTCGGGGTCGCCGACCTGACCGACGTGAGAGCCGGCCTCGACGCCGATCCGACCCGGGGCGTGGCGGCCGCCGCCGGCGGCCTCGCGCCGCTGGTGACGCTCGGCTACGTCAGCCTGCTGATCCTGATGACACGGTTCGGCCTGAAGGCGGTGACGCAGGTGCTGGCGCCGGTGGGCCGGATGGCCTTCACCAACTACCTGACCCAGACCCTCATCATGAGCACCCTGTTCTACATGCCGTGGGGGCCGCAGTGGTTCGGGACCATGGGGCCCGGCGCCCTGTGGGGCGTCGTCGGCGCGATCTGGATCGCCCAGCTGATCTGGTCGCCGCTGTGGCTGTCGGCCTTCAGCATGGGGCCGTTCGAGTGGGCCTGGCGCTGCCTGAGCTACGGTCGGATGATGCCGCTGCGAAAGACGGTCGCGGCCTGACCTTCGCCGCCGTCGTTGCCGGGCGGCGGGCGATGGCTTAAGCGCGCGGCATGAGCACCGAGACGCCGATCCGCCCAGAGACTCGCCCCGAAGCCCGCAACCCGCGGGGGTTCGCCGACCGTCGCGGCCCCGACCTGGTGGCCGAGCGCCGGCTGGTGGCGCGGGTGTCCGAGGTCTACGAGCGCTGGGGCTTCGAACCGCTAGAGACGGGGGCGTTCGAGTACGCCGACGCCCTCGGCAAATTCCTGCCTGACGCCGACCGTCCGAACGAGGGCGTGTTCGCCCTGCAGGACGACGACGATCAGTGGATGGCCCTGCGCTACGACCTGACGGCGCCGCTGGCCCGGTTCGCGGCGCAGAGCTGGGAGACCCTGCCCAAGCCCTTTCGCCGCTACGCCTTCGGGCCGGTATGGCGCAACGAGAAGCCGGGGCCCGGGCGCTTCCGGGAGTTCGTCCAGTGCGACGCCGACACGGTCGGTTCGGACCGTCCCGAGGCTGACGCCGAGATCATCGCCATGGCGGGCGAAGGGTTGCGAGCCGCGGGCCTCGACGCTGGCCAGGCGGTCATCAAGGTCTCGAACCGCAAGCTTTTCGACGGCCTGTTCGAGGCGGGCGGCGTCGAGGACGCGGGCCAGAAACTGACGGCGCTGCGCGCGATCGACAAGTTCGAGCGGCTGGGCTGGGGCGGCGTCGCCGCCCTTCTGGGCGAGGGCCGACTCGATGAGTCCGGCGACTACACCAAGGGCGCCGGCCTGCCGCCGGCCGTGATCGCCACCGTCGAGGCCTTCCTCGCCTCCGCCGGAACGCAGGGGCTGACCCGGGCCGAGACGCTCGACGCCGTCGCGCGGGCTGGTGGTCTGGGTGAGACGGGCGAGCGGGCGCTGAACGAGCTCGCGGCCGTCGACGCGGCGCTGAACGTCATGGGCGTGGGGCAGGACGCGGCGCGGTTCGATCCGACCATCGTGCGCGGTCTGGAATACTACACCGGGGTCGTGTTCGAGGCCGATCTGTTGCTGGAGACGACAGACGACAAGGGACGGGCCGTGCGGTTCGGCTCGATCGGCGGCGGCGGCCGCTACGACGATCTGGTGGCCCGGTTCACCGGCGAGCGGCTGCCGGCGACGGGGTTCTCGTTCGGCGTCTCGCGGCTGGCGTCGGCGCTCAAGGCGGCGGGCCGGGGCGCGGGCGGCGGCGTGCGGGGGCCGGTGGTCGTCATCGTCTTTTCGGACGCGGACATGCGCCACTACCTCGACGCCGTGTCGGAGCTTCGAAACGCCGGGATCGCGGCCGAACTCTACCTTGGGCGGGCGGGCATGAAGGCGCAGATGAAATACGCCGACCGCCGCGGGGCCCCGGCCGCGGTCATCCTCGGGGGAGACGAGATCGCCGCCGGTCAGGTGACGGTCAAGGACCTCGACGCGGGCCGCGCCCTGGCCGCCGGCGTGACCGACAACGAGGCGTGGAAGTCGGAGCGTCCGGGCCAGCGGGTCGTCGCTCGCAGCGAACTTGTTGCAACCGTGCAAACGATCGTCGCGGGCCCGCGCACAGCTTCGTGAGTTATCGGCGGTAAGTCAGGAATTTCCGCGACTTCGGAGGCGGGCTTGATTGACTTGAAGGGCGAAATGTCGTCATTCTGACCTACTCGGGAAGCGCAGCGTTTCGACGCAGCAGCGGCCCGGAGGCGTTTCGGGGAGGAAACGTCCGCTCGTCAAAGAGCGAAAGAAGCCCGCCGCGATGTATCCCCCGCGGCGGGCTTTTTGCTGTCTGGATGGTGGCTTCCAAGCATCACCTCTCCCTCCCACCTGGGGGAGGGTCCTTGCCGCAAAGCGGCAAAGGGGTGGGCGCGCTTCGGCAAACAGACACGCCGGCGCTCGCGTCGCCGTGCCCTCCCCACCCGGCTTCGCCTGCGGCTCAGCCACCCTCCCTCAAGCGGGAGGGAGAGGGCCGGTGCTTCCATCCGACCAAAGAAAAGGGCCGAAGCATCGCCGCTCCGGCCCCTCTTCAGTCAGCGTCTGAACCGCCTTACCAGATACGCACCCGGTCGGCCGGCGCGAGGTAGTATTTGGAGCCCGGCTGGACGTTGAAGGCCTCGTACCAGGCGTCGATGTTGCGCACCGGTCCGATGACCCGGAACTCGGCCGGGCTGTGCGAGTCCGTGGCGATCTGGTTGCGCAGGGCGTCGTCGCGCATCTTTGACTGCCAGACCTGGGCCCAGCCGTAGAAGAAGCGCTGATCGCCGGTGGTGCCGTCGATCACCGGCGCCGGCTGGCCGTTAAGCGACAGGTGGTAGGCCTCAAGGCCCACCGCCGTGCCCGCGGCGTCGCCGATGTTCTCGCCCATGGTCAGGCCGGGGTTGATGGTGAAGCCTGGCAGCGGCTCGAACTGGGCGTACTGCTCGCCCAGCCGCTTCGTCAGGCCGTCGAAGTTGGCGCGGTCTTCGGGCGTCCACCAGCTG
>NZ_DASWNO010000248.1:0-1566 GCF_036399195.1 Brevundimonas sp.
CGCCGACGCCCGCACGCGCGAGGACATCGTCCGCTCGCTGCGGCTGGAAGGCGCGAAAGTCCTCGTCGACAGCTTCGCCCGGCCGAACCTGCAGCTGTCGGCCCTGCGCAAGGAGAACGCCTCGCGGGCGAAGACTGACGCCGCCGTGATCGATCTGGTCCGTCAGCGGCGCGGCAAGTCGGGGGTCGTCTACTGCGGTTCGCGCGACGGGTGCGGACGGGTGGCGCAGGCGCTGCGCGACGCCGGGACCAACGCCATCGCCTACCACGCCGGCATGGACGCCCGCGATCGCGACCGCCGGCTGGAGCGCTTCCTCGCCGAGGACGGAGCCGTGATGGTGGCGACCATCGCCTTCGGCATGGGCGTGGACAAGGCCGACGTCCGCTTCGTCATCCACGCCGACCCCCCCGGCTCGCTGGAGGCCTATTGGCAGGAGATCGGCCGCGCCGGCCGCGACGGCGAACCGGCCGAGGGCATCACCCTCTACGGACCCTCCGACATCGCCTGGACGCTGAAGCGGCTCGACGGACGACCCATGGCCGAGGAGGTCAAGGCGGCGCAGGTCCGCAAGGCGCGGCAGTTGTTCGCCATGCTGGACGGCGCGGCCTGCCGGCCCCAGGCCGTGCGCCGCTATTTCGGCGAGGCCGAGGCGCAGCCGTGCGGGGTCTGCGACCTGTGCGCCGATCCCCCGGCCGTGTTCGACGCCACCGTCCCGGCCCAGAAGGCGCTGGCGGCGGTGCAGCGTCTCGGCGAGCGCTTCGGCAAGACCCGGGTCATCGACCACCTGCTCGGCCGGACGAAGGACGTCCAGCCGTGGGAGACAGCCCTGTCCACCTGGGGCATCGGCGCCGACACGGCGGTGCACACATGGCGCGACGTGCTCGACCACCTGATGTTCGACGGCCTGCTGGCCGAGGATCCCAACGACGGCAAGCCGCTGGTGCGGCTGGGCGATCCCGAGGCCGTGCGCGCCGTCTATCGCGGCGAACGGTCCGTCGAGGTCCGCAGCCTTCCCGCGCGCGTCGGCTCGGGAGTGGCGAAAGAGCGCGTCCGCACCGGCCGCAACGCCGCGCTGGAGACGATGGACGCCGACGTGCGCGCCCGGTTCGAAACCCTCCGCGCATGGCGTCGCGACCGCGCCGCCGAACAGCGGGTGCCGCCCTACGTCATCTTCCAGGACAAGACGCTGCTGGAAATCGCCGTCCGCCAACCCCGCGACCTCGACGCCCTCGCCCACATCTCCGGCGTCGGCCAATCCAAAATCGACCGCTACGGCCCGGCCGTGCTGGAGGCGCTGGGGCGTTGATGCAGAACGACGCCTGAAATCTCGCCGCCTGCGCCCTCCGCCGCGTGAGTGGGTTCGTCACGAAGAGCGCCAGCGCTGGCCGTTATCAAGAAGACCCATGTTCGCTCGGTAAGGATCGGGCAAGGTCTTGGAAGGGACGCCTTAAACTTTGACGGTCAAACTCCGTCGGTGATCCCGAACCGCGCCCCGTCTCCGGTCGACAAACTGGCTCTGGCTGTCGTGCATGCGCCCGAGCGGGCCATTCCCGCGCCCGCCGGCGC
>NZ_DASWNO010000249.1:0-5787 GCF_036399195.1 Brevundimonas sp.
CGGGGTCGGCGATCGTAACGGCGATGACCGCCAGGCCAAGAAAGTTGCGCATCCAGCCGCTCGCTCTTGCTGCGCCGTACAGGCGCGACTCCCCGACCGAGACCGCTGTGGCGCTGACAGCGGCAGCGGCTGCCCGGGATAAGAAAGCTAAGGACAGGCGCCAAACGGCTCAACGGAAATGCAACCGGGCGGGCGGACGCTGCAACGACCGCGGGCAGTTCGCAGAAATCACGATGAAGCAGACCTGATGCGGTCGCAGGCGCTTTTCGTCAGGGCGCAGGAGCTGCGCCGGCGCACGGCCGCGCGGGAGACGCTTCGTCATCGAAAAGAATGGTGGATGCGACAGGGATTGAACCTGTGACCCCCTCGGTGTGAACGAGGTGCTCTCCCGCTGAGCTACGCATCCATCGGGCCGCCCCGTCTGGACGGGGAGGCGGCGACATAGCCCGCGCGTCCGCGGCGCGCAAGATGGTCGATCAGCGGATCAGGGCGTCGATCGCCGCCTCCAGCTCGTCGAAATGATCGATCAGGGCGTCGGCGCCCAGCTCCGCCGCAGGGGTCTCGGTGTAGCCGAAGGTGGTGAGGATGCACGGCACGCCGGTGGCGCGGGCGGCGTCGAGATCGGTGATGCTGTCGCCGACCATGATTGCGCGGGCAGGATCGCCGCCGGCCTGCAGCACGGCCTCGCGGATGTGGGCGGCGTCGGGCTTCCGCGCCGAGACCGACTGGGGGCCGCAGAGGCTGGCGAAGCGGCTCGACAGGCCGATGGCGTCGAACAGGGCCACGGCCAGCGTGGTCGGCTTGTTGGTCGCCACGCACAGGATCGCGCCGCGCGCCGCCAGCCGGTCCAGCGCCTCGACCGCGCCCGGATAGGGGGTGCTGCCGTCGGCGATGTGCAGGCGGTAGTCGGCGAGAAACGCCTCAAGCAGGGCCGGGGAAGCCGCCTCGTCCCACGGCTCCCCAGCCGCCTCGAAGCCGCGCATCAGCAGAGGGATGGCGCCACGGCCGATCAGGGTGCGCGCCGACTCCAGCGGCGCAGCCGGCAGGTTGCGCTGCGCCAGCAGGCGGTTCAGTGTCCCGATCAGATCCGGCGCCGTCTCCACCAGGGTCCCGTCCAGGTCGAAGGCGATGGTCCAGCCTTCGAGGTCGCGCGTCGTCATCCGCATCTCCCGTCGGTCGCCGGGATGGGCTAGACCGCTGGCGACGACTAGCCGCCGGACCGATTCATGACCAGCCACACCGCCCGCGCCGCCATCATCCTCGCCGCCGGCCAGGGCACGCGCATGAAGTCGCCGCTGCCGAAGGTTCTGCACCCGGTCGGCGGGCGCGCGATGCTGGACCACGCCATTGATGCGGCCGAGGCCCTGGGCTGCGAGCGGATCGTCGTCGTGGTCGGAAACCATTCGCCGGAGGTGCGGGAGCACGTCGTCAAACGTCTCGGGGAGGGCGCCATCGCCGTTCAGGACCCGCCGCTCGGAACGGGCCACGCCGTCCGCGCCGCGGAGACGGCGATGGCGGGGTTCGAGGGGCAGGTCGTCATCACCTATGGCGATGTGCCCCTGCTGAAGGCGCGGGACATCGAGGCCGCCTTCAGCAGCGGGGAGGGGATCACGGTGGTCGGGTTCGAGGCGCGCGACCCGACGGGTTACGGCCGGCTGCTGCTCGACGCGGACGGCGGCCTCGAAGCCATCGTGGAGCACAAGGAGGCGACGCCGGACCAGATCAAGGTCAGCCTCTGCAACTCCGGCGTCATGGCGGGCCCGGCGCGGCTGCTGTTCGAGCTTCTGGCGGAGGTCCGCAACGATAACGCCAAGGGCGAATACTACCTGACGGACGTGGTCGGACTGGCCCGCGCACGCGGCGCGCCGACGCGAACCGTCATGGCCAGTGAGGATGCGGTGATGGGGGTGAACGCCCAGGCCGAACTCGCCCAGGCCGAGGCTCTGTTTCAGAAGGTGCAGCGCGAAACCTTGATGGCCGCCGGGGTGACCATGCCCGCGCCTGACACGGTTCACCTGTCATGGGACACCGAGATCGGCGGCGGCGCGACGGTGGAGCCCTACGTCGTGTTCGGCCCCGGCGCGAAGATCGCCTCCGGCGCCCGCATCCGCAGCTTCAGCCATATCGAGGGCGCGACCGTCGCGGCCGGGGCCGAGGTCGGGCCCTACGCCCGCCTGCGGCCCGGGGCGGATCTGGCCGAAGGGGTCAAGGTCGGCAACTTCGTCGAGGTGAAGAACGTCGCCATGAAGGCCGGGTCCAAGGCCAACCACCTGGCCTATCTCGGCGACGGAGAGGTGGGGGCCAAGGCCAACATCGGCGCGGGCACGATCTTCTGCAATTACGACGGCTTTTTCAAACACCGCACGGTGGTGGGGGAGGGCGCGTTTGTCGGCTCCAACAGCTCGCTGGTCGCCCCGGTGACGATCGGGGCCGGCGCCATGGTCGGGTCCGGCTCGGTGATCGTGCGCGACGTGGCGCCGGGTGATCTCGCGCTTGCTCGGGGTCAGCAGGAGGCCAAGACCGGCTGGGCCACGCGCTTCATGGACCGGATGCGGGCGAAGAAGGCGCTGAAAGCCAAGTGAGCGACCTGCAGAAACGGATCGCCGGAGAGGCCGCGGCTCTCCGGGTCGAAGCGGGCATGGTCGTGGGACTCGGCACGGGTTCAACGGCCGCATGGTTCGTCAGGGCGCTGGCGGCGCGGAACTTGAGCGGGCTGCGCTGCGTGCCGACATCGGAGGCGACCGCCGAGCTGGCGCGGCAGTTGGGACTGACGCTGTCGACGCTGGACGACACCCCCCGCATCGACCTGACCGTCGACGGGGCCGACGAGATCGGTCCGGGTCTGGCGCTGATCAAGGGCGGCGGGGCGGCCCTGCTGCGCGAGAAGCTGGTCTGGGAGGCCTCGACACGCTGCATCGTCATCGCTGACGCCGCCAAGGTCGTGAAGACGCTGGGGGCGTTCGCCCTGCCGATCGAGGTGGAGGCCTTCGGGCACAAGACCACCGCCAACCGGATCGCCGACGTGCTCGTCGATCATGACATCGCCATGCCGGCCCGTGCGAGAACCGCCGAGCGCGGTCTCGTCCGCACCGACGGCGGCAACGTGATCTACGACGCCAAATGCGGCGTCATTCACGACCCTGCACGATTAGCCGACGATCTGAAGCTTATCACGGGCGTGGTCGAGCACGGCCTGTTCCTCGACCTAGCGGATGAGGCGATCATCGGCGGGGACGGCGGCGTCGAGGCCTTGATCCCCTAAGAGCACGCATCAGTCCGCTTCGGATGTCGCCTGGTCCTCGGCCGCTCGTATCTGGCCGTGAGCCCGACCGATCGAGGCTGCGATCTGAGTGCGGTTAGAGCGCATGCTCACCCGATTGCGCTCGGCCCCATAGAGTCCGGTCAGATAGGCCTTGTCCCAATCCGTTAGTGAGTCCACGCCTTGCGGATCCGCCATCACGTTCAGGATCGTCGCATAGGCCGAGGTGTCGGCGCCCGGGTCGATCTGCGCGAGAGACACCATGGCGATGTAGTCCGCCAGTTGGAGGGATGACATGCCCTCGACCTCATCGATGTCGACGATCACGATGGTGCGCGTCAGCTCATCCACGATCTGGGAGTTGAGTCGGGAGGCGGCCAGAACATTGATGACTGGCGCCATGTCGTTCACGGACTGACACGACCCGGAGCATTCGCCGGGAATTCTGACGGCCCGCTCGCCAGTCTCCGAGTTCACGGGGGTGGCGACCTGCCACCAGCGAACGGGGCGGTCGGTTTCGACGAAATCTCGCAGCGCCACGCCGCCCCTGTCCATCCCGGGTCCACCGGTCCGGAAAATACGCTTGCCGTCTTCGACCATCGATGCGGCCACAGCCTCGCCGTCCGCCGTGGCGATGATCAGAATGTTGGCGTTGCACCCGTCGCCGCCGGTCTCCAGGCCGAGGTCCTGGGCGACCGTTGAGATGCGGTCGGCCAGATATTGCGCCACATCGACACGGAGGTTGACGACGCCGACGCAGACCCTGTCATCCCAGCGGGCCAGGCCGCGGCCGCGGTTAGGCTCGGCGACCTCGCCGACGAAGTTTCGGATCAGGGTCTGGAGCGGCCGGCCGGTGACCGTGACATCTTCGAGCGTGACCGGCCCGTCGAGGGGCGCCGCTGCGCCGGGATCCTGAGCCTGCATCGGGGCGGCCAGAACCGCTCCAGCCAACAGCAGTCCGAGCATATCCGCCTCCTTCGTGTCCGTTCAGGACAGGAGACTAACGACGATTTCCGGAAAAATGCAAAAGCGTGGCGAGGTTGTTGCGTACTTCCCGACGAGGCTCTTTGCCCGCGAGCGTGATTTCCGCGGCGAAGGCGCCTATCTGGTCCGCAGCACATTCAGGGGCGCGCGCGATCATGACCTATGACTACGATCTCTTCGTGATCGGAGCGGGATCCGGCGGAGTCCGCGCCGCCCGGCTCACGGCTCTGGGGGGCAAGCGCGTCGCCGTCGCCGAAGAGCACCGCGTCGGCGGCACCTGCGTCATCCGCGGGTGCGTGCCCAAGAAGTTCATGGTCATGGCCTCGGACTTCGCCCATCAGTTCCATACCGCCGAGGGCTATGGCTGGACGGTGGAGTCGAGTTTCGACTGGCCCAAATTCATCCATGCCAAGGACGTCGAGATCGCGCGCCTGTCCGGCATCTACGTCGCCAACCTCGGCAAGGCCGGAGTGGATCTGATCCACGGGCGGGCGGTGTTGAAGGACGCCCACACCGTCGAGATCGTGGGCAAAGACCAGACCGTCACCGCCGAACGCATCCTGATCGCCACCGGCGGCCGCCCGTGGATGCCGGCGGAGGTGCCGGGGATCGAGCACGCCATCTCGTCGGAGGAAGCCTTCCATCTGCCGGAACTGCCGAAGCGCATCCTGATCGCGGGCGGCGGCTATATCGCGGTCGAATTCGCGGGGATTTTCGCGGGGCTGGGGGTCGAGACCACCCTGATCTATCGCGGCCCGAACATCCTGCGCGGCTTCGATGACGACGTCCGGGCCCATCTGGCCGGCGAGATCGAGAAGCGCGGGATCAAGGTCATCCTCGGTTGCCAGCACACCAGCATCGAGAAGACCGAGACCGGGCTGCTTAACCGGCTCGGCAACGGCATGACGATCGAGACGGACGTGGTCATGTTCGCCACCGGGCGTGAGCCGCATGTGAAAGGGTTGGGCCTCGAGGCCGCCGGCGTCGAGCTGAACGACAAGGGCGCGATCAAGGTCGACGCCCTCTCGCACACGACGGCGGAGAACATCTGGGCCATCGGCGATGTCACCGACCGCATGAACCTGACCCCGGTCGCGATCCGCGAGGCGGTGGCCTTCCATGAGACCGTCTTCCGCGACAATCCCCAGCATTTCGACTACGAGGCCGTCGCTACGGCGGTGTTCAGCCAGCCGCCCGTCGGCACCGTCGGTCTGTCCGAGAGCGAGGCGCGGCATTCTTGCCCGGGCGAGGTGGATGTGTATGTGACCCGCTTCCGGCCGATGAAATACGCCTTCACCGGCTCGGACGAGCGGATGCTGATGAAGCTGGTCGTCGACGCCCAGAGCCAGAAAGTCGTCGGCGTCCACATCGTCGGACCCGAAGCGCCCGAGATGATCCAGCTGGCCGCCATCGCCGTGAAGGCCGGTCTGACCAAGGCCCAGTGGGACGCCACCTGCGCCGTGCACCCCACCATGGCGGAGGAACTGGTCACGCTGAAGGAAAAGCAGTCCCAGAACACCAGCGCGGGGTGATCTCGCCCCCGT
>NZ_DASWNO010000250.1:0-4574 GCF_036399195.1 Brevundimonas sp.
ACCATGGCGGCCTCGGCCTGAGCCGCCGCCTGCAGGAAACCGCCGGGCGGCAGGGGAACGGTCGCAGGGCCGAACGTCACGGTCGGCTGCCGCTCCATCATCAGGACTTCACCGGCGAGGCTGAGCCGCGCCAAGCCCGCCTCGGCCGCCACATGGACCGCCCGCAGCTGGGCGTCGCGGGACAGGCCGCCCGAGCGCCGCTCGACACCGGTGACGTCCACATCAAGCCCCACCGGCGTCCAGGTCACATGCAGGGTCGGTGCCGACTTTGGATGCTCCAGAAACGAGTCCGCCAGGCGCCGGAGCATCGGGAACGACGCCTCCAGCCGCGGATCGGCCACCGGGCAGTGCGTCACCGCCACCAGACGCCAGCTCTTCCGCGCCTTGAAGCCGAGCACCACCCCGCCGTCGTCTGCGCGCCGGGCATGCAGCGCCAGGCGCCGCCTCGCTCCGGGCGGAACCGCGACCGTCGGCTCGATCTCCGTCTCGATCCCCTCGCGCGTGAGGGCCAGACCAACCTGCTCGCGTTTCCACGCAAGATACGGCGCCTGAGCCCAGTGCTGCAGCGAACAGCCGCCGCAGTCGCCGTAATGCGGCGACGCCGGCGCCACCCTGTCGGGGCTGGGCGTCAACACCCGGACAGACTCCAGACGACCGTCTCGGACCTCTCCTGTCACGATCTCGCCCGGCAGGGTCAGGGGCGCGAAGACGGGGCCCTCAGGTGTGTCCGCCACCCCGTCGCCCTGCCCGCCTACCCGCGAGATCGTCAGCGTATGCGTCATGGGGTCTTCCTAGAGGCTCGGGCGCCCTCGCGAAACCTGAACGAACATGAACGCACCGCTCAAAAGCCGTTCAGCTTGGCGGCCGTATTTACCAATGCAACAGAGAGGGACGGTCAGCCGTTCGGTCCTCATCTCTGATAACAAGGATCGACATCATGTTCGCCCGCCTCACCAGGACCACGGCCGCCGCGGCGGCTCTCGCAGCCGCCGGCGCTCTGGCGCTTCCCTCGGGCGCCTCCGCCCAGACCTACAGCTACCAGGGGCAGCCCAGCTACGGTTACGGACAGCGGTACGACTACGACCGCTACCCGGAGCATTGCCAGTATGATCGCGGCTCGCGTCAGGGCGGCGGCGCTGTCATCGGCGGCACGCTCGGCGCCATCGCCGGTTCGCAACTGGCGGCTCGAGGTCGTCGCACCGAGGGCAGCATCCTGGGCGGCGTACTCGGCGCCGCGATCGGCGCCGGCGTCGGCGGCGATTCGGCCTGCGCCCGCGGCTCCACCGCCTACGACTACCGGTACGATCAGTCCCGCTACGGCGACGACTACCGCTACCGTTCGGACAACCGCGGCTACGACTACGACCGCGGTTACGATGACCGGCGCTACGACAACGACCAGCGCTACGACTACGACCGTTACAACAGCAGCGGCCGGACGTACGACCGCTACGACCGCTCCTACTCGTCGTCCTACGGTCATTCGTCGAGCTGCCGCACCGTCGAGGTCCGCAGCCGCGATCACTACGGTCGCGTCGTGACACGCTACGAGCAGTCCTGCCCGGACCGCTACTGACAGAATTGCGTCACCGGTTTTTTTTCAGCCCCCCTGTCGACCGGTGGCGTGACGGGAGCCGTCGGTGGAGAAATCCACCGGCGGCTTTTCCCTTTTCAGGGCGCTCACGCTCGCGAGATGGTCGCCTTCTGCTGGAGCGCGAAGCGGATCTAACCCCTGCCGGCCGACCGGGCCCAGAGCAGGAATTCCACGTTGCCGTCGCCGCCCGTGATCGGGCTCACGGCGGTCTCGCAGACGGACCAACCCTGCTCCTCCAGCCACGATGACACTGACGCCAGCGCGGCCTGACGGGCGGCTGGGTCCTTGACGACACCCTTCTTGCCGCCGCCCGGCCTCGCTGCCTCGAACTGCGGCTTGACCAGGGTGACGAGGTCCGCCTCGGGAGCCGCGAGACCGAGCGCCGCCGGCAGCACCTTCGCCAACCCGATGAAGCTGGCGTCGCAGACGATGAGCTCCGGCGCTACGGGGATCCGCGTCCGGTCGAGATCGCGGGCGTCGGTCTTCTCGAGGACGACGACACGGGCGTCGCGGGCGATTCGCGGGTGCATTTGACCGGAGCCTACGTCCACGGCGAATACCTTGGCGGCGCCTCTCGACAGGCACACCTCCGTGAAGCCGCCTGTGGAGGCGCCGATATCCAGAACCGTTCGTCCCTCGACCGCGACCGGCCACAGCGTCAGGGCGTGGTCCAGCTTCAGCGCGCCGCGTCCGACCCAGCCGTGCGCCGCCGCGTAGGTGATGACCGCGTCCTGTGGCGCCGTCTCCGAGGGCGCTCGGGCTGGCAGTCCGTCAACCGTCACGCCGCCAGCCTCGATCGCCGCCTTCGCCCGCGACCGGCTTTCCGCCAGTCCGCGCGCCACCAGCAGCTGGTCGAGGCGGACCTTCTTCACCCCACCGCGTCCAGACGCGCCAACGCCGCCTGAAGCTTGGCCTTGCCGGCTTCGGCCTCAGCGAGTTTCTGGCGCTGTTCGTCCACCACCTCCGGCGCGGCCCGGTCGACAAAGCTCGGGTTGCCGAGCTTCTTGTTGACGTGGCCGATGTCGCTGTCGAAGACGGCGATTTCCTTGGAAAGACGGGTCCGCTCGGCCGCGACATCGATGACGCCCGCCAGAGACAGGGCCGCCGTGGCGCCGCCGGAGACGAACGTGACCGCGTCAGCCGGAGCCGAGTCGACGGTCTCCAGGTCACCGGCCCGGCCCAACGTCAGGATCAGGTCGCGGTGTCGCGTCATGCGCTCGGACGTGATGACGTCGGGCGCCACGAACGCCAGAGGCGGCTTGGCCGACGGCGGCACGTTCATCTCGGCCCGCAGCTGGCGGATCTCGGTGACCAGATCGACAAGCCAGCCGATTTCAGCCTCGGCGGCGGGATCAACGAAGGCGTCGGGCAGGTCGGGCCAGGCGGCGCCGATCAGGGTCGCCTCTGCCCGGGCTGCGCCCTCCCCGGCCAGCTTGTCCCAAAGCTCTTCGGTGATGAAGGGCATGATCGGGTGCATCAGCTTGAGCGTCTGATCCAGCGTCCAGGCGGTCATGGCGCGGGTCTCGGCCCTCGCGGCCTCGTCGGCGCCCGTGAACACCGGCTTGGCCAGTTCGAGATACCAGTCGCAGAAGACGTTCCAGACGAACCGGTATAGCGCCGAGGCGGCGTCGTCGAAACGGCCGCCCTCGATGGCGGAGGACACCTGCCGCTCGGCCTTCGTCAGCTCGCCGCGGATCCAGCGGTTGATGGTCTGCTGGACAGCGGCCGGGTCGAAGCCCTCGATGCGGCGGGCGTCGTTCATCTGCGAGAAGCGCGCGGCGTTCCACAGCTTGGTGCCAAAATTGCGATAACCCTCAATACGCTGCCGCGACAGCTTGATGTCGCGTGTGCCCGACAGGATGGCCATGGTGAAGCGCAGCGGGTCGGCCCCGAGCTCGTCGACGATGGTCAGGGGATCAATGACGTTGCCCTTCGACTTGCTCATCTTCTGGCCCTTCTCGTCGCGGACCAGGCCGTTGATGATCACGCGACGGAACGGAACCTCATCCATGAAGTGAAGGCCCATCATCATCATCCGGGCGACCCAGAAGAAGATGATGTCCGCGGCGGTGACGAGGTCGGACGTGGGATAGAAGCGCGCTAGGTCGTCCGTCTTCTCCGGCCAGCCCATGGTCGAGAACGGCCACAGCGCCGAGCTGAACCAGGTGTCGAGCACGTCCTCGTCCTGTGTCAGAGAAGTTTCCGCCCCATAGTGCCTCCGCGCGGTTGCGAGAGCCTCCGCCTCGCTCTCCTCGACGAAGATGGTCCCGTCCGGGCCGTACCACGCCGGGATGCGGTGCCCCCACCAGAGCTGGCGAGAGATGCACCACGGCTCGATGTTCCGCAGCCATTCGAAATAGATCTTCTCGTAGCTCTTCGGCTCGAAGACGGTGTCGCCCTGCTCGACGGCCTTGATCGCCGGCTGCGCGAGGGTGTGGGCGTCGACGTACCACTGGTCCGTCAGCCACGGCTCGATGACCACCCCGGAGCGGTCGCCGTGTGGGATGACGTGGCGAGTCTTCTCGATCTCCTTCAGCCAACCCTCGGCCTCGGCCCGGGCGACGATGGCCTTTCGGGCGGCGAAGCGGTCCATCCCCTCGTAGTCCGCCGGCACGTCAGCGGCGTCGGCGCCGGTGATGCGGCCGAAGCCGTCCATCACGTTCAGCGCCGCCAGCCCCGCCCGCTTGCCGACCTGGAAGTCGTTGAAGTCGTGGGCGGGCGTGATCTTCACCGCGCCCGAGCCCTTGGCCGGATCGGCGTAGGCGTCGGCGACGATGGGAATGCGGCGGCCGACGATCGGCAGGGTCACGAACTTGCCGACCAGCGCCTGATAGCGAGGATCTTCCGGGTGCACGGCCACGCCGGTGTCGCCCAGCATGGTCTCCGGCCGCGTGGTGGCGACGACGATATAGTCGCGGGTCTCGTATTCCGTCGGCTGGCCGTCGCCGTCGTAGGCGACCGGGTGCTCATAGGTGACGCC
>NZ_DASWNO010000251.1:0-8087 GCF_036399195.1 Brevundimonas sp.
TCCCAGACCTCCGCGGGATTTATGTAGAGGCCGTAGTGGGTGATGTTCGTCGCCAGCAGGGCGCCATTGCGGTCGACCATGTCGGCCCGAACCACCGCGTTCGGATGGGAGGCCGCGCCTGTCGCGCCGTGCGGCGCCAGCAACGCCGCCCGCGCCGCGCCCAGCGCAAGGCAGCCGAACACGACCGAGAACAGGGCCAGCAAAACGAAGATCCGGACGCGCGTGTCTTCCTCTGGCCGGGCGTCGGCGCGGGCGCGGCCGAACGAATGCTCGACCCACCACATGGCCTCGGCCAGCCAGCGCCATGACGGCGCATAACGGCGGCCTCCATAGGCGGGCCGTCCCCCGGCGAGCGGATCGTGCGCGCTCATCGGGCGGGCTCCACGGCAGGGGGGGACGCCACGGGCCCGGCGGGCGCCGGTTCAGCGGCAGGCGCAGGGGTCGGAGCCACGATGACGGCCGGCGCAGGCTCCGGGATGGGCGCGAGGGTCGGCAGACTGTCTTCGGTCGCCTGCCGGTGAACATCGACGGGCCCCAGACCGGCTCCGCGCGACAGGGCCTCGAGCCGACCCGGCTGTTCAAGGCGGGCGACCTCGGCGCGCAGCAGGCGCACCCGCTGGCCGTTATCGCCGATCTGACGCTCCAGCTCGCTGATGCGGCTGCTCTCGCGGGCCGCCGCCGCCTTGGCGACATAGACGGAGAACACCATCGCGGCCACCAGCAGAACGCCGATGATCTCGACCCAGCGGACGCCGCGAACCTTCCAGCCGTACAGGCGGTTCAGAGTGGCGATCGCGGCGCTCATGCGGCGATCCTCCCCCACGGCGCGGCGTCGGTGCGGACCGCGGCGCGCAGCTTGGCCGAGCGGGCCCGCGGATTGGCCGCCAGCTCAGCCTCGGCCGCCTCGCGCGCCCCTTTGAACGACAGGGTGAAGCTGGGCTTGCGGGTCTCGACGGCGACCGGCGCGTGGCGCGAACCGCCGGGGGCGTTCCCGGTGCGCTCCGTCAGGAACGCCTTTACGATCCGGTCCTCCAGGGAGTGGAAGGTCACCACCGCCAGCCGCCCTCCGGGGGCCAGCGTCGCCTCGGCGGCTTCGAGCCCGGCGCGCAGCTCGCCCAGCTCGTCGTTGACGGCGATGCGCAGCGCCTGGAACACGCGGGTGGCCGGATGGATCGCGGCGCCGCGTCGTCCGCCCAGCGCCTTCTCGACCACCGCGGCGAGTTCCAGCGTCCGCTCGAACGGCTGCTCGACCCTGCGGCGCAGGATGGCCGTGGCGACCCGGCCGGACTGACGCTCGTCGCCGTAGAGCTTGAAGATGTGGGCCATAGGCCCGTGGTCCCAGGTGTTGACGATGTCGGCGGCGGTCTCCCCCTCGTCCGACATCCGCATGTCGAGAGGGCCGTCGCGCATGAAGGAGAAGCCGCGCTGGGCCTGATCGATCTGCATTGACGACACGCCGATGTCGAACACCACCCCGTCCAGCCGCTCCGCGCCGGACTCCGCGAAGGCGTCGGCGAGACCCGAGAAGGGGGTGCGGATCAGCTGGAACCGCCCCGGATGATCGTTGGCGACGGCGTCCGCGAACGGCTGCACCGTGGGATCGCGGTCCAGGCCGATCACCGTCGCCCCCGTGGCGAGGATCGCGCGGGTGTAGCCGCCGGCGCCGAAGGTGGCGTCGATGATCACGTCGCCGGGGTTAGGGGCCAACGCCTCGATCACTTCGTCCAGCAGGACCGGGGCGTGAGGGCCGCTCATGCGCCCTCCCCGCCTGTGTCGTCGCCCAGCATGACCTGACGCGCCAGCGCCCGGCGTGCGTCGCGGCGGGCGTTCCAGCGCGCCCGGTCCCAGATCTGGAAGCGCGGACCCAGTCCGACGATGACCACGTCGTCGCCGAGGCCCGCGTCCTGGCACAGGCTTTCCGGCAGGGTGATCCGGCCGCCGCCGTCGTACGAGAGCGGGCGCTGGCCGGCGTAGAAGGTTTCCTCGAGCGCGGTGCGCCGGTCGCTGCCGAACGGCAGGGCTTCGATGCGGGCGACGTACTCGGCCATCAGCTTGTCCCCGCCGGCTTCGAGACAATCGGAGGCCATCGAGAAGAAGCAGAAGACGCCATGCTCGGCGCCGTTGTCGGCTGTGCGGAACTCCTGCGGGATCAGCAGGCGCCGCTTGCCGTCCAACTGTTTCTCATAGGTCGAGAGAAACACGCACTGCCCCCTAATGCGGACCTGTCGATCCGCCCCCTTGATCCCGAAAGCACCCTCAGCTGCTGGGATAGCATGGGATCAGGTGGGCCTCAATGGGATTAGTTGACGCCGGTTAACCTCGTTCGCACTTGTGCGGCCGGTAAAGCACAGAACATACACAGAACAATGCAAGTATAGACAGGCTGTGGACTGATACCCGCAATCTCGTGTGTGGCGGATCGCGCTCAAGCAGCGAGCCGCCGCGCGGCGAGTGTTAGCGCCCTGAAATAGAGAGTGTCAGACGGCCTGTAAGCCGGGTTCTGTTCCGCCCCGAAGAGCGGCGACGATCATTCCTCTGGACCGCCGGTCGCCCGACGGTTCTCGCGACCTACCCGGACGCCTCGGGCGATGAACCCTGCGGCCGAAGCCGCGCGACGTCCCTATTCGGTCTTGCTCCAGGCGGGGCTTGCCATGCCGGCCCTGTTGCCAGGTCCGCGGTGGGCTCTTACCCCACCCTTTCACCCTTCCCCGCCCCGAAGGGCAGGCGGTTTGCTTTCTGTGGCGCTATCCCTCGGGTCGCCCCGGGCGGGCGTTACCCGCCGCCTTTTCACCGTGGAGCCCGGACTTTCCTCGGCGCGGACAAAGCAAGCTCTGGCCACGCCGCGACCGCCCGGCCGTCTGACCGGCGCTAGGTGGGCCTTCCCGGCGACGGCGTCAACTTCGCGGGAGCCGCGGCCTAGTTCATGACTCCCGTCACGCTCTCGGCCGTGGCCAGTTGCAGCACGCCCATCAGGGTGGCGCGGGTCTCGCCGTCCGCCACGCCGTCCACCTGGGCCGGACGCCAGTGGCGCTGGAAGGCTTCCACCGTCAGGCGCGTGGCCCCGTCGTAGTTTCCACCCGGCTGGAGGGCGTAGCCCAACCGGTGCAGCCCGGCCCGCAGGACGATCACCCCCAGCCCCTCGTCGCCGACGCCGAGCGGCGGGCCGAGCGCCGCGATACGCTCCGGCGCCGGCTCGAACCACAGGCCGTGCCCTACCGAGGCTAGCCGTTTCCAGGGAAACCGCTCGCCGGGATCCTGCTTGCGGTCGGGAGCCAGGTCGGAGTGGCCGATGATGCGCACGTCGGGAATCGTCCAGCGGGTGCGGATGTCGCTGATCAGGCTGACGACCGAGTCGATCTGGGCTTCAGGGAAGTCACGATAGCCGAACTCATGCCCCGGATTGACGATTTCGACGCCTATGGAGGCGGCGTTGCAGTCGGTCTCGCCCTGCCAGGCGCCCTGGCCGGCATGCCAGGCCCGGCGTTCTTCCGGGACCAGCCGCAGGATCGCGCCATCCTCATCGACGACATAGTGGGCCGAGACCTTGGCGACGGGATCGCAGAGCCGCTGGATCGCCGCGTCGGCGGTGCGCATGCCCGTGTAGTGCAGCACCAACATGTCGGGCGGGGCCCGGCGCTCGTCGAAGTTCGGGGAGGGAACGTCCCTGGCGATCAGCACGCCTACCGGCCCGGCCGCTCCCAGCCGTAGGCGACCCAGGCGCCGTCCACCTTGCGCGCCTCGATGAGATCGTCGGTACGGCGTGTACGTCGAACCACCTTGCGCCGCGCGCCCATCGCCAGCCCCGCGAGGAAGACGACCACGGCGGCGAACAGGGCGATCACCGCCACGGCGGCGGCGGTGAACACCGCCAGCACCGCGCCGACGGCCATGGCCGCCAGCGTCGCGATCATCCCGCCCAACCACACAATCGACGCCACCAGTCCGTTGGCCGGACGGCGCATGGCCGCCGCGGCTCCGGAGCCAGGGATCAGACGGTCGGGCTGGGTCATGAGTTCACCTTCGCAGACGCCGTGGAGAACGCCTCAGAGCCACTCTCGGTCCATGAAGGTGAACGGTCAATGACAGCCCCTTCACAGGCGAGTGTTCCGGTGACGCTACCAGGGCTGGTCAGCCAGTACGGACGAGCCTGAAGCCCGCGCGCGGTCGGTCTGGATGCGGCGAACCGTCGCCTCCGCCGCAGGGTCGTTCATGACCCCGCCAATCCCGACCAGCACGCGCGCGGCCTCCCCGGATACGCCGAACATGTCCGCGAGGGCTTCGAACGGCGACGTCTGCTCGGGGAAGCGCTTGAAGCTGACGGACTGCGACGCCGGGATGCGCGCCAGCTCGCGGGCCTTGCCGATGGCTTCTTCCAGCCCGCCGAGTTGGTCGACGAGGCCGATCTCCCGGGCCTGGGCGCCGGTCCAGACGCGGCCGCGGGCGATCTCGCGCACGCGTTCGGGCGCAAGCCGGCGACCCGCGGCGACCCGGGTGATGAACTCTTCATAGGTGCGGTCGATCTGGGCGGCGAACGCCGCCCGCTGGGCCGGAGTGAACGACTGGGCCGGGGAGAAGGCGTCCGCGTATTCGCCGCCGACGGAGATATTGCGCAGATCGACGCCGAAGCGGCCGAGCGCGTCCGCCAACACGAACTTGCCGCCATAGACGCCGATCGAGCCGGTCAGTGTCGTCGGCTGGGCCACGATCCAGTTGGCCTCCGAGCTGATCCAGTAGCCGCCCGACGCGGCGTAGTCGCCCATCGAGACCACCACCGGCTTGCCGGCGGCCTTCGCCGCCCGGACCGCGGCGAGAATTTGCTCCGAGGCGTCCGGAGAGCCGCCCGGCGACGAAACCCGGAAGACGATCGCCTTGACCGCGTCGTCCTCGATGGCGTCGTAAATGGCCTCGGCCAGATCGTCCGACTGAATCGACGAGCCGCCGCCGAACGGATCGGCGCCGCCGCCCGAGCCGGTGCCGATCGCGCCCTCGCCGCCGATGATGGCGATGGCCTTGGACCCGGACCCGGTCCGCTCGCCGCGGGTGGAGGCGTAGTCGGACAGCTCCACGAGTTCAGCGTTGCGGCCAGCCCGTCGCTTGGCTTCGGCCTCTGCCTCCTCGACATGACCGACGCGGTCGATCAGCCGGCGTTCGCGGGCCTCCACCGACGAGTACGGACCCGCCTCGATGGTGGTCCGCAGCGCCGCCGGCGTCACCTTTCGGTCCCGCGCCGCGTTGGCGAGACTGGACAGGTAGACGGACGTCATCCACGCAGTCGCCGCCTCCCGGTGGGCCGGCGTGTAGTCGCTCTCGGTGTATTCGTTGACCGCGTTTTTGTACTCGTAGCGCTGCTCGAACTCGGGCCGCACGCCGTATTTGTCGAAGGCGCGACCGAGGAACAGACCCTCCGAAGACAGGCCCGACAGCTGGAAGTTCGCCGTGTTCTGCATCCACAGCTGAGACGCCGCCGCGCCGACCATGTAGCTTGAGACCGCTGTGCCGACCGGCTGGAACCCTTGGCTGTGGGCGATCACGACCTTGCCGGACCGGCGGAAGCGGCCCACCGCCTGCCGGATCTCGTCCGCGGCGGCCGGCGTGATCCCCGCCTCGGGCAGGCGGATCAGCAGCGCCTTCACCCGGTTGTCGTCCTCCGCCTGCGCAAGCGCGTCGACGATCTGCAGCGTCGACAGTCCGCCGCCACCGAACACGGCGAAGGGATTGGACGACGTCTGGTCCGTCAGCCCGTCTCGCAGATCCAGCTCCAGCACGGTGTTGGCCGGCGTGGGGTCCTCCGACGAGGCGGAACCGATCGCCACGGCGATGAAGACGAAGGGGACGACGATCAGAAACAGGAACAGCCCGGCGAAGACGCCGAGGACGGTCAGGAAGAATTGCTTCATGGGGGAGGAACGGCGTCCGGGCGGGGGCCGGATGGTGGCCCCGCCCAAACATAGAGCCCGGGGCGTCTCGGTCAAATGAAGGTCGCGTAACTCGCGAATGCGCCGCAGCATCCATGTTGCGGCGCAACGAGGAAGATTGATGGGCGGGCGGCGACCGCCTATATGAGTGGTCTGCGAGCGGGGGCTTATCGCCCCGCGTCACATCCGGACCGCACCTCCCATGCTGGTCACCCTGATGAAGGCCAAGCTGCACCGCGCCACGGTGACCCAGGCCGACCTCGACTACGAGGGCTCGATCGCGATCGACTCCGATCTGCTCGACGCCGCCGGCATCTTTCCGCACGAGCAGGTGGATGTGCTGAACATCACCAACGGCGCGCGCTTCACCACCTACGCCATTGAGGCGCCGCGCGGCTCGCGCGTCATCGGCGTCAACGGCGCCGCGGCGCGTCTGGTGCAGAAGAACGACAAGGTCATCATCGTCACCTACGGCCAACTGCCGCAGGAGGAAGCCCGCCAGTGGTCCCCGACGGTGGTGCTGCTCGACGACCGCAACGAGATCAAACGGGCCGCTTGACCATCCGGACAGGGCTCCGTTCCCTTGGTCCGGCCCAAGGAGTGATCGGGAGCTCGGCGACATCGTCGTCACGGGTTCCCTGACGACGGAGGCGGCGCCGGTCGACCGGCCGCCGACCGAGGTCGGACCCCGGCTTACCGTCGTCTTCAAGATCGAATAGGCCCAAGCTTGACGGCGTGCGTCCAAGGGACTTCCCTCTGCGTCAGGAGCGCCGCCGATGACCCGACTACCCGCCTGGCTGCCATGGACGTTGTTGGCGCTTTACGCCGTCGCCGGCGCCGTCGGGCTCATGCTGGCGACGACTGCGGGACTGCGCATGCTGGGCATGAGCCAGAGCATGGTTGATTTCCTGCCAGCCACCATTCTCGGCCTGCCGTGGAGCGTGCCGCTGATGCTGTTCCCGGACGGTCCGGTCACCCTGCTGGCCGGTTTGCTCATCTGCTATGCGCTGAACTTAGGGGTCGGGCTGGTGCTGGCCCGGTCCGCGTCCTGAGGCGAGCCCCCGCTCCGAAGAACCGGGGCTCGCTCACGTCCTAACGAACCAGGTCGTAGACTCCGGTGATGTCGATCCGCACCGTCAGCTCCCCGGGGGCGATCTGCGTCTGCGCCGAGTCCATGCTCATGTTGCGCGCGGCGTACATCGGCATCGGCGGCGGAGCCGAATAACCCCCGCCCTCGCTCAGGCTCCGGACGCCGCCCAGTTGGACGCCCAAGGCCTGGGCGTAGAGATCCGCCTTGGCGCGGAGGTTCCGCACCGCCGCCTGCCGGGCCGCATTCTCGGCCTCGGCCGGATCGCGCAGGCCGAAGCTGATGCCGTCGATCTGGTTGACGCCCGCGCTCACTACTGCGTCGGCGGTGGAGCCGGCCCGCGCGAGATCGTGGATTTCGACGGTCACGCGGTTGCTGACCTGATAGCCGCGCAGGCGAGGCGGCTGGTTCTCGACGTAGTCGTAGAGTGGCTGCAGGCTGAGACCCGATGTCTGCACGTCCAGCTCCCGGATGCCGGCCCGGCCGATCGCGGCCATCACCTGCGTCATCTTCTGTGCGTTTTGAGCCATGGCTTCGGCGGCCGTGGGAGCCTCCGTGACGACGCCGAAATTGATGCGGGCCATGTCAGGCTTCACCTTGGTCTCGCCGTAGGCCGACAGGTTCAGCGCCGGCCGGTCGGCCACCGCGTGCACCACCATCGGCGCGCCGCCGTCCGGCTGCGACTGCGCCCGGACGGCGGGGGCGGCCAGCAGGGCCGCGGCGGCCATGACGGCCCCGCTCATGAGCAACAGGCGGTTCGTCGGACCGAAGGCGGGGTGAACGGCGCGGACGGCGACAGCGGAACGGGGCATGACGTCAGAACTCCTTGAGGGCGAACGGCCCACCGCCCGACGTGGGCGAGGACATTAGCCACAGCTTGGCCGTTCGCGCCTGAATGAACGCTGAGGGGGCGCTGGCAGGTTCCGTTCATCCGCCGGAATTCGAAACAGCGACTGACGGCTCGTCCGCTTGGCAAGCCGCCGTCCCGCCTGCTAGGCCGTGGCCACGGCGGGCGCGTAGCTCAATGGTTAGAGCCGACCGCTCATAACGGTCTGGTTGGGGGTTCGAGTCCCTCCGCGCCTACC
>NZ_DASWNO010000252.1:0-4991 GCF_036399195.1 Brevundimonas sp.
GAAGCCCAGCACAAGCCGCCGCGCACCGGCTCGCCGATGATGCTGATCGGCCAACTGGCCCCCGCCGAGCGCGAGCGCGTGCGCGACGCCCTGCGCGCCTCGGCCCTCGCCGCCCGTCCCGACTTCGAGGCGGCGCGGCAGTACCGCCGCGAGGCCGTGCGGATCGCGTCGTCCGACGCTTTCGACCGGGCGCGGGTGACGGCGCTGCTGGCCCAGTCGCGCGAGGCCGAGCTGCGCGGCCGCGCCCGGCTCGAGACCGATGCCGTGGCCGTTCTGGATACGCTTCAGCCCGCGGACCGGAAGGCCCTGTCCGAGATCCTCACCCGCCGGGGCCGCGTGGTGGCGCGCGGCGATCGGGACAAGGCGACGAAGGCGGAAGACAGGACGGGCTGAACCGTCACGCGGCCTCGGCCTGTTCGGCCGGGGCGATCTCCGGGCGGCGAATCGGAACGTTGAAGCTGACCGTCGTGCCCTGGCCCGGCTGGCTGGCGATGCTGAGCTCGCCGCCGTGCAGCTCGATCAGCGACTTGGTCAGGGCCAGGCCGAGGCCGGTGCCCTGGGTCGTCTTGGAGTGCTGGCCCTCGACCTGTTCGAAGGGACGGGCCAGCCGGTCCAGATCCTTGGCGGCGATGCCGATGCCGGTGTCCGTGACCGCGACGCGGAGCCGGTCGTCGTCCTCGCGTGACAGGGCGACGACGATGTCGCCGCCCTCCGGCGTGAACTTCACCGCGTTCGAGATCAGGTTCAGGATCACCTGCTTCAGCCCGCGGTAGTCGGCCTCGATGTCCGGCAGGACCGGGGCGTCGACCACCAGCTTCAGGCCCGCTTCCTCGATCTTGCCCCGCATCAGACGGGTGGCGTCGTCGACGATCTCCTTCAGCGACACCATCTCGTAGTGCAGCGTCAGCTTGCCGGCCTCGATCTTGGCCATGTCGAGGATGTCGTTGATCAGGCTGAGCAGGTGCTGGCCGGACTTCAGGATGTCGGCGGCGTAGCCCTTGTATTTTGGGTCCCCCAGCGGGCCGAACATCTCTCCCGCCATGATCTCCGAGAAGCCGTTGATGGCGTTCAGCGGCGTGCGCAGCTCATGGCTCATATTGGCGAGGAATTCCGACTTCGCCTGGTTGGCCGCCTCGGCCCGGGTCATCGCCACCTCGTACTTCCGCGCCAGCTGGGACAGCCGCTCCTCGCGGTCCTCCAGCTCGGCGATGGTGACGTGCAGCCGCTCGGTCGCGCGCTGGCGCTCGGCCTCCTTGCGCTTGATCGCGGTGATGTCCGCCGCCGTGACGACCGAGCCGCCGTCCGAGGTGAAGCGCTCGACCAGCTGCAGCCAGCGGCCGTCGTGCAGCTCGACCTCCCGGGCGCCGGCGCGGCCGCCCGTGGCCGGCTGATCGGACTTGATGGCGAGGGCGGCGATGCGGTTCAGGTCCTGCTTGAAGGCGCCGCGGCGAAGCACGCCGTCCTCGAATCCGAAGGCGTCCTGGAACGCCTGATTGGACAGGATCAGCCGACCGCCCTTGTCGAACAGGACGAAGGCGTCGGACACGCTCTCGATGCCGTCGCGCAGCCGGCTTTCGGCGGCCTGGGCCTGCGCCTTCGCGCGCCGCGCCTCCGTGGTGTCCAGCGCCACGCCCAGCACATTGGTGAACCCCTCCTCGCCCCGATCGCCCCGGGCCTGCCCCCGCGCGTCGATCCAGCGGGCCTTGCCGTGCTCGTCCGTGACAGGGAAGCTGACATCGAAGGCTCCGAAGGTCTGCGCCTGCCGCAAGGCGTGCAGCACGGCGTCGCGATAGCGCGGGTGAACGCGCGCCATCAGCTCGTCGCTGGACACCGCCCCGCGTTGCTCCAGCCCCATCAACTGCGCCATATAGTCCGAGACCGTGACCAGATCCGTCTCCGTGTCCCACTCCCAGACGCCGCACCGCGCCGCTTCGACCGCCCCGCGGAACCGCTGCTCCGACGCCGCCCAGACCTGGGTGATGCCCTGCTGCCGGCGCTGCAGCAGCAGTGCGATCAGGACGACGAAGGCCCCGATGCCGACCGGCGCCGTCAGCACCCAGACGTCGTCCATCAGGGCGTCGGCGCCCACGGTGACGGGGCTCCAGGCGACGGCGATCAGACCGCTCTCCCCGACGGCGGCGCCGCTCCGGCGTAGGGCCCGACCGTCATCCCGCAGCGTCACGCCCCGGCCGTCGGGCTGGACGGGGGTCGCTTGAAGCTGGAGCGCGGCGATCTGCGACGACGCACCCGTCAGGGGCGTCCGGCTGTCCGACAGCACCGCGACCGAGACGCCGTTCCGGGCGACCAGCTGGGGCAGCGCAACCCGCCCCGTCAGACGCCCTCCGCCGGGAAGCGTTCTGGAGACCAGCAGCGCCTCGCCGTCCCGGGAGAGGCGCGGGCGGCCCGGAGACGAAGCGAAATCCGACGGCTCCGCGCCTCCGACGGCCACGACACGGCCGGTGGAGTCCAGCACCGCGAAAGGTGTTTCGGGCGCCGCGGCCCGGGCGCGCTGGACGAAGGCGGCCGGAGCCCCCGCGCCGCCGCCCGCCGCCCTGAGCGCCGCCTCGACGGGCGCCGACCGACGCTCCAGGTCCAACGCCAGCAACCGCGCCTCGCGGTCGACAGCCTCCAACCTCAGCACTTCGGCCTCGCGCCCCGGGCGGGTGATCTCGCGCGTGAAAAGCATCAGACAGGCCGCGAGGGCCAGCGTCACCACCAGAAGGGCGACGCTCAACCACGGAGGCGCGCTCTTGCGCCGGTCCGCCGTGCGCCGTCCCTCTGCGGTTATGCGGCGCTCGTTGCCCCGCAAGGCGCTCTCCCCGAGAAATCGACGTCGATGGGAGAATCTAGGCTGCGTCGCGGATTCGTGTCGAGCCTTGGTTGGGAACGATCAACGGTTTCAGGCGGCCTCGGACCGTTTCACCTTGGTCAGGCTGGCCGCCTCCGGCGGCGGCAACAGGATGTCCTTGACGCCGTTCAGAATGCTGCGGGCCCCACGCGCCAGCTCCAGCAGCTCCGGCGGCGCGTCCTCGGGCAGGTCGTCGACCGAGGAAACCAGCCGTTCAGCCAAGGCCATGAGCTTGGGCGCGGCCGAAATCAGCCGGGCCTGGAATTCGATCTGCTCCGGATCGCGGTCGTATTCCGCGCCGGGCACGCGCCAGCCGCCCCAGTCCGCCTTGTCCGTCACGACCACGGGATAGGTGCCGGGGAACGGGTGGTGGGGGCAGTCGTCCGCCGTCTGCCATTTGTTGCGCGCCCGCATCAGACGCCAGTTCTCGCCGATGTTCGCGGCCGGGTCTTCCACGGGCAACAGCAGCTCGTGGCCCACGAACTCGCGGCCCAGGCCGACGTCATAGGTGACCCGCACGGGCTCCTCGAAGCCCTTGGCCCAGACGGGCTGGACCTTCTCGATCTGGGCCCAGGCGCCGACGCACTCGACCCAGACCTTCTGACCCTTCTGGAACTGCGCGCGCGCCATTCTGCCCTCCGACCACTTCATCGGCAGGATGCACGCCGCGCATGAACACCCGGTTCCGCGACAGGGTGAAGCGCAGGTTAACCGGGTTTAGCGCCGTGCATGCCCACCGCCGCGCAGCGGCCTCGTTCGAAGGTTCGTCATGAAGGTCACTAAGGACCACGAAGGACACGAAGGGTTCTGCGTCACGAGCTTCAAGCGCCTGCAGTCAGGGCTCTACTGATCGCTTCGCGATCAATCGGCGTTGACCGCCGGGCGACACCTGACGATGAAGCCTGTCCGGGCCGGAGGCGCCCTACGGCGCCCGGGAAATGTCTTCCAGCGTTTCGCCGGCGTATTTCTCTTTCACGCGGGTGGACAGGTCGCCCAGCGAGACGACGCCGACCAGGCGGTTGTCCTTGTCCAGCACGGGCAGGCGACGGATCTGTTTCGTGCCCATGGCGTCCAGCACCGTCTTCAGGTCGTCGTCGGCGCGGGCGGTGTGGGGATCGCGGCTGATGTACTCGACGACGGGGGCGGTGGAGGCCGCGCCCTGGGCCACGGCGCGGACGGCGATGTCGCGGTCCGTGATCGTGCCGACCAGGGTGTCGCCCTCGGCCACGGGCATGAAGCCGAAATCGCCGGCGGCCATGCGCGAGGCGACTTCCTGCAGCGTGTCGCCGGGACGGGCGACCTGAACATCCTTGCTCATGACGTCACGAATCTTCATCGGGCTCTCCTTTTCGGGGGTTGCGACACAAACCCCTGCCTGCCTTGGCGGTTCCTGTCGCTTTGACAACGAGCCCCTCAGGGTGGGGTCAGACGCGGGGTGGTTATCTGCGTCCACGGTCCGCGTTGGACCAGGAACGAGGATACGATCATGAAAACCGCCAAGATCCGGAAGGCTCTGCTCCCCACCCTGGCGGCGTCGGCGGTCTTGTTGGCCACCCCGGCGCTGGCCCAGAACGTCGGCTTCTCCATCAGCTTCGGCTCGCCGGGCTACAGCCAAGGCTACGGCTACGCCCCCGCCCCCGCCCTCGGCTACGGCGGCGGCGGCCAGGATCTGCGCTACCGCGCCGAACGTCTGGCGCAGCAGATCAACCGCGTCGCCTACAACGGCCGCGTCAGCCGCGGCGAGGCGCAGCGTCTCAGCTACGAGATGCAGCAGTACCGCAGCCTCGAATGGCGCTACGCCCGCGACGGCCTGAGCGCTCGTGAATACGCCGTGCTCAACGACCGGCTCAACCGCATCGAGGCTCTGCTGCGCTACGAGCGTCGCGACCGCTGGTAAGGCGGATCGGGTGACAGAGGGCCGCCCCGGCGACGGGGCGGCCCTTTCGTTTGTGGGCCGGCCCCGCTAAGCCGCGCGAGCCAGCCGGAGCCCGCCCATGACCGCCCACCAGACCGCTTCCGCCGAAAGCCGCGACATCCTCGACCGGCTGGGAGCGCCCGCCTCGGTCTGGAGTTCGGATGGGTTCGAGGCGCGCTCGCCCATCGACGGCTCGGTCGCGGGCCGGGTGGCCGAGACCGCCGACCT
>NZ_DASWNO010000253.1:0-16340 GCF_036399195.1 Brevundimonas sp.
TCGCGCATTCCGCTGGTGCGCAGCGCGCTGCGCCGCCGGGCGGTGTTCGACAGCCGCCAGCAGGCGATGAAGGCCTACGCCGGACGCGGCGCCTTCAAGGGCTGGCCCGAGGTCATGCTGGCCGACTATCTCGCCGATGGTCTGGTCCAGACCCCCGACGGCTACGTCCTCGCCTGCGATCCGGCCTGGGAAGCTTCGAACTACGCCGCCCAGAGCCACGATCCCTGGCGGGCGCTGAAGACGCTCGACCGCCCGGTCCGCATTCTCAAGGGCGGCGCCGGCTCCACCTGCCATGTGCCGGAACGGCCGCGCGGCCTGCCCCACGTTACGGTCGAGACCGTCCCCGGCGGCACACATTTCTTCCCGATGCTGCAGGCGGACGTGGCCCGCGACGCCCTGTTCGACGCGGCGGTCTAGCGCCGCTGGCGTATGCCTCGGCCAGCCGCTAAACCGCTCCACCGATGACGAGTTTCTTGACCAGGACGGCCATTTCCAATGCGTGACATCAACCACTTCATCGACGGCGCCGCGTTCACCGGCGCCTCGGGCCGCTTCTCGGACGTGTTCAATCCGAACACCGGCGAGGTGCAGGCGCGGGTCCAGCTGGCGTCGGTTTCCGAGATGGACCGCGCGGTCCAGGCCGCCCAGAACGCCTTTGAAGGCTGGTCCTCGACCAATCCCCAGCGCCGCGCGCGGGTGATGTTCGAGTTCAAGCGGCTGGTCGAGGCCAACATGAACGAGCTGGCCGAACTCCTCTCGGCCGAGCACGGCAAGGTCATCGCCGATTCCAAGGGCGACATACAGCGCGGTCTGGAAGTCATCGAATTCGCCTGCGGCATCCCGCATGCGCTCAAGGGCGAATACACCTGGGGCGCCGGACCCGGCATCGACGTCTATTCCATGCGCCAGCCGCTGGGCGTCGTCGCGGGCATCACCCCGTTCAACTTCCCGGCCATGATCCCGATGTGGATGTTCGGCGTCGCCATCGCCGTCGGCAACACCTTCATCCTCAAGCCCTCGGAGCGCGATCCGTCCGTGCCCGTCCGACTGGCCGAGCTGATGATGGAGGCGGGCGCCCCCGCGGGCGTGCTGAACGTGGTCCACGGCGACAAGGCGGCGGTCGACGCCATCCTGACCCACCCGCTGATCCACGCCGTCAGCTTCGTCGGCTCGTCCGACATCGCCCACTACGTCTACCAGACCGGCGCCGCCAATCATAAGCGGGTGCAGGCGATGGGCGGGGCCAAGAACCACGGCATTGTCCTGCCCGACGCCGACATGGACCAGGTCATCAAGGACCTGTCCGGCGCCGCCTACGGCTCGGCCGGCGAGCGCTGCATGGCCCTGCCGGTTGTCGTCCCCGTCGGCCAGAAGACCGCCGACGAACTGCGCGAACGCATGATCGCCGAAATTCCGACCATGCGGGTCGGCGTCTCGACGGACGCCGGCGCCCACTACGGGCCGGTCGTCACCGCCCAGCACAAGGCCCGCGTCGAGGCCTGGATCGAGAAGGGCGTTCAGGAAGGCGCCGAACTGGTCGTCGACGGCCGCGGCTTCAGCCTGCAGGGCCACGAGCGCGGCTATTTCATCGGCCCTTCCCTGTTCGACCACGTCACGCCCGAGATGGAGTCCTACAAGGAGGAGATCTTCGGCCCGGTGCTGCAGATCGTCCGCGCCGCCAGCTTCGAGGAGGCCCTGTCCCTGCCGTCGAAGCACCAGTACGGCAACGGCGTCGCCATCTTCACCCAGAACGGCCGCGCCGCCCGCGACTTCGCCGCCCGCGTGAACGTCGGCATGGTGGGCATCAATGTGCCGATCCCAGTGCCCGTCGCCTACCACACCTTCGGCGGCTGGAAGCGCTCGGCCTTCGGCGACACCAACCAGCACGGCATGGAAGGCGTCCGCTTCTGGACCAAGACCAAGACGGTCACCGCCCGCTGGCCCGACAGCGATCTGGAGCACGCCGACTCCAGCTTCGTCATCCCAACCATGGCCTGACCGCGTCGGCGCGGGCTCGCTCTGTGGGTGAGCCCGTTCGCCGCATCGCATTTCGGTGCTAGGCGTTACCGTCTCCGAACCGTGAAGCTGGAGCGCCTGTCGCATGCGTCGCTTTTTGATCTGGTCGGGGCTGATCGTGGTCCTCGGCCTCGTGCTCGCCGTCGGCGGCTTCTGGGCCTATCAGCACTATTACGCCCGGTTCCAGCCCGTCACCGTGACTCGCGACCAGGCCGCCATCCAGCGGCTGCTGGACGAGGCGTCGTGGGTCTCCGACGGCGGCGGCGGGCAGCCGCTCTACATCATCGGCTATCGCGACTCGGCCGCCATGCAGCGGTACGCACGGGAAGAGGCGCCCAAGCTGCGCGCCGCCGGGCAGGAAATCCGCTTCATCCTGTTCGCCCGCCCGGACCGCGAGGGGCTCGCGCGATCGACCGCCGCCGAACGCGCGACGGTGGCCGAGCTGTGGCTGACCCGCGACTGGACCCTGTACGAGCGCTGGGCTGCGACGCCGGTCGCCAACTGGACCGCGGCCGGGCTGCCCGCGGCCGACGGCAGCCTCGCCCGCGCCGCCGTGGTCGAGGCGGGCCGCGCGTTCGCCGAGGACCTGTCCGAACGCCTCGGCGGCAACGGCCTTCAGGTCGGCTATCCGCTGGTCATCTGGCGCGACCCGCAGGGCTTCATGAAGGCCTGCGCCTGCACCGACAGCCGGTCGTGGCCGTTCGTCCGCGACGACCTCGGCGCGCCGGACCGCATCGATCCGCCCGTCGTCGCGCAGGAGCCGCTCGCGCCCGCGCCCGGCGTCGCGCCGCCGGACAGCCTACCCTATCCGGCCCTGCCGCCTGCGGCTCCGGCGCCAGGTCAGACCGCCCCGGTTCCGGGAGCCACGCCGTCGGTCCAGCCGGCTCCAGCGCCGGGCAGCGCCCCCGCCGCTCGTCCAGCCCAGCGTCCCGCGACCCCGCCTGCGACGAAAACGACGCCGCAGCCGAAGCAGCAGGACGACGCAACCTTCTTCTGAGTTCGTCCCTCGTCTCCTCCCCACGCGTGGGGAGGTGGCGCGGCGCGTCTTCGCGCCATGACGGAGGGGGCCGCTCTGTCGGGAGGACAATAGCGGCTGACCGGCCGAAGCCTTCGCCGCCCCCTCCGTCTCGCCGGCTTCGCCGTCGATCCACCTCCCCATCTGCGATGGGGAGGAGACACGGTCCGCTACAGAACCCGCCCGCAGACCGCGACAAGCCGGTCCACATCCGCCTCGTCCTGATACAAGCCGAAGCCGAAGCGGATGACGTCGTCGCGCACGTCGGTCACCACCCCCCCGTCCAGCAGCCGCTGTCGCCAGACCGGCGCCCGCTCATGCCTGAAGGCGAGGAACCGCGCCCGCTCGGCGCCTTCGCCGACCGGATTTATCAACACCGCTCCGGCCAGACCGCCCGCCTCGCCCGCCCCCACCGCCTGCTGGAAGCGCAGCATCAGCCCGCGCGCATGGTCCGCCACATCGGCGGTCGTCAACCCCGCCTCGTCCAGCATCGCGCGCACGGCGTTGAACCGGTACAGCGGCGACACGTCGAAGGTCGCGCCCCAGAAGCGGCCGCCGTCGGCGCGATACTGCACCCCTCCCGGCGGCCCCGACAGGTCGCCGAACTCGGCGAACCAGCCGGTGATCACCGGCCGCGGGCAATAGCCGTCCGGCGCGTGCAGGAAGCAGACGCCCTCGCCCGACATCGCGTATTTGTAGCCGCCGGCCAGATAGAAGACCCGGTCCGCGACGGCCGACAGGTCCGTCGGCGTGGCCATGAAGCCGTGGTAGCCGTCGACGACCACCCACGGACCGGCGGGATCGGCCAGCGCCGCCAGATCGGCGATCCGGTCGAACACCTGCCCCGTGCGGAAGAACACCTGGCTGACCACGATCAGGTCGAAGCCGCCGCCGCTCGCGGCCGCCACGAAACGGTCGCCGAAGGTCTCGAACGGCTCCAGCGGCACGCGCGTGATCAGCGCCTCGCCCGCCTCTTCCCAGCGCTCGCCCTGCCGCCGGAACGAGTGGAATTCGCCGTCGGTCGACAGGATGCGAACCGGCTTGCGTTCAATCCCGGAGACGATCCGCAGCAGCAGGTCGTGCGTGCTGGGCGCGAACACCACCGTGTTCGGGTCGGGCAGGTTCAGCTCGCGCGCCACCTGCGCCTGCGCCTCCGGGATCACCTCGCCGAAGATCAGGTCCCACTTGCGATCCGCAAATCGATTGGCCTCGACCCAGGCCCTCAGCTGCCCGTCGAAACTGGCGTCCGGCCAGAGGTGATGGCTGTGCGCGGCGAAATGCAGCCGCTCGGAGTCCAGCGACAGGGCGCGGGAGAACAGGTCCTTGCGGTTCATTGGTCGGCTCCGGCGCGGGGTCGGCTTGTTCCGTCGTTAGCGGTCGACCTCCCCGCGCTCAAGCCGTGGACTGCGGGTCGGTTCATCACCCCAGGCGCAGCAGTTCTAAACCAGGCTTCCGTGGCAGTGCTTGAACTTGCGGCCCGAGCCGCACGGGCAGTCGGAGTTGCGCGGCGTGCGTTCCCAGCCGACGGGCAGGACGTCCACCGGCAGGCGGGCCCGGTCGTCGCCCTGCAGCACGCCTTCCGGCGACTGTGACAGCGGGTCGGCCATCTCGTTCTCGCCGGTGCCGGGGTTCAGGTGGATTTCCTGGAACTCGGGCATCTCCAGCGCCGGCGGCTGCTCAAAGCGGAACTCGACGGTCATCAGCCAGCGGGTCACGTTGTGGCGCAGCTCGTACAGCAGCGTCTCGAACAGGTTGAAGGCCTCGGTCTTGTACTCGTTCAGCGGATCGCGCTGGCCGTAGCCGCGCAGGCCGATGACGCCGCGCAGGTGGTCCAGATGGACCAGATGCTCGCGCCACTGCATGTCGATCATCTGCAGCAGGAACTGCCGTTCGAGGCCGCGCGTCTGTTCGGCGCCGATCTGCTCCAGCCGTTCGGCGGCGCGGGCGTCGGCGGCGGCCATGAGCCGCTCCTCGATCTCCTCGTTCGACACGCCTTCCTCGGCGGCCCAGTCGTGCAGCGGCAATTCGAGACCCAGCGTCCCCTTCACCTTCTCGTCGAGGCCGTCGATGTCCCACTGCTCGGCATAAGCCTTGGGCGGCATATGCTTCTGAACCAGGTCCGAAATCACGTCGTAGCGGAACTCGCCCACCAGTTCGGACAGGTCGGTGGAGTCCATGAACTCCTGGCGCTGTTCGAACACGGCCTTGCGCTGGTCGTTCACGACGTCGTCGTACTTCAGCAGGTTCTTGCGGATGTCATAGTTGCGCGTCTCGACCCGCTTCTGGGCGGTCTCGACGGCGCGGTTCAGCCACGGGTGCGAGATGGCCTCGCCCTCGGCCACGCCGAAGCTGCGCATGATGGCGTCCAGACGGTCGCCGGCGAAGATGCGCAGCAGGTCGTCCTCGCAGGACAGGAAGAATTTCGACGTGCCGGGGTCGCCCTGACGGCCCGTCCGGCCGCGCAGCTGGTTGTCGATGCGGCGGCTTTCGTGCCGCTCGGTGCCGAGCACGAACAGGCCGCCGGCGGCCAGCGAGATCTGCTTCTGCTCGGCGATCTCGGTCTTGTACTGCGCCTCGATGGCCGCTTCGGCCTCGGGCGTGATCTCGATCGCCATGTTGCGCTGGTCGAGCCGCCACTTCTGCATCCGCATCTCGAGGTTGCCCCCCAGCTGGATGTCTGTGCCGCGGCCGGCCATGTTGGTGGCGATGGTCACCACGCCGGGCAGGCCTGCGTCGGCGACGATATAGGCTTCCTGCTCGTGCTGGCGCGCGTTCAGCACGCTGTGCGGGATGCCGCGCAGCTTGACCTCGTACTGGATGTCGTAAGCCGCGTCGCCGAGCTTGGCGGCTTCCTTGTCCTTGCCGACGAACTCCGGCTTCAGGGTACGGCCGGTCTCGACCTTGTGCTCATAGGTCTTCAGCAGCTCCGACAGGGTCTCGGATTTCTCGATCGAGACGGTGCCGACGAGAACCGGCTGGCCCGCCAGATGGCGCTCGGCGATCAGGTGGGCGATGGCGAGGTTCTTTTCCTGCGAGGTGCGGAAGATCTCGTCGTCGTGGTCGATCCGCTGGACCGGCCGGTTGGTCGGCACCTCGAGCACGTCCATCTTGTAGATGTCGAGGAACTCCTGCGCCTCGGTCGCGGCCGTGCCGGTCATGCCCGACAGCTTTTCGTACAGGCGGAAATAGTTCTGGATGGTGACCGAGGCCAGGGTCTGGTTCTCGGGCTGGATCTTGACGCCTTCCTTGGCCTCGATGGCCTGGTGCAGGCCTTCCGACAGGCGGCGGCCCTGCATCATGCGGCCGGTGAACTCGTCGATCAGCATGACCTCGCCGGCCTTGATGATGTAGTCCTTGTCCTTCTGGTACAGGGTGTTGGCGCGCAGCGCCTGGTTGATGTGGTGGACCAGGGTGATGTTGGCCGCGTCATACAGGCCGGTGGTGTCGGCGGCGAACAGGCCGCGCGCCTCCATGATCTCCTCGATCTTCTCCGAACCCTCTTCCGTCAGCAGCGCCTGACGCTGCTTCTCGTCGAGGTCGAACGTGGTCTTGTCCTGGATCAGTTCCTTGATGATGCCGTCGACGATCAGATACAGGTCCGACCGGTCTTCCGTCGGGCCCGAGATGATCAGCGGCGTGCGCGCCTCGTCGATCAGGATGGAGTCGACCTCGTCGACGATGGCGAAGTGGTGCGGACGCTGCACCATCTCGCGCCGGTCGTAGACCAGGTTGTCGCGCAGATAATCGAAACCGAATTCGTTGTTGGTGCCGTAGGTCACGTCAGCGGCGTAGGACGCCTGCCGCTGGCCCGACGACAGGCCGTTGACGATGACCCCGACCTCCATGCCCAGGAAGCGGTAGACCCGGCCCATCCATTCGGCGTCGCGCCGCGCCAGATAGTCGTTGACCGTGATGACGTGCACGCCCTTGCCCGAGAGGGCGTTCAGGTACACCGGCGCCACGGCGACCAGGGTCTTGCCCTCGCCCGTCCGCATCTCGGCGATGCCGCCGTCGTGCAGGATCATGCCGCCGGCGAGCTGAACGTCGTACTGACGCTGGCCCAGCACCCGCTTCGAGGCCTCGCGCGCCACGGCGAAGGCGTCGTTCATGATCTTGTCGAGCGTCTCGCCCGCGGCCAGCCGGTCGCGGAACGTGTCGGTCATCATCCGCAGTTCGTCGTCGCTGAGCGCGGCGTAGCGGTCCTCCAGCGCGTTGATCTTCTGGACCCGCCCCATGAAGTCCTTGACCTTGCGGTCGTTGGAGGAGCCGAAAATCTTCTTGGCGAAGCCGAGCATGGATGATCCGAGGGCGGGCGAGCGGCAGGGGCTCTGGTACTGAAGGGTCCCGAAGGAGCGGCGGCGACCGGGGCGCGGGATCCTGACGGCGGCGGCCTTGGTGCGCCTGTGCAGGCGCGCGCGAGGGCCGCGCGAACGTTCGAAAACCCCTCGACTTGGGCGCAGGCGGGACTTAAGCACCGGCCTTATCCCTGTCAACGCGAGGGCCTTTGCGGCTCCGTGACGGAGCGCGCCCGTATGAGGCTTTCGACCCCCCTGGCAAAGGCCCTGATCGCGGCGTCCCTGGCCGCCTCGCTCGCCGTCGCGGGCTGCGGACGCGGCGCCGGTTCGGACCGCGCGCCGGAGGCCGGCGACCGCGCCGTGGCCAGGGTGCAGGACGAGACCATCTGGGCGTCCGACGTGAAGCGCGAGGCCGTGGCCCAGGGTCTGGTCGGCGAAGGCGAACCGCTCGACGTCACCAGCGACCTGTTCCGCCGGGTGCTGGATGAGGTGGTCGACCAAAAGCTTCTGGCCGCCGAAGCCGACCGGCGCGGGTTGGACAACTCGCCCCTGGCGCAGCGGCGTCTCGAGGCGACGCGCGAGCGCATCCTCGGCGACATGCTCGTCGAGAGCGTCGTCAACGGCGAGATCGACGAGCGCTCCATAGAGACGATTTATCAGGAGCAGGTGCGGCTGGCGCAGACATCGGAGGAAGTCCGGGTCCGACTGATCCTGTCGCGGACGAAGCCCGAGGCCGACGCCGTAATCGGCGTCCTGGGCCAGGGCGCGGCGTTCGAGGCCGTGGCGGCCAGCAGCTCGATCGACGACGCCACCCGCTATTCCGGCGGCGACCTCGGCTACCGCACGCTCGACGTCCTGCCCGAGGCCTACGCCAACGCGCTGCGCGACAAGCCGCCGGGCTCCGTCGTGGGTCCCTTCCAGACCGAGGGCGGCTGGGCGGTGCTGCGGGTCGAGGACCGCCGCCGAGAGACTCCGCCGACGCTGGAGCAGGCGCGGCCGCAGATCGTCCGCTATCTGACCTACGAAGGCGTGCGCCGCCTGCTGGAACAGCTGCGCGGCAAGGCCGAGGTCGACATCCTGCTGGAGAAATCCGCCGCCGCCCGCGCGCCCGCCGCCCGTCCCGCCGCGTCGGCCCCCGCGCGCCCGGCTCCCGCGGCTCCGGCTCCCGCGCCGACTCCGACCCCGACCCGGGCGCCCGCCACATGAGCCGTCCGCCCGAGTCCGCCCGCCCATCGCGCGGCCAGAAGATCGAGCAGGCCATCGAAAAAGCTTTCGACCCCCTGACCACCGCTTTGAAGCGGGCGACGGGGCCGGCGAGAGCGCCCGCGCCGGGCAAGCCGGGCCTGCAGATATCGCCGCTGGCCGTCCCCTTCCCCGCCATCCCTCCCATTGGCGGCGTCGAAATCGCGACGGCGCGAGCCGGCTTCTACAAGCACGAGCGCGACGACCTGGTGGTGTTCCGCTTCGCCCCCGGCACGACCTGCGCCGGCGTCTTCACCCGCCACAAGGTCGGCTCGGCGCCGGTCGACTGGTGCCGCCGTCACCTGGACGCGCCGGAGGGCGGCTCGGACGTCCGCGCCCTCGTCGTCAACGCGGGCTGCGCCAACGCATTCACCGGCAAGGCCGGCGCCGACGCGGCCCGCCGGACCGCCTCGGAAACGGCCAAGCGTTTCGGCTGCCGCCAGCGCGACGTCATGCTGGCCTCGACCGGCGTGATCGGCGTGGTGCTGGACGACCGCAAGATCGTGGCCCGGCTGCCGGAAATCGACGCCGGCCTGCGGGCCGACGGCTGGGCCGCCGCCGGTGCGGGGATCATGACCACCGACACCTTCCTCAAGGGGTCGTTCGCCGAGTGCGAGATCGAGGGCCAAACCGTGCGGATCGCCGGGATCGCCAAGGGATCGGGCATGATCGCACCGGATATGGCGACGATGCTCGCCTTCATCGTCACCGACGCCGCCATCGCCCCGCCCGTGCTGCGCGCCCTTCTCGGCCTGCACGTCCGCACCACCTTCAACAGCGTCACAGTGGACGGCGACACCTCCACCAACGACACCTGCCTGCTGTTCGCCACCGGCGCGTCCGGCGCGCCCCGCATCACCCGCCTCGGCGACCGCCGGCTGAAGTCGTTCTCGGACGCGCTCGACAGGGTCATGCTCGACCTCGCGCACCAGCTGGTCCGCGACGGCGAAGGCGCAACCAAATTCGTCAAGGTGACCGTCGACGGCGCCGCCAGCCCCGCCTCGGCGCGCAAGCTGGCCAAGTCGATCGCCGACAGCCCGCTGGTGAAGACGGCCTTGGCCGGCGAGGACGCCAACTGGGGCCGGGTCGTCATGGCCGTCGGCAAGACCGAGGAGCCGGTCGACCGCGACCGCCTCGCCATCCGCTTCGGTCCTCATGTGGCGGCCGTCGACGGCGCCCCGGCCGCCGACTACGACGAGGCGGCGATGAGCGCCTACATGAAGAACGCCGAGATCGACATCACGGTCTTCGTCGGCTCCGGCCGCGCCGCCGCCACCGTCTGGACCTGCGACCTGACCAAACGCTACGTCGAGATCAACGGCGACTACCGGAGCTGACTTCAATGGTGAAGCAGCGTGACAAACTGCTCCGCCAGATGATCGTGCGAGGCTGGACGGAGGTGGACATCAGAGACGCTCAGGGGCGCGGTTCTCGCCACCCTGCGGTGAATCTGGAGACAGGCGCCCCCGCGACGCGCTATGTTCATCCAGAGACAGGTCGCTCGGTCATTATCGACGATCTGACAGGAGACGTGATCCATGTCGGCGGAGATGGCTTCATCTACTGAGACAACCATCTACGTCCGCCTGCTGGACGAAGGAACGGATGTTTGGCGCCCAGTCCGTGCGACCAGGGTAGGATCGTCGACCTATGAGATTGCTCGGCAACCCGTCCCTCAGGACGAGAGCTGGAGCTTCCAGCCGGGCGACATTGTCATTGCCGAGCCTCGGCAAACCGACGCTGGGCTGATCGCTGTGGCTTTGGCGACGCAGTTCGACGCTGTGTCTTGGTCCCTGAGGCGCAAGGCCGGTTAGTGCAGGCGAGAGACCCGGAATCACAGCTCCCCATCCTCCTGGTCGTCGCCGTCGCCCTGATCGACGGCGACGGCCGCGTTTTGATCGCCAAGCGGCCGGAAGGTAAACAACTCGCCGGCCTGTGGGAGTTCCCCGGCGGCAAGGTCGAACCCGGCGAGCGTCCCGAAGCCGCCTTGATCCGCGAGCTGAACGAGGAACTCGGGATCGAGGTCGTGGAATCCTGCCTCGCGCCCTTTGTGTTCACCAGTCATGCTTACGAATCCTTTCACCTGTTGATGCCACTGTATCTGTGCCGACGCTGGTCGGGGGTGGTTCAGAACCGCGAACACGCGGCGCTGAAATGGGTGAGGCCGGACCGTCTGGCCGACTACCCGATGCCTCCGGCCGACGAACCCCTGGTCGCATGGTTGCGCGACCTGTTGTAACCGCCGGAGGGGCGATGAAAGTGTTTCTAGCCCGCTTCCTTCGGGATCAGGACGGCGCGACGGCCATCGAATACGGCCTGATCATCGCCCTGATGTTCCTCGTGATCCTCGGGGCGCTGCAGGCCTTCGGCGGCACCAGCAGCGGGCTTTTCAACGCGGCGATGAACGCCCTTCGATCGGGGATGGGCGGCTAGTCCTCGCCCGTCTGTTCCCGCACGCCCAAGGCGTCCGCCAGCCGCATCTTGGCGGACCCGCGCGGCAGCGGCTTCTGCTGGCTCTCATGCGGAGCCCAGCCCGCCAGATGCACGATCTCGAAGGTCGCCGGGATGCGCCCGTCAGGGTCGCCGAACCGCTCCGCATAGAGCTCCGCCGCTCGCCCCGCGATCCCTTGCGTCAGCGGCCGGATCGGCCCGGCCAGCGCATTGGTCTCGCCCATGGCTCGCAGGTCGCGGATCAGGGCGAACATGTCGGCGTAGCGCACCGTCAGCCGGTCCACGTCGGCTACCGGCAGGGCGAAGCCCGCGCGCTGCAGCAGGGCCGCGCCGTCGAAGCCGTCCGCGAAGGGCGACACCCGCGCCTGCGCCCCGCCGCGCGCCTCCAGCTCCGCCTCGGTCAGCACCGCCCGCAGCTCCTTCAGCGTTCCGGCGCCCAGCAGCGTGCCGACGAACAGGCCGTCCGGCTTCAGCGATCGCCGGATCTGCGTCAGCGCGCCCGGCAAGTCGTTGGCCCAGTGCAGGCTCATCAGCGAGACGATCAGGTCCTGCGACTGGTCCGGAACGTTCAACGGAGCCGCGCCCGGCGCGGCGCGCGCTGAGCGGTCTTCAAGCCTCCTGACGGGCCCGACCCGCGGGGCCGCGTCGCTCGCGGTCAAGGCTCCCGCAAAGGCCCCGGGATGGGCCGAGACGTCGATCGCGTCGGGCCATTCCCGAATCAGCGCTTCAAGGCTGCCGACGGCGTTCTCCGCCGCGCGCCTGTGAAGGAAATCGGCGCCGGCGACCGTCGCTTCGCTACGGGCAAGCTTTGCCGCTCGACGGAGGGGATCGAAGATGACGGGAGGACCGGAGGACGAGCTCATGCGCCTGCAGGATGGGGTCTGGAGCGAGCGATTGAAAGCGGCCGGCGCGGGGCTCGCCCGCGGGGCCGGTTCGCTGACGCGCGGTCTGACCGACCTGCTGCTGCCGCCGCTGGCGTGGGACAGCCCCGAGGCCACGGCCTCGGCCGGCCTGACCCCCGGCGCCTGGAGCCGCGTCGTGTTCCTCGAGGATCCCGTCTGCGACGGCTGCGGCGCGGGCTTCGAGATGGACGGCGGCCCCTTCGCCGCCCCGCGATGCGCCGCCTGCACGGCCCAACCCTACGCCTTCTCCCGCGCCCGCGCCGCCTGCGTCTACGACGCCGCCTCGCGAGGCCTTATCCTCAAGTTCAAGCACGGCGACCACCAGCCGTACGCGCCCCTGTTCGCCCGCTGGATCAGCCGCTCGGCCGCGCCCCTCCTCGACGAGGCCGACGCCGTAGCGCCCGTTCCGCTCCACCCGATGCGGCTGCTGGCGCGCCGGTTCAACCAGGCCGCGGAGATCGCCCGGCCGTTGGCCCGGGGCGCCGGCCTCGACTTCCTGCCCGACGCCCTGATCCGCCAGAGCCATACCGGCACCCAAGGCGGCAAGTCCGCGCGCGGCCGGCGGCTGAACGTGCGCAAGGCGTTCGCCGTCACGCCGGAAGGCCGCCGCCGGATCAAGGGTCGCCGCATCCTTCTGGTGGATGACGTGTTGACCACGGGCGCCACCGGCGAGGCCTGCGCCCGGGTCCTGCTGGAGGCCGGCGCCCGCGCCGTCGACCTGGCGGTCGTGGCCCGGGTGCGAACCGCCCGCGAACTGACTATGTAGGGCGCGCCACTTTCAGGAGAACGCCTTGGCCGACGTCGTCATCTACACCAAGCCCGGTTGCCCATACTGCTCCAGCGCCAAGGCGCTGCTCGACGAGAAGGGCGCGGACTATACCGAGATCGTGGCTTCCAACGATCCGGCGAAGAAGCAGGAGATGATCCAGCGCTCGAACGGCCGCATGACCTTCCCGCAGGTGTTCATCGACGGCAAGCACATCGGCGGCTCCGACGACCTCGCTGCCCTTGACCGCAAGGGCGGACTGGACCCATTGCTCGAGGCCTGATGGCCAAGCTTTCCGTCGCCCTGATCCAGACCCGCACGCCCGCCGATCCGTTGGCGGCCTTCGCCCACGCCAGGCCGATGATCCGGCAGGCGGCGGCGGGCGGGGCGCAGCTGATCCTGACGCCCGAGGCGAGCAACTTCCTGATCAAGGACCGTGAGCGGCGCGAGGCGGTGCTGGCTCTCGAGGATCAAGACGCGGCCGTCGCGGCCTTCCGCGATCTGGCCCGCGAACTGGGCGTCTGGCTGCTGATCGGCTCAGCCATCCTGCGGGCCGAAGACGACGGCGAGGACCGCGCCGTCAACCGCTCCCTGCTGATCGACGATCAGGGTTGTGTCGCGTCCCGCTATGACAAGCTGCACGTCTTCGACGTCGACCTGCCGACCGGCGAACGCTGGCGCGAAAGCGCCTCGATCCGGCCCGGACAGGAAGCTGTCGTCGCTGACACGCCCTGGGCCCGGCTGGGGCTGACCATCTGCTACGACGTCCGCTTCCCTCATCTCTATCGGGCGCTGGCCAAGGCCGGGGCGTCGATGATCGCCGTCCCCGCCGCCTTCACCGTCCCGACCGGCGAGGCCCACTGGGAGACCCTGCTCCGCGCCCGCGCCATCGAGACGGGATGCTGGATCCTGGCGCCCGCGCAGGGCGGGACCCACGACGACGGCCGCCGCACCTGGGGCCGCTCGACCGTGATCGCGCCCTGGGGGGAGGTCGCGGCGAGACTCGATCACGACGACCCCGGCGTGCTGTTCGCCACGCTGGATTTCGACGCCGTCGACCGGGCCCGCGGCGCCATACCCCAGCTTCTGCACGACCGCGCCTTCGAGGGTCCGCGATGATCCGCTACGCCCTGCGCTGCGAGGACGAGCACGGCTTCGAGGCGTGGTTCGCCGCCTCGGCCGATTATGACGACCAGGCCGCGCGGGGACTGGTCGAATGCCCGATGTGCGGCTCGCGGTCCGTGTCCAAGCAGATCATGGCCCCCGCGGTGACCGGCGCGAAAAAGGCGGCGCCGGCGCCCGATCTGGCCCGCATGCGGACGATGATGATGCGGGCCGCACGCGAGGTCCGCAGTCACGTCGAGCAGAACTTCGACTACGTCGGCGACGCCTTCGCCCGCGAGGCCCGCGACATCCACGAAGGCCGGTCCGAGAAGCGGGAAATCTACGGCGAGGCCTCGCCCGCCGAGGTGAAGAAGCTGAAGGAGGACGGCGTCCCCTGCGCGCCGCTGCCGCCCTTGCCGCCGCCGCCCGACAAGCTGAATTGATCCGAAGTGGGGGGCGCTGACCACTACGAGGAGCATGAGCCGCCGGCGGCCCTGCGCCCCTTCGTCCGCGTCGTCTGGACCTACTCCAATCCCTCGCCCGAACCGTCCGTGCAGCGGATCGCGCCGGACGGCTGTCCCGAACTGATCCTCGACATCGGCTCGCCCTATGAGGAGCAGGGCGAGGATGGCGTCTTCCGCCTGCAGCCCCGCGCCCTGTTCGCCGGACAGATGACGCGGCCGCTGGCCTTGCGTCCGGTCGGGCCGGTGGAGCTGGTGGCCGTCCGGTTCGAGCCGGATGGCGCCCGGGACTGGCTGGGCCGCCCGGCCTCCGACGCGACGGACCGACGGCTCGACATGGTCGAGCGTCTGTCCGGGATCACGGCCCCGGCGGGCGATCCGGCCGCTCAGGTCGAGGCGATCTCGCGCGTGCTGGAGGACCATCGCCGTCGCTGCGAGTGGTCCCTTGACCCGCTGGTCCGCGCCGAGGTCAAGGCAGCGGCCGCCGATCAGCCGTCGGCGAGCCGATCCGCGGCCGACCAGCGCGCGCTCCAGCGCCGCTTTCAGGAACGGGTCGGCGTTCCACCGCGTATGCTGCGGTCGATCCTGAGATTCCGCCGCGTCTTCGACCACGCCCAGGGGCCCGAAGCCCTCGGCTGGCTGGAGGCGGGGCTCGAAGCGGGCTATTTCGACCAGCCCCAGCTGGCCCGTGATTTCCGCCGCTTCCTCGGCTGCACGGCGACGGAGTGGGCCCGGGATCAGGTCGGCCTGGCCCGCCGCATCGCGTCGCAATCCTACAAGCCGGGACCGCTGTCTCCGCACTAGGGTCGCCGTCGTGACCGAGGGGACCATCATGCTGACCGCCATGCTCGCCGCCGCCCTGATCCAGACCGCGCCCGCGGCCGCGCCCGACCTGTCGTGGATGGCGGGGTACTGGCTGGATTGCTCCGGCGGCCGCGAGGCGTCCGAAACGTGGAGCGATCCGCGCGAAGGCCTCAGCGTCGGACACGCGGTGACGGTGGAAGGCGGCCGCGCCTCGTTCGAGGTCTCGCATATCGGCCCGACGCCGCAAGGCATCGCGTACGTGGCCCAGCCCGGCGGCGCCCCGCCCACGCCCTTCGTGCTGGCCGAGAGCGGCCCCGCCCGCGCCGTCTTCTCCAACGCCGAAAACGACTTCCCGACGCGGGTGATCTATGAGCGGACCGGCGACGCCCTCAGGGCCCGGATCGAGGGGGAGATCGACGGGCGTCCGCGGAGCATGGAATGGAACTTCACGGCCGTCCCGCTGAACACCCGCTGTCCGAGCTGAGCGGAGACGGGCTGAACTGGCGGCCGATGACGGAGGCCGACCTCGATGGCGTCGTCGCCGTCGCCGCCGAGGCCTTCCCCCACCATTTCGAGGACCGGGCCTGTTTCGCCGAGCGGCTGGCGCTGTTTCCGCAGGGTTGTCGCGTCCTCGGATACGACACCGGGTCAGTTCAGGGCTATCTCTTCGCCTACCCTTGGCGGGCCGACGCCGCACCGCCGCTCAACGCCCTAGTCGGGGTGCTGCCCCAAGATCCCGGCGTCCTGTACCTGCACGATCTCGCGCTCTCGCGGACGGCGCGAGGCGGCGGGCACGCCGGATCGGCGGTCGAGGACGTCATGGAGTTGGCGCGCGCGGGCGGCTGGCCGGCCGTGTCGCTCGTCGCCGTCAATGATGCGGCGGCGTTCTGGGCCCGCCACGGGTTCGAGGTCGCCGATCCACCCGGCATGCAAGAGAAGCTGGCGAGCTACGGCCCCGACGCCCGCTACATGGTCCGCCGCCTCTGAAGGGCTCAGTCTCGCGTGGCGATCATCATGTAGTTGACGCCCGCATCGCTGCTTTCGCTCCAGCGGTCGGCGAGAGGGTCGTAGGCCAGTCCATAGGGCCCGCTGACCGCCACCGGCTCTTCCGACAGCATCAGCCGGATCTCGTCAGGCTTCAGGAACTGCCGCCAGTCATGCGTCCCCGCCGGCACCCAGCGCAGCACATACTCGGCAGCGAGCTTGCCCAGAGCCAGCGACTTCAGCGTCCGGTTCAGGGTGGCCACCACCATCATGCCGCCGGGCGCGATCAGCCGCGAGCAG
>NZ_DASWNO010000254.1:0-4482 GCF_036399195.1 Brevundimonas sp.
CCTGCAGCTGGGGCTCCGCCCGGCGTTGGGCCTGAGCCGAAGCCGGCATCGCCAGCGCCACGGCCAAGCAGGCTGTCGTGGTCAATCGGGTGAGTTGTTGCATCGCTTCGCCTCCCAGCGCCCGGCCGTCCGGGTCGAGCCGACGATGCTGGCTTCCCGGCGGGTGGTCGTCATCCAAACAGAGGAAGTCGCGGCTTGCGACGCGAAGGGTCAGTTCCCTCCAGGCGCCAGGCCCGATAGCAGAGCCGCCAGTTCGGCCTGGCGAGTGCATCCGGTCTTTTCCAGAACGCGACGGAGTTGTGAACGCACGGTGGTGATCGCGACGGCGCCGTCGACGGCGACCTCCTCGAGAGATCGCCCGGCCGCGAGCCCGCGGGCGACCCGCGCCTCGGACGGCGTGAAGTCGAACAGGGTGCGCATCAACTCGACCGAGGGCGCCCGATCGGCCGAGACCGGCGTGATCAACAGCAGCGCGAAGCTCTGGCCGAAGATGTCGTGCGCCGACCGTCGGATCGGGAGCAGGTGCAGGACCATCACCGCCTTGCCGGCCCTGTCGCGCAGCGGGAAGGTGCAGGCTGCGCTTCCGGAGGTGGTCTCGATCGCCGAAAGCGCCGTGATCAACAGGTCGTTGGCGCGACGGTCGCTCAACGCAAGCCGGTTGCCGGCCGTGAACACAATGCGTTCGGGCAGCGTCTCGATCAGGGGATTGGCCTCGAGAACTGTGCCGGCGGCGTCTAGCAGCAAGGCTGGCAAGCCAAGGGCGGTCAAGGCCTCGGCGGCCCCTTTGGCGCGTTGCAGACCCAGTCGGGAGCTGACGAGGGCGCTGCGCGCCAGGTGAGGCCGAAGCGTGTTCAGCCGCTCCACATGCTCCCGTTCGACCGGTCCACGTTCGAACTTCCGTTCGATGCTGAAGACGATGTTGTCGCCCGTCGGGACCCGCAGTCCGGTCCCGGCGGACCAGCCCAGGCCGCGCGGCCGGAAGAAGTCGCGATAGATCGGATCGGAACCCAGCTGGTCCTCGGTCCAGAAGTCCTGTTCCACGAAGAAGGAGGGCTCGGACTGACCCATGATACAGACGCGCCGGCTGCACCGTGTGAACCAGCCGGCGCTGACGTACTCGTCGAAGACGTCGCGGATCGTATCCGACGCCGTCCAGCAGAGCGCCGTCCGGGCCGAGAACAGGAGCCCGCCCCGCGCGTCGGTCATCCGGGCCAGTTCGTCCAGCACGTCCGGCCACAGCTCGGGTACGACGGAACACTCGTAAATTCTGTCGATCAGCTCGGCCGGCATGCTCGTCCCCGATCGCGCGATCCGCCGCGACCTTTTCGGAGACCAGTGTTGCACGACCTCCGGCGGCTGAACCAGTCTGCGGCTCAGCGCGTCCCGAACAGGCGGTCGCCGGCGTCCCCGAGGCCGGGAACGATGTAGCCGTGCTCGTTCAGCCGGTCGTCCACGGCGGCGGTCCATACGGGCACGTCGGGATGCCAGCCGCGCAGCCGTTCCAGTCCCTCGGGTGACGCCACCAGACAAACGAAGCGCAGGTTGGTCACGCCCCGCTCCTTAAGCCTCTCCAGCGCCGCCACCGCCGTATTGCCGGTGGCCAGCATGGGATCGATGACCACGCACAGCCGCTCGGCCACGTCGTCGGGGGCACGGAAGTAGTATTCGACGGCGTCCAGCGTCTCGGGCTCGCGGTACAGGCCGACGTGGCCGACGCGGGCGGACGGGACGAGGTCGAGCATGCCCTCCACCAGCCCGAGGCCGGCGCGCAGGATCGGCACGAAAACCAGCTTCTTGCCCTCGATCTTCTGGCCCGTGGTCGGCCCGACCGGCGTCTCGACCGGATAGTCCTCCAGCGGCAGGTCGCGGGTGACCTCGTAGCAGAGCAGGGTCGAGATCTCGCGCAGCAGCTGGCGGAAGCGGGCGGTCGAGGTGTCCTTCGAGCGCATGATGCCGAGCTTGTGGGCGACCAGCGGGTGACCGACGACGGTCACGCCCTGCATCGAGAAGGCGGGCTTGCCCGACGCTTTGGAAGTGGTTGCCATCAGAACACGGTCCCGTCGGAGAGGATGGTCAGGGGCGGGCCGCCCCCGCGTCGGCGCTCCGCGGCGGCGCGACGTCCGGCCGCCCAGGTGCCGCCCTCGAGCACGCTGGCCAACGGCATGGCGCGGGCGTTGACGCCCAGCTCGGCGCGTATCAGCGGCGCGATCCGGTCCAGAAGCGCCACGGTCATGGCGCGCCAACCGACGACGAGCGGGTCGGACACGGGCCACGGCTTCTCGGAGTCGGCGGGGTTCTTCAGCGTCAGCACGCCGAGGTCCATGAACAGGCCGCCGTTGCGGTATTCGGCCAGGCCGGTCAGACCGTCGAGATCGGTCACCTCGACCCCCGCCGTCTCGAGCGGCTCGACCAGCGAATACGATAGCCACTGCGACAGCTTGTGAATGGGCACGAGCCCGTCGGTGGCGTCGGCGCGCGTCATCGCCGGGTGCCGCCAGCAGTCGCCCAGGTCGACGCCGCCGAGCGTCAGCCGGTCTTGCCAGACCGGACCCAGCGCCTCCAGCAACACCTCGAGGATGACCGGGCCGGGCAGGCGGTCCCGGTCGTCGGCGCGGTCGACCATGGCGTCGAACAGGCCGCCAGGGCGCGGCTCATCCTCCAGCGCGAACAGATCGGGCTCGGCGAGGCAGGCCTGACCCAGCCGCCGCAGCAGGGCGGCTCGTCCTTCAAGGCCGACCAGCGGATTGTCGGCGGAGACCTGGAAGCCGCGCGCCAGAGCGTCGGCGGTCATGAAGGTCAGGGCCACGGCGTCGACCCGCCACGGGTCATCCTCGGTGATGGAGAAGGCTCCCGCCTCGAACATGCGCAGGCTGGCGATGGCGAGCCCTTCCGACCGCGTCAGGGTGCGGCCGGTCTGCTTGTCCGTGTAGGACCAAGCCGGCCCCGAGCCCGCGTCCAGCAACACCGAGACGATCGCCAGATCAAACTCGGCCCGGGCCCGGGATGCGGGGTCGAGCCAGTCACGCCCCTCGGCGGCCGGCCCCCACAGATCGACGCCGTCGACGGCGAAATGCCGCCAGCGGGCGTGGAAGGGCACGGCCAGGGTCGGATACTGTTCGCGGATCACGGCGGCGACGTATCCGGCGGCTTCCGGCAGGCGGTCGAGGTCGACGCGCCAGTGCTCCAGGCCCCCGGCGAGGCCGATCTCAAGCATTTCATGCGCCCGTTCCCGGACGGCCGCGGCGGTGAGCAGGCTATGCGCCTGCTGCGCTTCAGAACTGCTCAAGGTCGCGGCCCACCACGCGGGTCAGGTCCTCGGCCGAGGGCGGCGCGTCGGGGGTGAAATAGCCCGCCGCCTTCTTGGCCTCCATCTCGACCGAGGCGTCGGGCGGCACGAGGTAGTCGGGTATGGGCACCCGCTCGCCGATCTCGATGCCCGAGGCCGTCAGGGCGTCGTGCTTCATGTTCGACATCGACACGAAGCGGTCGATCTTCGTGATCCCCAACCAGTGCAGGATGTCGGGCATCAGCTGCTGGAAGCGCGCGTCCTGCACCCCCGCGACGCATTCGGTGCGCTCGAAATAGGTCGCCGCCTGATCGCCGCCGGGCTGGCGCTTGCGGGCGTTGTAGACCAGGAACTTGGTCACCTCGCCCAAGGCCCGACCCTCTTTGCGGTTATAGGCGATCAGACCGGCGCCGCCGTCCTGGGCCTCGCGGATGCACTCCTCGATCCCGTGGGTCAGATAGGGGCGGCAGGTGCAGATGTCGGAGCCGAAGACGTCGGAGCCGTTGCACTCGTCATGGACCCGGCAGGTCAGCCGTCGGGCCGGGTCGGCGATCGCGGCGGGGTCGCCGAAGATGTACAGGGTGATGCCGCCGATCGGGGGCAGGAACACCTTCAAATCGGGCCGGGTGACGAGGTCGGCGTACATGCCGCCGGTCTGCTCGAACAGGGTGCGGCGCAGGGCGGTCTCGGTGACGCCGAAGCGCTCGGCGATGCCGGGCAGATACCAGACCGGGTCGATGGCGGCCTTGGTCACGGCCACGTCGCCGCTTGCGTGCACGATCTGGCCGTCAGCCTTCAGACGCCCGGCCCCGATGGCCTCGGCGATTTCCCCCAGCTGCAGCCGGGCCCGTGTGACGGCGATGGTGGGGCGGATGTCGACGCCGTCGCGGATCTCGTCGGCGAAGTCCTCGGCCACGCGCGCGCCCCACGGGTCCAGCGACACGATCTTCGACGGATCGCTCCACTGCGGAAACGGGCCCATCGGCGTGGTCGGCGCGGTGTTGGTGAGGTCCGGCCGGTTGTTGGCGCTCATCGCTCCCGACGAGACGGCGAGGGCGCGATAGACCGAATAGGCCCCGCCGTGCGCGCCGATGGCGTTGCGGTCGCTGCCGGAGTTTACGGTGCCGATCACCGGCCCCCGCTCCTGCGCGGTCGGAGCGCCCCAGTTCAGCGGAAAGCGGCCGGCCGTTCCGCCG
>NZ_DASWNO010000255.1:0-7460 GCF_036399195.1 Brevundimonas sp.
GCGAACAGCTTGGCCATGAAGCCGGGGTGCGAGCGCGACAGCATGACCTGCGGGCCCTTCGCCTCGGGCCGTACGTCGTAGATGTAGGTGCGGATCCGGTCGCCGATGTTGAAGATCTCGCGCGGGATCGAGTCGTTGCGGCGCATGATGCCCTCGCCCCGGCCCAGATCGACGACAGTGTTGCCGTATTCGACGCGCTTGACGGTGCCGTTGACGATCTCGCCGACGCGGTCCTTGAACTCTTCGTACTGGTTGGCGCGCTCGGCGTCGCGAACCTTGCCCATGACGACCTGGCGAGCCATCTGGGTCTGCACCCGGCCGAACTCGAACGGCGGCAGGTCCTCGATGTATTCCTTGCCGACGACGGCCTCGGGGTCGCGCTTCATCGCGTCCTTCAGGCGCACCATCGCGCTGTCGTTGAACTCTTCCAGCTCGTCTTCCGGCTGCCAGTCGTCCTCGACGATGGTGACGTGACGGGTCAGGGCCAGCTCGCCCGACTTGATGTCGATCTTGGCGCGGATGTCGTGGTGGGCGCCGTAGCGCGACTTGGCGCCCTTCTGGATCGCCTCCTCGATCGCCTCGACGACGATCTCCTTGTCGATGTTCTTCTCGCGCGCGACGGCGTCGGCGATCTGAAGCAGTTCGAGTCGGTTCGCGGAAACGCCGGCTACAGCCATGCTCTTAGTCCTCGGTCTCGGGTTCGTTGTTGTCGTTGCGAGCGGCGCGCTTCTCGGCGCCCGCCTTCATCAGTTCGTCGGTCAGCACCAGTTTGGCGTCGACCAGCCAGTCGAAGGGGATGAGGGCGGTGTCCTCCTCCCCGTCCAGGTCCATGGCGACATTGTCGCCGTCCGTGCCGGCGATCACGCCCTTGAAGCGTTTCCGGCCCTCGATCATGCGGTCCGTCTCCAGCCGCGCTTCGTAGCCCTCGAACAGATCGAAGTCCGACTTACGGGTCAGGGGACGGTCCACGCCCGGCGACGAGACCTCCAGCAGGTATTCGCCCGCGATCGGATCGGCGGCGTCGAAGATCTCCGACACCGCGCGGCTCAGGCGGGCGCATTCCTCGACCGCGATATCGTGGTCGCTGGGCCGCTCGGCCATGATCTGCAGGCGGCGGCGCAGGGTGCCGCCCATCAGCCGCACGCGTACGATGTCGAGGCCCAGGCTCTCGGCCACGGGTTCGATCAGCTCCAGCAGCTGGCGGTCTTCGGCGGTCTTGGCCTTCAAAGGCTTTGGTCCAAACAAAAAGCGGCGGGCCGGACGGCCGCCGCTTCAAACGGCGCCGTTAGGACGCCGGTCTAACGATGTGGGAGGGCGTATAGCTCCCGGGAAAGCCTTTGTCAGCCCCTTAGAGCGAAAGCCGCCTCGGCGTCCCTAAGCGGGCGAAGCCAACTCCAGCTTTCCAAGGAAGTCAGGCTTGCCCAGCTGGACGCCGGCGTGGCGCAGCACCGCATAGGCCATGCTGACGTGGACATAGAAGTTCGGCAGGGCGAAGCTGGTCAGATAGCCAGCGCCCTCGAAGTCCAGCGCCACGCCGGGGAAGCGCAGCTCGATCCGGCGCTGCTCCGCGCCTTCGAAGGCGGACGCCTCCGCGGCCTTGATGAAGGCGACCGACAGGGCGATCGTCTCCTTCAGCTCGGCCAGGGTCGACTCGGAGTCGTCGGTCTTCGGCCACGGCTGGTTCGTGAGGCGCGCGATGCAGCTGCGGGCGGAGAAGCAGGCCATCCGGACCTGATCGGGGAAGGGTTTCATGTCCGGCGCCAGCCGCGCCTCCATGACCGCCGCCTCGTTGAGGCCGGACGCCTCCGCCTTGTCGACGAGGCCCGACAGGGCCCCCAGCCCCCGCAGGAACATTGAAGGGGCGAGGTGTTCGACGGCGAAGGTCATTGCGGCGGTCCCTGTGCGGACCGCCATACTGCTCAGGCTGTGCGCACGAAATCCAGAAAGATCGGCGGCGTGTCGCCCAGCTTCTTCTCTTCATAGCGGGTGACCACGTGATCATCCGGGGCGACGCGCCAGTCGTCGGCCCGCTCCGCCCGCCACTCCAGCCCCGGCGTCCGCTCGAACCGCTCCAGCGCCCATTCGGCGTAGTCCTTCCAGTCGGTCACGAAGCGCAGCCGCCCGCCCGGCTTCAGCAGGCGCGCGATCTCCGCCGCCGTCTCGACCTGAACCAGCCGCCGCTTGTTGTGTCGCGCCTTGTGCCAGGGATCGGGGAACAGGATCATCGCCCGGTCCAGCGAGGCGTCCGGCAAGGCCGTCATCACCTCGCGGGCGTCGTCAGCGTGCAGGCGAACGTTCTTCAGCCCGCGCTCGTCGATGTGCCGCAGGGCCGAGCCGACGCCGTTCAGGAACGGCTCGCAGCCGATCATCAGAATGTCGGGATGGCGCGCCGCCTGTTCGGCCAGATGCTCGCCGCCGCCGAAGCCGATCTCCAGCCACACGCCGCGCGCCCCTGGCATGAGCGCCGCCAGGTCGAGCGGCCCCGCTTTCGGGTCCGGCAGAACGATCGCCGGCAAGAGGGTGTCGAACAACGCGGCCTGCCGCGGCTTGATCGCCCGCGACTTGATGCGGCCGAACGAGCGCAGCGGACGGTGGGCGGGATCGTCTGAAGGGGGCATGGCGGCTGTATAGCGCGCGAGCAGAAACAGACGAGTGGTTAGTGGCTAGTGATTAGTGAAGGGCTCCCGGCGCGCCACCAACCACTAGCCACTAGCCACTAATCACTCTCAGGCCAGCGCCTTCAGCTGCTCGACCAGATCGGTCTTCTCCCAGCTGAACCCGCCGTCGGCTTCCGGCGCGCGGCCGAAATGGCCGTAGGCGGCGGTGCGGGCGTAGATCGGCTTGTTCAGGCCGAGGTGTTCGCGGATCGCTCGCGGCGTGGCGCCGCCGATGAGGTCCAGCAGCTTGGCTTCCAGGATGGCCTCGTCGATCTTGCCGGTGCGATGCAGGTCGACGTGGATGGACTGGGGCTTGGCCACGCCGATGGCGTAGCTGATCTGGATGGTGCAGCGGTCGGCCAGGCCGGCGGCGACCACGTTCTTGGCCAGGTAGCGGCAGGCGTAGGCGGCCGAACGGTCGACCTTGGTCGGGTCCTTGCCCGAGAAGGCGCCGCCGCCGTGCGGGGCCGCGCCGCCGTAGGTGTCGACGATGATCTTGCGGCCCGTCAGGCCGGCGTCGCCGTCCGGCCCGCCGATCTCGAAGATGCCGGTCGGGTTGATGTGCCAGACGGTGTTCTCGTCGGTGAAGCCCTCCGGCAGCACCTCGAGGATGTACGGCTTGACGATCTCGGCGACGTCGGCGGACGAGAGGCCGGGGGCGTGCTGGGTCGACAGCACGATCGAGGTGGCGCGGACGGGCTTGCCGTCTTCGTACTGAATCGTGACTTGGCTCTTGGCGTCGGGCTCAAGCCGCTTCTCGCCGCCGTGACGCACCTCGGCCAGCCGCTTCAGGATGTTGTGGCTGTACTGCAGCGTGGCGGGCATCAGCTCCGGCGTCTCGTTGGACGCATAGCCGAACATGATGCCCTGGTCGCCGGCGCCCTCGTCCTTGTTGCCGGCCGCGTCGACGCCGACCGCGATGTCGGCCGACTGGCCGTGCAGGCGGTTGATGAACTCGAACTTCTCCCAGTGGAAGCCGGACTGCTCGTAGCCGATGTCGCGCACCGCGGCGCGGACGGCGGCCTCGATCTCGTCCTGGACGCCCGGGGCCCAGGCGCCGTCCGTGTCCATGATGCCCTGGCCGCGGATTTCGCCGGCCAGCACCACAAGGTTCGTCGTCGTCAGCGTCTCGCAGGCCACCCGCGCATAGGGGTCCTTGCCGAGAAACAGGTCGACGACAGTGTCGGAGATGCGGTCCGCGACCTTGTCGGGATGGCCCTCGGAGACGCTTTCAGAGGTGAACAGGAACGAAGAACGGGACAAGGGGACGGCTCCGGGAGGTTCAGCGGCCGCCAGACATATAAAGATATGTTTATATGTTCAAGTGACCGTTTTCGGGGCCCGTCGCCAGCGCGCGCCGTCGCTGACCGGACGCTCTCCCGCCATCCAGCGCTCGCCCACGCCGGCGGCCAGGCACAGGACCAGCATCACGCCCAGTCCCCATCGCGAGGCGACGTCGGCGCGGATATGCGCCTCCTGAAGATCCGGCGTGGCGAACATCAGGATGTGGGCGATCATCGTCAGGCCGGCGAAGGCCGTCGCCAGCAGGGTCCACCACCGATCGCGCCTGACCGCCAGCCAGGCGAAGCCGGCGAGGACCCCCAGATCGATCGTCGCGTCCCCGATCAGGAAGCCGCGCAGCGTGATCCCATGCACGACGTACGTCAGCAGATAGCTGCTCAACAGGATCGCGACGCCCGCACGTTCGGTATGCCCCCCGCGCAGCCAGCACAGCGGAAACACCGCCAGGCTAAGCAGCAGGAAGAAGAACTGGAAGGGCGCCATCGGCCGTCTCCGCGGATCAGGGGCGCGAGGGCGCCTCGTCCTTCGTGGGGTAGCGGCCGGCGTCCCTCATTACGTTCCGGTCGATGACGTGCACCTGGTTCTGGTAGGCGACGACGGTGTCCGCGATCGCCCGCATCATCACGGCGGCGAACACCAGCATGGCCAGGACGATCAGGAGGCGGACAGCCCAGCCCCTTGGCGGCGGCCGGTAGCCGAGCCTGCGCCCCTCCTTCCTGGACCCGGGCCGTGACTCTGCGCCCCCACCTGCGCCATCACCCATCCCGCGCTCAGAACCTGCTGCAGCAGTTCTCTCGGGGAGGCTTCTTCCGCGTCGTCCGCCAGCCCGCGCATCAGGTGCGCCCGCACCGGGTCCTCCGCGCCGAGCGGGCTGAACCCCTCCAGCGCCGCCTCCAGGTCGTCCCACGTCCAATGGGGAAGCGCCTTGGCCCGCGTCTGCCGGGCCCCTGCCGATGGCTGCAATGACATTGTCTGACTCCCTGCCTTTCCCGGCACTGAAGCCGGGGGGCGGGGGGGCCGCCATGGGGTCTTTCGTAGGCTCTGGTACGTTTCGTTCCAGGAGAGCCAGCGCGGCCTTGCGGCGATTGACGCCGAGACGGCGACACGCCTCGTGGACATGCTTCTTGACGGTCGCCTCCGACAGCGAAAGCCGGACGGCGATCTCCTTGTCGGTGAGGAAGGCGGTCAGCCTCAGACACTCTTCCTGACGCGCGCTGAGGCCCAGACCCATCGACCACTCCGATACTACGGTACAGCTAGGCCGTTCCGCAGACACCGTCCAGATCAGGGACTTTTCGATGGGAGGAGTGGTGCCGCTTAGGTGACTCGAACACCTGACCCCCGCATTACGAATGCGATGCTCTACCAGCTGAGCTAAAGCGGCCTTGGCGCGGCGGGCGGCGGCCCGCGCGAGAGGGGCTCTTTATACGGGGGGAACCGCCTTGCCAAGCGCCGCGAGCAGCGACGGCTCGTCGGGCCGGGCGGCGAGGCGGATTTCGAAGCCGGAGGCGCCGAGCGCTTCCGCGGCGGCGGCGGATATCGCGACCGCCGTTCCGCCGGAGAAGGGCCCGCGCCGCGCCAGCGCACGGCCCGCGCGCGGAGAGTGAACCAGCACCCCCGCGAACGCCGAGGGCGATGACGCTCCGGTTTCCACCGCTTCATAGACGGGCAGGCGCTCGACGCGCATCGAGCCGGGCAGGAGGGCCGCGAAATCGCCGGCGGGCTGGGCCGCGCCCGGCGCCAGCAGCCGGCCGCCGGCGGGCGCCGCCCGCTCGAGCAGTCGGGCCAGATCGGCAACATCGCCGTCGGCGGAACGCACGTCGACGAACCCCGCGACCGTCGCCGCCTCCGCCGTAGCCGCGCCCACGGTGAAGACCGGCAGGCGCCGCCCCCCGGTGCAAAGCCGGGCGAATGCGTCGACGCCGTTGCGGCTTGTGAATATGAGAGCGCCGACGCCGTCGAGCTCCGGCGCGGCTTGCGCGATGGGCCGGATCGCCAGCAGGGGCGTGACCAACGGCTCGTACCCCAGCAAGCGGAGCCGGGCCGCCGTTTCCCCCGCGCCGGGCTCGGCGCGCGTGACCCAGACCCGGGGGAGCCGCTTCAGGGCAGGACCCTCTGGTCTCCCGCCGCCTCATGCACCTCCGCGCCGAGACGACAGCCCAATGCGCGAGCCGCGGCGTCCGCGTCCCCGCCGACAGCGATCTCCCCCGCGCGACGCCATCGCGCCGACCCGTCCGACGCGAGCATCTCCGTGGTCAGGCGCAGCCGACCGTCGGCGACCAGCGCATGGGCCCCGATTGCGGTGCGGCACGAGCCCTCGAGCGCGGTCATCGCGCCACGCTCGGCGGACACGGCCATGGCGGTCAGCGGATGGTTCAGGGCCGCCACCCAGTCGGCGCCGGCGTCCTCGTCGCGCGTCTGGAGCGCCAGGGCGCCCTGACCCGGCGCCGGCAGGAAGTCGTCGAGCGACAGCCGTTCGCGGATGACAGCTTCGAATCCGAGCCGATTCAGCCCGGCTGCCGCCAACAGGATGGCGTCGAACTCGCCCTCGGCCAGTTTCCGCAGCCGTGTGTCGACATTGCCCCGCAGCATCTCGATCTTCAGATCCGGCCTCAGCGCGAGGGCCTGCGCCTGCCGCCTCAGCGAGGCGGTGCCGAGGCGCGCGCCGACCGGCAGGTCCGAAAAAGAGGCGAAGGCCTCACTGACGAAGGCGTCGCGCGGGTCTTCGCGCTCCGGGACGGCGGCGATGCACAGGCCGGGTGGCGGCTCGGCGGGCACGTCCTTCATCGAATGGACGGCGACGTCGACGCGCCCGGCGATCAGAGCCTCCTCGATCTCCTTGGTGAACAGCGCCTTGCCGCCGATCTCCATCAGCCGCCGGTCCTGGATGCGGTCGCCCGTGGTGACGATCTCGACCAGCGGCACCGCCTCGGCCAGATCGGCGTCCGCGACGCCCAGAGCCCGACCGATGGCGCGCTGCATCATGCCCGACTGGGTCATCGCCAGTCGGGAACGGCGCGTGCCGATGCGGACGAGGTGGGCCATGAGAGTCGTTGCGCCGGAAGAACGGGGTCGCTACCTCGACCCGATGAGCAGGCCCGCCGACTATAGCAGCGATGGGACAGGGGCAACCGGGCGGTCCGGCGACCTGACCGTGCTCGGTATCGAGACCAGCTGCGATGAGACGGCAGCGTCGGTCGTGCGCCTCTGGCCCGACGGAGAGGCCAGGGTTCTCTCGGCCGTGGTTCACAGCCAGACCGATGATCATGCAGCCTACGGCGGGGTGGTGCCGGAGATCGCGGCGCGCAGCCATGTGGAGATGATCGACGGCGTGGTCCGCCGCGCCATGGCCGAGAGCGGACTGGGCTGGGACTCACTCGACGGCGTCGCCGCCACCGCCGGCCCCGGACTGGTCGGCGGAGTCATGGTCGGCCTCGGCTACGGCAAGGCGGTGGCGCTGGCGCGCGACCTGCCCCTGATCGCGGTCAACCATCTGGAGGG
>NZ_DASWNO010000256.1:0-4672 GCF_036399195.1 Brevundimonas sp.
TCGCGCCGGGCGGCCGCGAAGTGCGCCGCCTCGAACCGCTCGCGGAACAGGGCGTCGAAGGCGTCGTCCTTGGCGAACCACTTCGCGGGACCAGCCTCTTTCCAGAAGCCGACGACGTCGGATGGGGCTATCTGTGCGGTCATGACCCAAAGCCTAGCCGCTCCCTTGCCCGTCTTCCATGACCGCGACTGCGACCTGTCGATCATCCGCGGCAAGCGGGTGGCCGTCATCGGCTACGGCAGCCAGGGCCGCACCCATGCGCTGAATCTGCGCGACAGCGGCGTCCTGGACATCGTGGTCGGCCTCAAGCCGGGCTCCGCGACGCGCGCGAAGGCCGAAGCCGACGGGTTTTCCTGCTTGACGGCGGGCGAAGCCGCCGCCTCCGCCGACGTGATCGCCGTCATGGTGTCTGACGAGGCCCACCGCGACCTGTGGCGCGACGAATTGCAGCCGAACATCCGCGCGGGCGCGGCCCTGATCTTCGCTCACGGCCTGTCGGTGCGCTTCGGTCTGGTCGAGCCGGGGCCGAATATCGACGTCATCCTCGCCTCGCCCAAGGGCATCGGCCCGCGCATCCGCGACCTCTATGTGGAAGGGCAGGGGGTGTTCGCCCTGTTCGGCGTGCATCAGGACGCCACCGGCGGCGCCCACGCCCTCGGCCTGTCCTATGCGGCGGCGCTCGGCTGCGGCCGCCGGGGCATCCTCGAGACCACCTTCGCCGCGGAGTGCGAGAGCGACCTGTTCGGCGAGCAGGTCGTCCTGTGCGGAGGCGTCGGCGAACTGATCGACGCCGCCTTCTTGAAGCTGGTCGACGCCGGCTATCCGCCTGAGGTGGCCTGGTTCGAATGCTTCTACGAGGTCAAGCTGGTGACCGACCTGATGTTCGAGCGCGGCATCGCCGGGGCCTTCGGCCGCATCTCCAACACGGCCGAATACGGCGCCTACCTCACGGGGCCACGCGTCATCGGTGCGGAGAGCCGCGCCGCCATGGATGCGGTGCTGGCAGAGGTTCGCTCCGGCGACTTCGTCCGAGCGCTGATGTCCGATTACGACGCCGGATCGCCCGATCTGCTGGCCCGCCGCCGGGCCCTCGGTGAGCGCCGCATCGAACAGGTGGGCGCGCATCTGAACGCCGTCGCGGCCAGGGCGAAAGACTAGCTGGCGGAAATGAGAAGGAGGGAATGGCGCTCTGGCGGCGCCGAGATAGATGGTCGGAGTGGCAGGATTCGAACCTGCGACCCCTGCGTCCCGAACGCAGTGCTCTACCAGACTGAGCCACACTCCGACTTGAGGCGCGGCTTATAGCGAGGGGGTTTGGGGCCCGCAAGCGAGGAAACGGGCGGGCCGAAAATAGTCAAAATGCGGGGTGTTGCATCGCCCGCGGCGTTCGCGTATCTCGACCGCCTTCCGGCGCTTCGGCCCCGGAGCGCCGGACCTGCTGGGGAATGGTGTAATGGTAACACTCCGGTTTTTGGTACCGTCATTCTAGGTTCGAGTCCTAGTTCCCCAGCCATCCGCCCTCCGAACTCTTAGGACGACGTAACGCCCCGTCCGTCGCCTCCGCTCGAAGCTCGCCGCACCGCAGACGCGCCCCTCGGAACGAAAATGGGGATTTCCCTGCCAGTCCCAGAACCAATACAGACGGGGTGCGTTCGAGTGTCCGCTAGCTGACACTCTTGCCAGTCGGACGCGTCGGGGGTTGTTCTTGTCCAACTTAGCGGACCTCAGGGTCCTTATTGTCGAGGACCAGGCGCTGCTGGCCATGGAGCTCGAGCTCGTGCTGGGCGAGCTCGGCTGTGAGGTCGTGGGTCTCGCCATGGACCGCGAAGGGGCGCTCGCTATCGCCGCGCGGGAGCGGCCGGACCTCGCCTTGGTCGACCTGAACCTGCTGGACGGCCCCACGGGCCCCGAGATCGCCCAGCGGCTGGTCGAGGCGTACGGCACGACGGTCGTGTTCCTCACCGCCAACATCGAGCAGATTCCCGACGGCTTTTCCGGCGCGATCGGCGCCGTGTCCAAGCCGTTCGACGAGAGCACGATCCGGGGCGTCGTCGCCTTCGCGCGCCAGTTCATCCGCAGCCGGACCTTGGGGGACGCCCCGCGCCGGTTCAGCATGGCGCCGTGGCTGTCGCCGACGCCGGAGGACGTGGCGCCGCACTGATCGCCGGACCAGCGCGGCGCGTCCGCGTCAGTCGATCTTCAGCCGAGCGAACAGCATGGCGCCGTCCGGATCACCGCCATATGAGGCCTCGAGGCCAGCCGGAACGTCGTTGACGCTGTAGAGTGCGCCGAGGCCGAAACGCACGCTCTGTGCGAGCCGCCAGTCGCGGACTGCGCCCACGGATGCCTTGGAGACGGTGAACAACGGCCCGTGCCCGCCGCCCGGGCCGGACAGCAACTCGTCCGTCTCGATCCGTTCGGCCCGGGCGAACACCGTCCAGCGGTCGTCGGGGCTGAAAGCCGTCTCGACCAGCCAGGCGTCCTTCGATTCGTCATGATCGTTGGTCTTGCGACCCCAGGCGAGGGTGGAGGACCACAGGCCGTCGGAGCCGACCCGGCGGCTGTGGAGGGCGCTGGCGGACCACCGGGTCTCGTCCTCGTCCGGCTCGAGCTGTTCCGGCGCGGTGACGGCCGCGTAGGAGACCTGCAGCGCCCATTCGGGCGAAGGATTCCAGGACCCGCGCACGGACCAGCTGTCGAACTCCGGCCGCTCGATGTCGTACCGGTCCTGATCGGGCTCCCGGCCGCGGAAGGTCGAGCCCTCCAGCTTCAGCCCGTCGCGAACCCAGCCCAGCGTCGCCACGCCGAAGACGATGTGCGTCGAGTCGAGCCAATGGTGGGTGATCGGCGCCTCCGGGCTATCCATCGCGCTCATGCGGTGCATGAAGGCGGGCGGGCCGAACGCCGGCTCTCCGGGCAGGCCGAAGTAGGCGAAGACGCTGTCGCGGTCGGACAGCCGCCGGGCGTAGGACGCCGACAGCTCCATCACCAACTCGTGCGGATGCTGGCGGTCGATCAGCGGATTGATCCCGTCCGCCGTCTCGCCTGCGGCGAGCAGCAGAGGGAAGCCGTCCTTGCCCATCAGGGGCTCGGGGCTGAGCATGGCCCGGAGGTTGAGCGTCGACCCGTCCGCGAAGTCGCGCCGCGCCGCGCCCATGATCATGCCGCTGACAAAGGTCTTCTCATCGCCGCGCGGCCCGTCCTGCCAGTCGTAGACCAGGTTCAGCAGGGCATGGCCCATCAGGGTCCAGTCCCCGCGCACGGCGTGAACGCCGCCGTGGCGGGCGTGGTCGGGCTGCCAGCTGGTGCCGGACGCGTCGCGGCTCATCGGCCACGGTCCCAGCGGACTGCTCATCGCGTGCCCGGCTCCGTGATCCATCCCCGGCATGTCGTGCGGCCCGTGGCCGGACCCGGTCACGGGCTGTTGGGCGGCGGGTGGACGATGATGGGCGTGGGGATCGGCGGCGGGCGGGGCTGGGCGGCTTGTCGGCGCTGGGCGGCTTGTCGGCGCGGGGGAGGGCGGTTGCGTATGGTGCTGATGCTGCGCCTGCGCCGGCAAGGCCAGCGCGAGCAGGGACGCGCCGGCCAGGGGCGCGAGAATATGGGTAGCCATGTGAGGCTCCTGAACTGAAGAATTGGGGCGCTGGGCGCGACGGACTGGAGAACCAGCCGTCAGCGGGGCGGGCCCGGCTCAGGTGCGGGAGAGAGACCTGGAGGGACGTTCGGAGCGAAGTGCGAGGCCGGGGCCCTAAGTCCCGCGATGCGCGGGCGGGACGGCGGCGACAACAGCGGCGCGCCGACACAGGCTATGCAGCAACCCATCGCCATTGCGGCGTCGTCGGGCGTTTCGGCTTCTGGAGCGCCCTGGTGGCTGGCGGTCGCCGCATCATGACACGGCGCGGTATCGGCCGCGGCCGTGCCCGCCGTCGCACCGAGCAGCAGGGCCGAGACGGCTCCCAGCAGCATCAGGAATGACAACAGCGCGCGCATGCGGATCATCTAGGCCTGCTCGCCCGCTCACGCCAGTCCGACGACTGGCGCAAGGGCTCAGACCCGCTCCCAGCCCTTGTCGATGGCCCAGACGGCGAAGGCATAGTCGTGGGCGACCTCCTTCAGATAGTCGAACCGTCCGGACGAGCCGCCGTGGCCCGCTTCCATATTGATCTTCAGCAGCACCGGCTTGCCCGACGTCGTCAAGGGCCGCAGCTTGGCCACCCACTTCTGCGGCTCCCAGTAGGTCACCCGCGGATCCGACAGGCCGCCGGTCGCCAGGATCGCCGGATAGGCCCGGGCCGCCACCTGATCGTAGGGGCTGTAGCTCATCATATAGTCGTAGGCCGCGGCGTCCTCGATCGGGTTGCCCCACTCGGGCCATTCCGGCGGGGTGAGGGGCAGGGAGGTGTCGCTCATGGTGTTGATGACGTCGACGAACGGCACCTGGCCGATGATCCCGGCCCACAGCTCCGGCCGCATGTTGGTCACGGCCCCCATCAGCAGGCCGCCCGCTGAGCCGCCCTGGGCCACGATGTTGCCGGCCTTGCCGTGTCCGCTCGAGATCAGGTGTTCCGCCGCGGCGATGAAGTCGGTGAAGGTGTTCTTCTTGGTGAAGCGGCGGGCGTTCAGGAACCAGTTCCAGCCCTTGTCCGAGCCGCCGCGGATGTGGGCGATGGCG
>NZ_DASWNO010000257.1:0-4961 GCF_036399195.1 Brevundimonas sp.
ACTAAATTACCGATCCGCATCGCTCGCATCCCCGCCAACCCCTCGTGAGCCCGACGACCATGCCGCAGCGTTGGTCGCGCCACAACTCCCGCCCGGTGACAAAGAGGTATCTCAACCGGGTTTCGAAAGGACCGGGGCAGCACGAAAAGCCCCTGCCCGCCTAATCAGCCGGCGTCCGTGAGGACTACTGGGCCTGTGGTCTTCAATGAGTGGCGAGCAGGCTTCTTACAGAAGAAAGTCGTTACCGGCGCTAGCTGTGGCAGTCTCGTCGACCGCGTGTCTGCCGGCCCCGTCAGTCAGGGCCAGCCTGGGAAGGGTCTAGCTGGTGACGTTCAGAGGCTATTGGGAGCGCGCGCGGTTCAGGGGATCGGCAGGTATGCCGACGGCAGGGTGACTGTCGGAGTTTCCGGCTGCCAGTAAACGCTGACGATCCACCAGCGGGCGCCGTCGTCGAAGAGCTGGATGGAGTTTATGCCTCGCACGAACGGCTCCGCGTCGGTCAGGGCGCGACGGGCGTCATAGGTTGAAAAGACATGGGCGATGCGCCCGAAGCGCTCCACGCGGCGGGCGATCTCGCGCTCGTGAAAGCCGTCTCGGATGAGGGTGGGACCGGCGCGGTCGATGTAGCCCTGAGGTGTGATAGCGGTGAGGACGCCCAGGCCTTGGGGGTTGGTCGAGGTCGGCATCAGCTGGGCGGACGGGTGGAACAGGTGGCGCATCCGGTCCCAATCACGATCCTGACCTGCGTCGCCGGAGATGACGTCGTAGAGAGCCGCGATGATGGCATCCATGGTGGCGACGTCGGCGGCGTAGGCTGCGTTCGGGGTGGGCCCCGGAGCGGGCGACGGCGGTGTTTGGGCCACGGCCGGGGCTGCGGTCGCAAGGACAAGGCCAGTGAAGAAGGCAAGGATCGACAGGCGCATTGTGAGATTCCCACGGTGGACTTGGGAGATTTGCGCGAAGACGGGCCGGAGGGAAGCCCTCTGCGCCGGCCCGCTCCGGTCGGGCTCTTTGGATCACGGGATGGCGTCCACATCCTCCCAGGTCGTGCTGTCCACATCACCGTGAAGAAAGCCGCCGCCGTCCATGTAGTAGTAGCCTGTGGCGGTTGATTTCACCGGGCCCCGGCGAGGCGGATCACTGTAGCGATCGACTTCACAGAGGTACGCATGCTCCACCTCGCTGAGCCGCGCGCGGGAGAAACTCTCCACGTCCTTGGCTTTGACGCTGCCCCACTCACAGGTTCTGACGACCACCTTGCGAAGTGAGCGGAGGCCTTCCTTCAAAGACTGCCTCGTTGCCGCGTCGCTCGCATCTTGCAGCACATTACCCGTGTTCCGCGCCATGGCTCCGGGCACGTCGATAGCGCCACTCGTAATCGGCTCATTTTTCCGAACAGGGAGCGGCTCAGCAACGTCCAGTGCGACGCTTGCGGCCTCTGCGGCAAACGCCTGAGCATCAGTGGGGGGTCCATAATCCGGAGGGGGCGCTCCGCCACACCCGGCCAGTGTGATCGCCGCTGCGAGCGCTATCATCGACTGCTTCATCAGGCTTGCTCCGTCCCGAGCGGAGGTTGCCTGCGAAGGGTGAACAGCTCCCAAATCTCGGCATCGCCATGTCTTGTCGGTGAGCGCGATAGCGGCCAGGCCGGGCGCTTCGACACGAAGTGGATCACCGCACCGAAGGCTGGCGTCTCCCTCCGTGCGGTTCCCGGCGGTACCCCGTCGCTCCGTCCAGCACGGTTGACCCGTGCTGCGATCGCTACGAGCCAGCAGCACTGTCGTGCTTGCCGATCGCCGACCAATGATTGATCGTGCCGCCCTGGAGCCTCGGTTGGGGCATGGGTCGGGCCGCTGGTGTGGATATCATCGGCCTGATGCGGGGTGGTCCATGGTCAACGCACGTAAACCCAGCGAAGAACTCGCCGACGACGTCCTTGGGTTTGGGGGGCGTGAGGTCGCCACTGCGAAGGACCTCCTGCTGCGACCCGCTGACGTGCTGCAGGCATGGATGGCGGCCGGGCCGGAGGGGGGCGGTGTCTATGCTCGCCCGCTGCGTCTTTATCTGGGGCTGAACGCCATTCTCATGCTGATCCTGTTCTTGCAGGGCGGAGCTGGCTTCCTGCTGAACGACTTCCCGCCAGAGATGATGGCGTCGCTGCTCCAGCGGTCAGGCAAGTCGCTAGACGCCTTCATCGCCGACGCCGATGGCTGGATGACCTTGGTGATGGTCCCACTGCTGTCCCTCTTCTACGCGCTCGCGGCGGCGCCTCTGCTTCGTCTCTGGGACAAGGAAGACCTTGGATGGCGCCGCGGGTTCCGGGCCACCTTCGGCTGGTTGTGCGCCTGGACGGTGCCGATGCTTCCTCTCGCATGGTGGGGCTTTGGCAGGGAGCCTGTGGCGGCTCTGATTTCCGCTGCGATCATCCTTCTTGGCGTAATTACCTTCGTACGCATGGGTCAGGGGCGGTGGTTCGTCTCGCGTTTCGTCGGAGTTCTCCGGGCTATCGCCCTGATGCTGGCAGTCCAGCTCGCGGCGGCACTCGGCGGTATGATGATTGTCGGGATTGGGCTCATTGGAGCCTTGGTCACCCCCTGATGCCGCTATCCAAATCCTCCGGAGACGCCTGAGACCGTCCAGGTCGAAACCAGCTTCCCAAATTTCGCGCGCGCCCTGCGAACTTGGAAGCCGCGCCGCTAACCTGGGGCGCCATCACCAGCAGCTTCACCGTGGCTAATGTTTCGGCTCGGGTACAGAGGGGCTTACTGACTGCACCTTTGAGCCCGCTAGGACTGTCTACTGTTCACCAACCAGGCCGAACGACAGGGTGCGGATCTGCAGTGGCCATGCCGGGGCCAACCGCCAGCGCAACATCCCGCCATCAGGCGCAGGGCCGCTGCTCCGGCTGAGCCAGGCGCCAACCGGGGAACCCGCGCGCAAGGCAGTGGGTTAGGCGGAGCGCAGCGCCCCGAGCGCTTCCCGTGTCGTCGAGTCGCCCGTGCCCCATCGCAATCCTGGACGTCGCCAATCGGGCCGGGACGCGGACACCCCCACGGCGATGCCCATTTCGGGATGGCGGCAGGTGCTCAAGCGCACCTACGCTGAGTCCAAGGAGGACAATCTCGGCCTCGTCGCGGCTGGGGTCGCGTTCTATGGCTTCCTCGCCATGGCGCCGCTCCTTGCTTCCATGGTCCTCGTCTACGGGCTCGTCGTCACGCCCGCGGAGGTGAAGGTCCACGTTCAGGCGCTCGCTTCGATCGTGCCCGCTGACGCCGCCGCGCTTATCGAGGAACAACTCGGCAATGCGGTCGCGGGCGCCGCCGGCAAGAGCGGGTTGGGGTTGGTTCTCGCCCTCGGGCTCGCGCTCTTCGGCGGCATGAAGGGAGCCGGCGCGATCATCACGGCGCTGAACGTCGTCTACGAGGAGGCCGAGACCCGCAATCTTATCCGGCTGAACCTTGCGCGGGCGGCGATCACCTTGGGAGCGCTGGCGCTGGCGATCTGCGGTCTCGTCGCTGGATCGATGACAGGCTATCTCGAGCGCTTGGCCGATGGGTTTGGACCTGCCGCCTCCCTTGTGAGCCTGGCCTCCTGGCTCTTCACCTGCACACTGGCCTGCGCCTTCGTGGCGGCTCTCTTCCGGTATGGCCCCGATCGCGACCGCGCACGCTGGTCCTGGCTGGCGCCAGGCTCGGTCTTCGCCACCGTTGGCATTCTGGCCGCTACAGCCGGGTTCGGCGTCTACTCGGCGAATGTGGGCAAGTTCAACGCAACCTACGGCTCGCTCGGAGCCATCGTCGCTCTGCTTACCTGGTTGTACTTCTCGGCCTACACGCTGCTGCTGGGCGCGGAGCTGAATGCGGAGCTCGAACACCAGACGGCCCGGGACACGACGCGCGGCCCGGCTGCGCCGATGGGTCAGCGGAACGCCACCATGGCCGACACGGTGGCTTAGGTTGACCGCTCGCGTCCCTCCATCGCGTCTGGGGAATACCGGCACGTGAGCCGCCAGGCCGATTCCGTTCCCATTCTGGAGGCCGCTCGCGGGGCGCTGGCCGGAGACGAGGTCATGGTCCGGCAGCTGGCCGGCGTCGCGGGCTCGTTCTCCGTGCGGCTGGCGGTCGCGCTGCTCATCCTCGCGGTCACGATCTGGGCGTCAAAGCGCTTAGCGGTCCTGGCCCGGCGAGCCGTGCATCGCCTGCCCCGACATCACCCCGCCGATCAGACCCTCGGCGACTTCGTCTCGGCGGCCGTGCGCTACCTCGTCATCGCGGTCGGGGTGGTGGCGGTCCTGCAGCAGCTGGGCGTTCAGGCGACATCAGTGCTGGCCGTTCTGGGAGCCGCGTCGCTCGCTGTCGGGCTGGCTCTGCAGGGCACCCTGGGAAACGTCGCCGCCGGGGTGATGATCCTCGTCCTGAGGCCGTACCGCGTCGGCGACAATGTCGAGCTGAACGGTCGGCAGGGACGGGTGGTGGATCTCGATCTGTTTCACACCAAGGTCATCGATTTCGACGGCCTGACCCTCTACTTCCCCAATGGCGAGGTCTTCGGCGAACTGATCGTCAATCTGACGCAGTCCGGTCGTCGGCGCATCGATCTGACCTTCGGGGTCGACTACGAGGACGATCTCGATCTCGCCCTTCGTCTGCTGACGGAAACAGCAGGCGCCGATCCACGAGTGATGGCGGATCCAGCGCCCTGGGCCAGGGTGACGAGCCTGGGCGACAGCGCCGTAAACGTGACACTGCGATGTTGGGCGACGCCGGAGGACTGGCAGAACACCCGCTTCGACCTCACCAAGGCGGTCAAGGAAGATTTCGAAGGCGCAGGCCTGCGCTTCCCCTATCCGCACCAGGTCGCGGTGCTCCGCCCGGCCAGAGGGCTATCAGGCGCGTCCTCCTCGTCCGACCCGCGGTTGAGAGGTCTCAAGTCACCCACGGAAGAGGGTCCGGTCGGCGGAC
>NZ_DASWNO010000258.1:0-2170 GCF_036399195.1 Brevundimonas sp.
CATGGGTGCGATGCTCACCCAGCGCCCGGAGCTGATCAACGCGGCGGTCATCCAGGTGCCGCTGTTCGACATGCTGCGCTTCCACAAGCTGCTGGCGGGCGCCTCCTGGCGAGCGGAGTACGGCGATCCGGACATCCCGGAGCAGCGCGCCTGGATCGAGGCCTATTCGCCCTACCAGCGGCTGGCGGCGGGACAACCCTATCCCGAGGTCTTCATCCACACCTCGACCAAGGACGACCGGGTTCACCCGGGCCACGCCCGCAAGGCCGCGGCGCGGCTGCAGGAGCTGGGCTATCCGGTGCTGTTCTACGAGAACACCGACGGCGGCCACGCGGCCGGCGCCAACCTGCGCGAGACGGCCCGCCGGCTGGCGCTGGAATACACCTATCTGACACGCCGGCTGATGGACACGCAGGTTCCCGCGCCGGAGTGAAGCCACTCTAGCCCGTCATCCTCGGGCCTGTCCCGAGGACCCATCCCCCGAGCCGGCGCGAACCGCCGTTGCAGGAATGGGAGGGCGAACGATCCGCCGATCGTGCGGCGGACCCATGGGTCCTCGGGACAGGCCCGAGGATGACGGAGCTTGAGATGCGTTCGATGAACCGACTGATTCTGTCCGCCGCGGCGCCGGCGCTGCTGCTCGCGGCCTGCGCGAGCGATGGACCGCCGCCGGGGGCCGGGGTCGCCGCCGTCGCATCGGTCGTCGCGGACGGTCCGCCGCCCCACATGCCGACCGACCTGACGCCCGCCGGGGTGCGCGCCGCCGACGATCACCTGGCGCTTGAGGCGGTGGACGGGACGGAGGCCATGGCCTTCGTGGCGACGTCGAACCAGCGGGCCCTGGCGGCTCTGGAGCGCGACCCGCGCTACGAGACCTTCCGGGGGCAGGCCGAGGCGATCCTGACGGCGACGGACCGTATCCCGTCGCCCAGCTTCCTCGGCGATGGGATCGGCAACTTCTGGCAGGACGCGACCAATCCGAAGGGCGTGTGGCGGCGGACGACGCTGGACAGCTACCGCTCCACCGACGCCCGTTGGGAGACCCTGCTAGACATCGACGCCCTCGCCCGGGCCGAGGCCAGGGACTGGGTCTGGAAGGGCGCCGACTGCCTCGCCCCCGACGATGCGCGCTGCCTGATCAGCCTGTCCGACGGCGGCAAGGACGCGGTGGTGGTGCGTGAGTTCGACACCACAACCGGTCTTTGGGTCGAGGACGGCTTCATCCTGCCGGAAGGCAAGCACCGGCTGGAATGGCTGGACCGCGACACCCTTCTGGTGGCAACGGACTTCGGCCCCGACACCCTGACGGAGTCAGGTTATCCTTACATCGTGAAGGCGCTGAACCGCGGTCAGACGCTAGCGCAGGCGACGGAGGTGTATCGCGGGGATCAAGGCGACGGCGGCTATGGCGTCAGTCCGAGCGTCTATCGGGACAAGGACGGACGCATCGAGGCGGTGCTGTTCCGTCGCCCGCTGGACACCTTCCGCGCGGAGACGTGGCGTTGGATCGATGGCCGCGCCGTCAAGCTGAACCTGCCCGAGCGGGTGGGCGTCCACGGAACCATGGGCGGCAATCTGATCTTCTCGCTGGACGAGGCCTGGACGCCCTCGGGCGCGACCCTGGCCGCCGGGGCGCTGGTCGCCGCCGGTCTGGACGGGCTGTCGCAAGGGGCGGCGGCCGATCCCGTCATCGTTTTTGCACCAGGTCAGCGGCAGTCGATCGACAGCGTCAGGGTTATGTCGGACAGCATCCTGGCGGTCATCTCCGACAATGTGGTCGGCACGCTGAGGCGCTTTGACGGGGGATCGGGCGAGTGGCGGGCAACTGAAATCGCCGTTCCCGTCAACAGCGCCGTCGGGCTCGGCGACAGTTCCAAGGCGGGGGGCCAGGTCTTCGTGTCGGCCCAAGGCTTCCTGACGCCGCCGACTCTTAGCCTCGCGGAGGTGTCGACGGGGCGAATCACCGAACTCCGCTCCGCCCCCGCCAAGTTCGACGCCTCGACCCACGTCACCGAGCAGTTCGAGGCCACCTCGTCGGACGGGACGAGAATCCCCTATTTCGTGACCCGCCCGCGCGATCTCGCCATGGACGGCTCGGCGCCGACGATCCTGTTCGGCTACGGCGGTTTCCAGGTCAGCTTCCCGCCCGCGTACAAACCCGAAATGGGCA
>NZ_DASWNO010000259.1:0-10211 GCF_036399195.1 Brevundimonas sp.
GGGTGTAGAACGCGGTATGGCCCTGCTCGACGATGCGGCCCAGCAGCAGCAGCAGGAAGCCCACGGCGAAGCCAATCGCCAGCAGGCCGTACATGCGGAAGCGCCGCTCGCGGGCGTACCGGCGCTTCAGGCCCGCGCGCAGGCGATCGGTGCGCAGGGCGGGGGGCCGGACGGCGTCAGTCATACTGTTGCCGGTAGGTTTGGACGATGCGCTGGGCGACCACGTTCAGCATCAGCGTCACGAGGAACAGGGTCAGACCGAGGCCGAAGGCGGAGAGCGTCTTGGAGCTGTTGAACTCCTGATCGCCTGTCAGCAGGGTGACGATCTGGACGGTTACGGTGGTCACTGTGTCGAGCGGGTTCAGCGTCAGCCGGGCCGCCAGACCGGCGGCCATGGTCACGATCATGGTCTCGCCGATCGCCCGCGACATCGCCAGCAGCATGGCGCCGGCCACGCCCGGCAGGGCGGCCGGAAGCAGCACCCGACTGACCGTCTCGGATTTCGTCGCGCCCATCGCGTAGGAGCCGTCGCGCAGCGATTGCGGCACGGCGTTGATGATGTCGTCGGACAGGGAGCTGACGAAAGGGATCAGCATGATGCCCATGACGGCGCCCGCGACCAGAGCCATCTGGTTCTGGACCAGCGACAGGTACTGCCCCAGGCCGTCCAGCGGCCCGCCGATCAGCCAGCCTCCGATGGTGTTGAAGAACTCTCGAAACGCCGGCCCGACCGTCAGGGCGGCGAAGAAGCCGTAGACGACGGTGGGAACGCCCGCGAGGATCTCGAGCACCGGCTTGACGGTGGCGCGGAACAGCGGCCCCGCATACTCCGACAGGTAGATGGCCGAGAACAGGCCCACGGGAGCCGCGACCGTCATCGCGATCAGCATGATCAGGAAGGTCCCGGCGAACAGGGGCAGAGCGCCGAAGGCTCCGGTGGATCCGACCTGATCGGCGCGGATAGCCGTCTGCGGGCTCCACTGCGTGCCGAACAGGAACTCGGTGACCGGCACGGACGAGAAAAACCGAACGGAATCATAGACCAGCGAAGCGATGATGCCGACCGTCGTGAGGATCGCCACGGCCGAACAGACGAACAGGCAGCCCACCACCCAGCCTTCGACGCGGTTGCGCGCGCGCATGCCGGGGCGGATCTGACCGAACACCAACAGGGCGCCCAGCAGGGCCGCGACGACGGCGGCCGCCATCCCGCCGATCTCCAGCATCAGGCCGATGCGCGCGGCCCTTCGGCCTTCCGCCGGTAGCAGTTCGGCGTAAGGGGCAGGCCAGATCTGCGCGGCCTGACGCCCGTGTCCCACGGAGCGGGCGTCGGCGAAGAAGGCCTCGCGCCGCAGCGGCTCCAACTGCTGCACGGCCTCTGGCGCGCCGGAGGCCGTCAGTTGCCGCTCGAGCGGCGCCGAGAAGAGTGAGGCGGCGATCAGAATCGCCACGGCGGGCGCGGCCGTCCAGATCAGGGCGTAGGCGCCGTGCTGACCGGGGCGCGAATGCGCCGCCTGCCCCTTAGCCCGCCGCCGCGCGAGCGCCCGCGCGCCGAAGTACGACGCGAGCGCGGCTACGATCAGTATCGGCAGCAAAAGCCAGGTCATGGACGTCCCGGAGGGCGAATCGGAACCCGCCGGTCTCCCGGTGCGCCCCGCGGCGATAACTGCCCCGGAATGGTCAGCGGATTACGACGGGGCGATGACAGTTCTGTTACGGCGCCCGGCCATGCCGGAGCCGTCGACTTCAGCCTTCGGCGGGCGCCGCCGGCGCGACCGGGAAGTAGGCGGTGAACACCGCGCCCTCGCCCGGCGCGCTCTCGACGGTCAGGCCGCCGCGGTGGCGGTTGACGATGTGCTTGACGATGGCGAGGCCGAGGCCCGTTCCCTGTCGCTCGCCGCTCTTCTGGCCCTCGACGCGATAGAAGCGCTCGGTCAGCCGGGGCAGGTGCTCGCGCGCCATGCCGGGGCCGTGGTCGCGCACCGAAACCGCCGCGTACCGCTGGCCCGTCTGCCGGTCCGGGGTCACCAGCGGCAGCCGTGTCGCGCCGTCGCCCCGGTTTCCGCCCGACCACGGGGCGGAGGCCTCGTCCAGTGCGATATCGGGCAGGATGACGATCTCGACCGCGCCGCCTTCCGGCGAGTACTTGATGGCGTTGTCGACGAGGTTCTGAACCACCTGCAGGATCTGGTCCCGGTCGCCGTTGACCGGGGCGCCTGAGTCGCCGTCCCGCAGCAGGACGTGGACCTTGCGTTCGGCGGACAACAGGCTGACCGCGTCGACCACGTCGGCGGCGGCGCGGGAGAGGTCCACCCGCCCTGCCGGGGGAATGTGCTCGTTAAGCTCGATCCGGCTGAGCGAGAGCAGATCCGCCACCAGCCGGCTCATGCGATCGGCCTGCACCGCCATGATGTCCAGGAAGCGGTCGCGCGCGCGTTCGTCATCCTTCGCATGGCCCTTCAGGGTCTCGATGAAGCCCGACAGCGAGGCGAGGGGGGTCCTCAACTCGTGGCTGGCGTTCGCGAGGAAATCGACCCGCATCAGCTCGGTGCGCCGAACGTCCGTCTCATCGCGCAGCACCATCAGGGCGAGTCGGCGATCGCCCGCGGCGGGGAGAGGCCGCGTGAGCGCCCGCCAGTGCCGGACCTGGGCGCCGACGCCGGCATAGTCGGTGGTGCGGGTCAGGCCGCCGAACAGCGCCTCGTCCACCGCCTCCAGCACCGCCGGATCGCGGAGCACCTGCACCAGCAGGGCCGTCTCGCCTGGAATGCGCAGCAGCTCGCGGGCGGCGGTGTTCGCCAGGACGATGCGGCGACCTGCTATGTCGTCAGGCTCGCCCCCCTCCACCACCAGGACCGGCTCGGCCAGCGCTTCAAACACGCTGTCGAGCATCAGCGGATCTGACGGAGGTTCGGCGATTTCGACCGCCGCGGGGTGGGCTCCGGGTGGAGACGGCCGGCGGTTCACCGCCCAGACCCCCAGTCCAACAGCGCCGGCGACGATGAGCAGATACGGCGCCGTGCCGGGGTTGAAGGCGGCCGTCGCCACGAGCGCGGCGATCGCAATGCCGGCGCTGGCTCCCGCCGTCCACAGCCGGGAACCCGCGGGCGGCGCGACCGGCGATGATGTCACTTCGTAAGGCATTCACGCTTTCGGCGGCGCACGACTCGTCGGGGCGAACATGACATGGAATTCATGACAACCATGCACAGACCGTGGCCGCGGCGGGTTGTCAAACGTCCTTGACACCCATATCGCTTAGTCAGGTGAACGGTCGTTCGGGAGGGGCATATGGCAGCGGCTTTGACGCTGGAGGGCGTGAGCAAACGGTACGGCGACTTTCAGGCCGTGCGCGACCTGAGCTTTCAGGTGGAGAAGGGGACGATCTGCGGCTTCCTCGGCCCGAACGGCGCGGGGAAGACCTCGACGCTGCGCATGATCCTGGGCCTGCAGCCGGTGACGGAGGGCCGGATCGAAGTCCTCGGGGCCGAAGACGGACGCAAGGTCCGCGACCGCATCGGCTTCCTCCCCGAGGAACGGGGTCTGTACAAGAAGATGACGCCGATCGACGCCATCGCCTTCTTCGGCTCTCTCAAGGGCGTTCCGCTGGCGGAAGGCCGCAAGCGCGCGCGGGACATGCTGGAGGCCCAGGGTCTCGGCGCCTCGCGGAACAAGAAGATGAAGGAGCTGTCCAAGGGGATGGCCCAGAAGGTCCAGCTGATCGCCTCAGTGGTGCATCGCCCCGAGTTCGTGATCCTGGACGAGCCCTTCAGCGGCCTTGACCCCGTCAACCAGCAGGGGCTCGAGCAGGTGATCCGCGGTCTGGCCGCCGACGGCGCGACCGTGCTGTTCTCGACCCATGTGATGCAGCACGCCGAGCGGCTGTGCGACAAGGTCGTGCTGCTGGCGCGTGGTCGGAAGGCTTTCGAAGGCAGCGTCGACGAGGCGCGGAGCTCCACCGCGCGGTTCCTCGAGCTGGAAGGCCAGATCGCCCCGGCGGCCGTCGCGGCCCTTCCGGGCGTGGGCGCGGTCGAGACGGTTTCCGACGTCGACGGCGTCCGTGTTCTGCGCGCGGCGCTGCAGCCGGGCGCCGAGGGGCAGGCGGCGCTGAAGGCCGCCTTCCTCGGTGGTCTGGATGTCCGGCGCTTCGAACTGCGCCAGCCGACGCTACACGACGCCTTCATCCACCTGACCGGCGACCGGCCGGATGTCGACCAGTCCGTGAAAACCCAAGGCGCGGAGGCCGCCCGATGAACCGCACCATGCTGATCGCTCGGCGCGAATACGCCGCCTACGCCAAGACCGTCGGCTTCTGGTTGTCTCTGCTCGCCCTGCCTCTGGGCGTGCTTGTCGCCGGCGGCATCGGTTTCATGGCCGCCTCGTCCGAGCCGACCCGCGAGATCGCGGTGATCGAGGAGGGGCCTCAGGCCGAGGGTCTGGCCGCCGCCGTCCGCAACGCCTTGACGCGGGACGCTGACCGCCGCGCCGCCCGGCAGGAAGCTGCCATGAAGGCCGCTCAAGCCAGCGGCATGGGAACGCCGCAGAAGTCGATGCTGCCGTCGGTCTCGCGCCAGCGCATCACCATCGTGTCGGCGCCGCCGGAGATCGTCTCGGCCGCTCCCGGCGCCGCTCGGGACGCCGTCGCGCGCCGGCTCCTGTCAGAGGACACGCCGAAGGCCGATCGTCTAGACGCCATCGTCTTCCTCGATCGCCAGGGCGGCCAACCGGCCGCCCGGGTGTGGTCGTCCCGCACGACCGACGACACGGTTGAGGATTTCGTCCGTGACGCCCTCGTCGCCGCCAACCGGCAGACGGTGTTCAGCGCGGCCGGCATCGATCCGGCGGTGGTCGAGACCACCGAGCGCTTCCGCCCCGACGTCGCGATGTTCTCGCCAAAGGCGGCGGACGGAGGCGAGGTCTCGTGGAAGGATCGGTTGCCCATGGTTCTGGGTCTCGGCGGCGGCTTCCTGCTTTGGTCGCTGATCATCACCGGCGCCTCGATCCTGCTGAACAGCGTGATGGAGGAGAAGTCGAACAAGATCCTCGAGGTCCTGCTGTCCTCGGCCTCGGCGACCGAGATACTGACCGGCAAGGTCTTCGGCGTGGCCCTGTTGACCCTGACGGTGCTGGCCGCCTGGGCGCTCATGGGAGCGGCCGCGATGATCGGCTTCGCGCCACAGCACCTCGGCTCCGTGGGCGAAATCCTGCTGGGCGGCGGGCTGCTGGGCTGGTTCGTGGCCTTCATGGTCGGCGGTTATCTCATGTACGCCGTGCTGTTCGCGGCTATCGGCGCCTTCTGCGAGACGCCGCGCGACGCCCAGACGCTGATGGGGCCCATCATGATGGTGCTGATCATCCCGATGATCACCATGCAGATGGCCATCCGCACCCCGGACGCGCCGATGGTTCAGATCCTGTCCTGGGTCCCGTTCTTCACGCCGTTCCTGATGATGGCGCGCCTGCCCAGCGATCCGCCATTGATCGAGGTCCTGGGCGCCATGGCGGGCATGTTCGCCTTCGCCCTGCTGATGGTGTGGATCGCCGGCCGGGCCTTCCGCGCGGGCGCCCTGTCCGACGTGAAGCTGAGCTGGAAGGCGTTCGCGGGCGCTATCAGGGGCGGGGGCGGCTAACCCCCGCCACCCTGGGGGGCAAGAAAAAGGCCGCTCCGGTGATCCGGAGCGGCCTTTGTCGTTCTGGTTCGGCGATGGATCAGCCGCGGCTCGGTCCGCCCACGCCCGGAACCCGGGGCTTCGGCGGCGGCAGCAGACCTTCGCGCTGCATGCGCTTGCGGGCCAGCTTGCGGGCGCGGCGCACGGCCTCGGCCTTCTGGCGCGCGCGCTTCTCCGAGGGCTTCTCGTAGTGCACGTGGCGCTTCATCTCGCGGAAGCTGCCTTCGCGCTGCATCTTCTTCTTGAGGGCCTTCAGCGCTTGATCGACGTTATTATCGCGAACGAAAATCTGTACCAGGTTGAACTCTCCTTTGGCCGCCCGCCGCGCACCTCGAAAGGGAGACGGGCAGACAAATAAAATCTCGGTCCGGCAGACAGGGTCCGCGGATGAAGGCGGGCTGATACACGAGCGCCCCTCTCCTGTCCAGATCGTCGCGGCAAGATGTGAAGGGTCGAAACGCCCGCCCGACGGGCTTATGCTGGCGCCATGACCGATGCGCCACACCTGCCGAACGATCCGCCGGACGGGGACTGGGCCGACCGCATGGAACAGGCGGTTCTGGACGCCGCCGTGACGCGCGCGCCCGCTCTGGGTTGGAACAGCCGCATGGTCCGCGCCGCTTGCGCCGACAACGGCCTGTCGCTCGGCGACGAGGAGCTGCTGTTTCCCAACGGCGCGCGCGATTTGGCGGCGCTGCTGTCTCGGCGGCACGACGACCGGGCCCTCGCCGCCCTCGCCGGGGTCGACGCGGCCAGCCTGAAAATGCGCGAGCGAATCGCCCGCGCGGTCTCCGCCCGAATGGAGGCCGGGGCCGCCGACCTCGATGCGACGCGCCGCTGCGCCGCCTTCCTCGCTCTGCCGACGAACGCCGATCTGGGCCTGAAACTGGCGTGGGAGAGCGCTGACCATCTGTGGAACTGGGCCGGCGATACGGCCACGGACTGGAACCACTATTCCAAGCGGGCGATCCTGTCCGGCATCCTGATCCCCGCCTTGACCATGCGCTGGTTCGACGGGCGGGACGCCGCCGACGCCTTCTTGGCCCGGCGAATCGAGAACGTGATGAGCTTCGAGAAGTGGAAGGCGGGCAAGGATTTCGACGCTCCGTTGAGGCGCGTGAGCGAGGCTTTGGGACGAATGCGATATGGATCGAGGGCGGAGTGACCGGGTCCGGCCAACGGCTGCCCGGCGGCGTGGTCCACGACCTGCCCCCAGACCTGAACGCAGCCTTGACTGCGTCGCCGGCCGCTCGTGACGCCTGGCGCGACATCACCCCCCTGGCCCGGAACGAGTGGATCTGCTGGGTCATCTCGCCGAAGCGCCCGGAGACGAGGGAGAAGCGCGTCCACTGGGGCGTCGCGAGCCTGACCGAAGGAAAGCGCCGGCCGTGCTGCTGGCCCGGGTGTCCGCATCGTGAAAAGGGCGCCGCGGGCTCGCGCGCGGCCGCGGGGTCCTAGAGGGACCGCACCCGGTTCACATGCCCCATCTTCCGGCCCGGCCGGGCCTCGGCCTTGCCGTACAGGTGCAGGCGAGCGGCCGGCTCCCCGCCGAGTTCCCGCCACCCCTCGACCTCATCGCCCAGCAGATTGGTCATTTCGACCCGGGCGTGGGCGGCGGTGGGGCCGAGCGGCCAGCCCGCCACCGCGCGGATATGCTGCTCGAACTGGTCGCAGACGCAGCCGTCCTGGGTCCAGTGGCCGGTGTTGTGAACCCGCGGCGCGATCTCATTGACCAGCAGCCGGCCGTCTCCGAGGTCGAACAGCTCGACCCCGAGCACGCCGACGTAGTCCAGCCCCTGCAGGATCGCCTCAGCGATAGCGTAGGCCCTCGCGGTCGTCCTCGCGTCGACCTCGGCGGGAGCCAGCGTGGTCTTCAGCACCCCGCCTGCGTGAATGTTCTCGCCCAGCGGATAGACGGCCAGCGAACCGTCGCGCCCGCGCGCCGCGATGATCGACAGCTCCCGAAGGAAGGGGGCCTTGGCCTCAAGGATCGCCGGCCGTTGCCCGATCGCGCTCCAGGCGTCGGCCGCCATATCGGCCGACCGGACCCAGATCTGGCCTTTGCCGTCGTACCCCTCGCGGCGGGTCTTCAGCACCGCCGGCGCGCCGAGCCGCTCCAGCCCAGCCAGCAGGTCGTCGAGGCTGTCGACAGGGGCGAAGTCGACGGTCGTCGCGCCGACGCCGTTGAGAAAGGTCTTTTCCTCCAGCCGGTCCTGCGCGACGGCCAGCGCCTTCGACCCGGGCGCCACCAGCGCGCCGCCTGCCGCCAGCCGCTCGACCGAGGCGGCGGGCACGTTCTCGAACTCGAAGGTCACCGCCTGGCAGGTGCGGCCCAGCACGCCCAGCGCGGTGGCGTCGTCATAGGCCGCGACGATCTGGCCCTGCGACACGCGAGCGGCGGGGCTGTTCTCTTCGGGATCGAGGATGACGACGTTGAAGCCGAGCCGCGACGCCGCCTGGCTGAGCATCCGGCCCAGCTGGCCGCCGCCGAGGATGCCGAGGGTCGAGCCGGGGGGTAGGGGCGCCGGCACTCAGTCCTCGACCGTCTCGTGGACCGCCTCGGTCTGGGCCTCCCGGAAGGCCGCCAGACGTCCGGCGAGTTCAGCATCCGACAGCGCGAGAATCTGGGCGGCGAGGATGCCGGCGTTCTTCGCTCCGGCCTCGCCGACCGCGAGGGTGGCGACCGGCACGCCGCCGGGCATCTGGACGATCGACAGCAGGCTATCCAGCCCCTTCAACGCCTTGGATTCGACCGGCACGCCCAGCACCGGCAGCTCGGTCATGGAGGCGGCCATGCCGGGCAGGTGCGCGGCGCCGCCGGCGCCGGCGATGATCACCTTGAAGCCGGCGCCCTTGGCGCCGTGCGCGAAGTCGAACAGGCGGCGGGGGGTCCGGTGCGCGCTGACCACGCGCGCGTCCCAGGCGACTCCCAGCCGGTCCAGCGCGTCGGCGGCGTGCTTCATGGTCGGCCAGTCCGACCGGCTGCCCATGATGATCGCGACCGGAGGTGGTGATCTGGGAGGGGAATCGGTGGCCATGGCGGTCCGCCCTTTCCGGGGAAAGCGGCGCGATACAGGACTCGCGTTGCACCCGCAACCGAGCACGTTACGCTGGTATTAAGCCGGGCCCGCTGAGTCGCCGGCGCGGGGAGCCTTTTCGCCTGTGAGCCAAGCGGCCGTCATCGACCCTTCGGAAGAGATCACCCGGCTGCGCGCCGAGATCGAAGCGCTGCGCCAACGGGCCGAGGCGGCCGAGGCGGCGGCGGATCATGACGTGCTGACCCCGGCGCTGAACCGGCGCGGCTTCGTGGCGGCGATGAAGAACACTATGGCCTTTTGCCAGCGTCACGGCACGCCCGCGGTGCTGCTGTATCTCGACTTGGACGGCTTCAAGCGCGTCAACGACAGCCTGGGCCATGCGGCGGGCGACGCCGCCCTCGTGCACGTGGCCAAGCTGCTGATGTCCAACCTGCGCGAGTCAGACGCCGTCGGCCGGCTGGGCGGGGACGAGTTCGGCCTGCTGATGCTGAACGCCGGCCTGAACGGCGGCCGCGACAAGGCCCAGCGGCTGGCCGAGGCGCTGGAGCGCGAGGCGTTCACCTGGGAGGGCCGCACGGCCGTCATCGGCGGGTCCTTCGGCGTGCGCGCCTACAACGGCCACACCGATCCCGAGGTCTGGCTGGCCGAAGCCGACGCCGCCATGTGGGTCCGCAAGAAGGGCCGGTGAAGGCTCTTCGCGGTCAGGCGATGATGTCGGGCAGGATGCGGTCTTCGATCTTCGTGATCTCGTCCCGCAGCAGCAGCTTCTTTCGTTTAAGTCGCGCGATCATCAGCTGGTCGGGCACGGGCATCAGACCCAGCGCCTCGATCGAGGCGTCTAAATCGGCGTGCTCCAGTTGAAGAATCTTCAGCCGCGCGTGCAGGGCCGCGTCTTCCTCGGTCAGAAAGGGTTCGTCGTCGTTCATGCTCTGGCCCCGCGAACCCGGTTTATAGCGCGCGCCGCGTCACGCCGGAAGGCGCTCGGCCAGTCGAACGAGTCCCGCGCGCGGGGTCATGGGGGACCAGACCCTGGCGACGGCGACCATCGCTTCCAGCGTCGCATGGGCTGATCCAGAGGGCGCGGGGGCGAGCGCCTCCAGCGCCCCCAGCAGCCGCCGCTCAGCCGCCAGCTCCACCGCCTTCACCTCGGCCCGGACCGCTTCCCGCGCCGCATCGTCGAGGTCAGGAGCGCGCGTCTTGAGCGCCCGGCGCACGGCGCGCAGCGGCGAGATCGCCGTCTCCTCCCAGACCCGCGCCGTATCGGAAGCGGCTTCCAGCGTCTCGGGGTCCGGCATACGGCCTTCGGCGGCGCACCACGCGGCCCAAAGCAACAGCGGCACGTTCTGCCCGGCGGCGTCCTGCAGTTCCAGGCAAGCGTCGGCCACGCCCCCGGCGCGATAGGCCGCGACGGCCCAGTCCCACAGCGTCATTCCGGGCTGGCGCCTTTCAGCCCGTCCCAGCGCCGCACCGCGGCCCAGTCGAGGCCGAACAGGTCCAGCGCCCG
>NZ_DASWNO010000260.1:0-6098 GCF_036399195.1 Brevundimonas sp.
CGCAATCGGCGCCGTTTCGCGACCCTCGTAGGCGATGGTTTCCCGCCTTCGCGGATCGTGAACCACCATAAAGGCACCGCCCGCGAGGCCCGAACTCTGCGACTCGACCAGACCGAGCACTGCTTGTACCGCGACGGCCGCGTCGACCGCGCTGCCGCCCTCGCGCAGGACGCGCAGGCCTGCCTCGACCGCCATCGGATTGGCCGCCGCCACCATGCCCCGCCCGTAGTCGACCTGCGGCGCCGCCGCCTCGGGGCTCCGGCTCGCGCATCCGGTCAGCGCCAGGGCGGCGAGCAGGAGCAAGGCTTTGGGCGTCATGCGGCGGCTCCGGCGACGGGGTACAGGGACGGTTTGACAATAGCGTCCGCGGCCTCGAATGAAACCGCCGCCAACGTCTTGCGCTCCGCAGCGCTTCCGACTAGTTTCCGCGCCTTCGCCGAAAGGCCAAGCGCGCCCGTAGCTCAGCTGGATAGAGCATCAGACTACGAATCTGAGGGTCGGACGTTCGAATCGTTCCGGGCGCGCCATTTTTCTTCCAGACGCATTCTCGAATTTCCCTTCGGCGTCGACCCGACGCCGCGTCGCCCGGGCAGCCAGAACTCACGCCACCAGCTCGGTCGACAGGCGGTGATCCTGGGCCGGCGCGGCGCGCTGTGGGGCGTAGCGAGCCACCATTTCGGCGCAGAACTCGGCGAACTCCTCGGGCGCCTGCGGGGCGCTGGTGTGATGCGGTTCGATGCCGCGATGTTCGGGCGTGAAGCAGAAGGTGACGGTGGTCTCGAACTCGGCCAGCGCCTCCATCTGCCGGTCGAACCAGTCCAGCGCGCCTTCGCGGTAGCGGTCGGCCCATGACAGGCCGGTGCGAACGTGGCGCACGCCCAGCCGCCTGAACCACGCTGCCGCGTCGTCGAGCCGGTGGTCGTGGAAGTGGAACCACTGGCACAGACCCATGTCCGCGGCGTAGGGCGCATAGGCCTCGACCGCCGGCTTGGGCGAACCGTCCTCGCGCAGCAGGCCCATGTGGAAATGCCGATAGTAGGACGAGCCCTCGGCCTCCTTGTGCCGGGTGGTGGCCTCCCATGCCATCGGCAGATCGTACAGGCTGTACCAGTGGATGCGGGGCGCGCGGCCGATGAGCAGGTCCGCGGTCTTCTTCACGCCCCAGGCCTGCACCTCCTCCGAGCCGAACGAGGAGACGCCGACCTCAGTGACCCAAACCGGCTTGTCGGTGACCGCCTGAATCTCCGCGACCTTGTCCGGCCAGGCGTCGATGGGCCAGAGGTTCCAGTCCAGCGGGAAGCCGTGCACCGCCACCGCGTCGACGTGGTCCAGCACGCCCTTGCGTTCGAGCGTGCGGAGGAAGAACGGATCGATCGGCGACATGCCGCCCAGCACGCGGGTGAGAGCGGGGTTCTGTGCGTGGATCGCCGAACCGGCGAGGCGGGCCATCTCCGCGAACCGGTCCCATTCGGGATCGATCAGCGGGTCCCAGTGCGACTTGTTGTTGGGCTCGTTCCAGATCTTGACCGCTTCGATCACGCCTTGTCTCCGCTCCTGTCGTGGCCGTTGGTGGATGGGCGCGCCGGGTAGGCGGCGCCGAGCGCCGGCGGCGGCCCGCGCCGGCACAGGAAGACCTCGCTCTCCGGATGCTCGACGATCTCGAAACCGGCGCCGCGCAGCATGGCCGCGCTGCAGGCCGCGTTCGGCGCCCACCAGTTGGTCCAGTCGTGCGCGTACTGGTGCTCGATGAAGTGCAGCTTCGGATAGCCGGCCTCGTCGAAGTGATCGGCTTCGCTGAAGTCGTAGTCCGCCGCGACGGGGAACACCTCGTCCGAACCGCGCTGCATCGACTGGAACAGCAGCAGGTCGTCGGCGACGTGTTCGTGGATCAGGTCCAGCGCCAGCAGCGGGTGGCGCAGGTGGTAGAGGACGCCCATGAAGATCACGAGGTCGAACCGCTCGTGCAGCGCCGCCAGGTCGTAGACCGACAGCTTGCGGAACTCGATGTCGGCCTCCTCCACCTCGGCGGCCAGACGGGCCTGGGCGAGGTAGCGGTCGTCGAAGTCGATCCCGAGCACCCGCTCGGCCCCGCGGCGCTTCATCTCCAGCGAATAGAAGCCGGCGTTGCAGCCGATATCGAGCACCGTCTTGCCGGTCAGATCGGCGGGGATCGCGTGGGCGAAACGGCTGAATTTGTTCGCGGGATAATCGTACAGGAAGTGGTTCGGCGCGGTCCTCACGCCCCCTAGGTCCATGTTGTGGAACCAGTCGCCCAGCGCCTCGACGCGGGCGCGGATGTCGTCCGGGCTCATCTCAGCCATTGGGGACCTCGTTCAGCGCATGGAGTTTCAGGAAGCCGTCTCCCGCGATCAGGGTGGTGATCGAGCCGGGGCTGATCTCGAACCGGTCGTGCGCGCGCATCGACAGGCCCAGCGACAGGGCCACCGCGGCCTTGATGACATCGGCGTGGCTGACCCCCGCCACCGCCCGCGCGCCTGACCGCACGACGCGCCGGAGCCAGCGCGCGAGACGCGCCTGAACCTCGATCATCGCCTCGCCCGACGGCGGGCGGGCCGTGTCACGGTTTGTGTTCCAAGCCGTCCAGAGCGGCTCCGGCTCAAGGGTCTCGAACGCCCGGCCGTTCCAGTCGCCGAAGTCGATCTCGAGCAGGTCCTCCTCGACCCGCAGATCGGCGCGGCAGGCGCGGGCGATGGCCTCGGCGGTCTGCCGCGTGCGCTCGAGGGGGCTGGTCATCACCAGCTCAAGGTCCGCGTCGGCCAGACGTCGGCCGGCGGCCTCGGCCTGCGCCAAACCGGCGGGGCCCAGCTTCACACCCGGGGTGCGGCCGCACAGGCGGCCCTGCAGCTGATCGTGGACGCCGTGCCGCACCAGATAGACGACGGTCGTCACGAGGCCAGTCGGGGGGCGACCTGATCCCGCCCCTCGATGAAGTCGAGGGTGCGCAGGCGCGCCTCTTCGTCGGTGAACTGTTCGGGCGGCGACTTCATGAACCAGCTCGATGGGCCGATCAGCGGCCCTGACACGCCGCGGTCGAGCGCCAGCTTGGCGCAGCGCACGGCGTCGATGACCACGCCCGCGCTGTTGGGGCTGTCCCAGACCTCCAGCTTCAGCTCGATATTCAGCGGCACGTCGCCGAAGGTCGTGCCCTCGACCCGGATGTGGGCCCACTTCCGGTCGGTCAGCCAGGGCACGAAGTCGCTGGGGCCCACGTGGATGTCGTCCGTCGGCAGGTCGCCGTCGAGTTGGCTGGTGACCGCCTGCGTCTTGGAGATCTTCTTCGACGTCAGGCGCTCGCGTTCGAGCATGTTCTTGAAGTCTGAATTGCCGCCGAAGTTGAGCTGGTACATCCGGTCGATGCGGACGCCGCGCTCGCGCATCAGGTTGGCCAGCACCCGGTGCACGATGGTCGCCCCGACCTGGCTCTTGATGTCGTCGCCGACGATGGGAAGCCCCCGCTGGCGGAACCGTTTGGCCCAGTCGGGATCGGAGGCGATGAAGACGGGGATGCAATTCACGAAGGCGCAGCCGGCCTTCAGCGCCTGTTCGGCGTAATACTCCGTGGCCTTCTGGGAGCCGACCGGCAGGTAGGAGACCAGCACGTCCGTTCCACTGTCGCGCAAAGCCTTCGCCACGTCGGTCGCAGGGGCTTCCGACACCTCGATGTCGCCGGTCATGTACTGGCCGATGCCGTCCAGTGTCGGGCCGCGCAGGACCTGCACGCCGGTGGGCTCGGGCGTCGCGAAGCGGATGGTGTTGTTAGGGTGGCCGAAGATGGCGTCGGCGACGTCTCGTCCGACCTTGCCCGCGTGCACGTCGAAGGCGGAGGCGATCTCCATGTCGCCGATGTGGTAGCCGCCCAGTTCGACGTTCATCAGCCCGGGCGGCGGCGCCTCGGGGGTGGCCGACGCATAGTGGCTGAGGCCCTGCACGAAGGACGAGGCGCAGTTCCCGACGCCGACCAGACCGATGCGCACCTTGTTGCGAGCCATGAGCACCTCCGAAGCCGGGCCGCGTCATGCAAGCCGGACGGTTCGACAAGCATCTACAAAGCTTATGGTTCCGCTGGAGGGTCTTCAGGAACAGCAACGCCTGACCCGCGTTATTGCCAAGCCAGCCGCGCCATCACTAGTCCGCGTCGGCGCAAGCGCCAACGTCTTTAATGTCGTCCATCCGACATAGTAGAGCGCTGGAACTAACCTGTAGAAGAAGATGTTGCTCGGCCGGAACCTGGACCGGAGAGCCTGATGCCGACGACCCCGAAACGCCCCATCCGCGACGCCGGCGCGAAGCTCGAAATCTCGCGGCGCGGCTGAGGAGACGAGGCATGGCCGACACCATCCTGATCACCGGCGGCGCCGGTTTCGTGGGCCGTCACGTGGCCCGGGCGCTGCTGGAGCAGGGCCACCGGGTGCGGGCGCTGGACAGCCTGATCGAGCAGGTCCACCCCACGGTCACGCGCCCCGACGAGCTGGATCCCGACGTCGAGCTGATGGTCGGCGATATCCGCGACGAGACGGCGGTGCTGGCGGCGCTGTCGGGCGTGGACAAGGTCATCCACCTGGCGGCCGAGGTGGGCGTCGGCCAGAGCATGTATGCGATCGATCGCTACACCTCGGTCAACGATTACGGCACGGCGGTGCTGTTCCAGCAGCTGATCGACAAGCCGGTGCAGCGCGTCGTCGTCGCCTCGTCGATGAGCATCTATGGCGAGGGCCTGTACCGCACGGTTGACGGCGAGCTGATGCAGGACGTGGTGCGCGGGCCGCGCAACGCCGACGGAAGCTGGGACCCGCTGGACCCGCAGGGCCGGCCGCTGATCCCGGTCCCGACGCCCGAGACCAAGCAGCCGGCGCTGAAGAGCGTCTATGCAATCAACAAATTCGTGCAGGAGCGGCTGACGCTGACCCTGACCGCGCAGTACGGCATGGACAGCTGCGCGCTCAGGCTATGGAACATCTACGGCCCGGGGCAGGCGCTCTCGAACCCCTACACCGGCGTGCTGGCGATCTTCGCCTCGCGCATCGCCAACGGGCAGGCCCCGATGGTGTTCGAGGACGGCCAGCAGCGACGAGACTTCGTCCATGTGTCCGACGTCGCGCGGGCCTTCCTCCTGGCGCTGGAGAAGCCCGAGGCCAATGGCGAAGTCTTCAACATCGGTTCCGGCGAGGACCGGACGGTCGAGGCGGTGGCGCGGCTGCAGGCGGCTTCCATGGGCCGCAGCGACCTGGCGCCGGAGATCACCCAGCAGGCCCGCGCCGGCGACATCCGCCACAACATCCCGGACCTCACCAAGGCGCGGGAGGTGCTCGGCTATGAGGCGCGTCAGGACTTCGCGGCCGGGCTGGAAGAGCTGGCCGAATGGGTCGCGCGGCAGGAAGCCGAGGACCGGGTGGTCGAGGCGCGGCGCGAACTGGAGATGCGGGGGCTCGTCGCATGAGCCGCATCCTGATCACCGGCGGCGCCGGGTTCATCGGCAGCAATCTGGCGGACCGTCTGGCATCCGCCGGGCACGAGGTGGTGGTGGCCGACACCCTCGCGCGGCCGGGGGTGGAGCGGAACCTGAAGTGGCTGCTGCTGCGGCATCGCTCGCGCATCCGGCACGTGGCCACGGATGTAAGGGACGCGACGGGACTGGCCACGGCGGTAAACGGCGTCGACGCCGTCTTCCATTTCGCGGCCCAGGTCGCGGTGACGACCAGCCTCGTCGACCCGCGCGGGGACTTTGACGTCAACCTGACCGGCACGCTCAACCTGCTGGAAGCCGCGCGCGAGCGGGCGATCCCGGTGATCTTCGCCAGCACGAACAAGGTCTACGGCGACCTCGCGGACGTCGATCTGGAGCTGATCGACGACGCCTGGACCCCGGCCGACCCCGCGTTGCGAAACCGCGGGGTGGACGAGACGCGCCCGCTCGACTTCCACACGCCCTACGGCTGCTCCAAGGGCGCGGCGGATCAGTATGTGCTCGACTACGCCCGCAGCTTCGACGTGCCCGCCTGCGTGATGCGGATGAGCTGCGTCTACGGCCCGCGGCAGATGGGCACCGAGGATCAGGGCTGGGTCGCCCACTTCCTGAT
>NZ_DASWNO010000261.1:0-2186 GCF_036399195.1 Brevundimonas sp.
CTGGCCGCCTACCACCGCGACGACCTGAAGGCTTCCGAGGCGGGGCTGAAGTATTTCGTCCTCGGCGCCCTGTCGTCCGGCCTGCTGCTGTACGGGGCGAGCCTGATCTACGGCTTCACCGGCTCCATGCGCTTCGACGAGATCGCCGCCTACGCCGCCACGAACGAGTCCACCGGCCTGATCTTCGGCCTCGTCTTCCTGATCTGCGGGCTGGCCTTCAAGGTCTCCGCCGCGCCCTTCCACATGTGGACGCCCGACGTTTACGAGGGCGCGCCGACGCCGGTGGTGGCCCTGTTCTCGACCGCGCCCAAGGTGGCGGCCATGATCCTGACCGCGCGAACACTGGAAGGCGCCTTCGCCGGGTCGCACGATCAGTGGGCGCAGGTGCTGATCCTGATCTCGCTGATCTCCTTCGCCGTCGGCTCCTTTGGGGGTCTGGTGCAGAAGGACATCCAGCGGCTGCTGGCCTATTCGTCGATCGCCAACATCGGTTACGCCCTGCTGGGCATCGCCGCGGGTACGACGCTCGGCATCCAGGCGATGCTGATCTTCATGACCCTGTACGTCATCGACCAGTTCGGCTTCTTCGCCATCCTGCTGTCGCTGTCGCGCGGCGGCCGTCCGATCCGTCGCATCGCCGATCTCGCGGGTCTGCGGAAAGAGCGGCCGGTGACAACCATCGCCCTGACCATCCTTTCGCTGTCGGTGCTGGGCATGCCGCCGCTGGCCGGCTTCTGGGGCAAGTTCTACGTCTTCGGCGCCGCCGCCGACGCCGGCTACTGGATGGCGGGCGCGGCGGGTCTGGTGGCCTCGGTCGTGGCAGGCTTCTACTATCTGCGCATGATCAAGCTGATGTGGTTCGATCCGGCGCCCGACGGAACGGAGCCCACCGATGCATCGCCGATCGAGGCCAAGACCGTCGCCTGGCTGGCTGCAGCCTTCTCGTTCCCGATCGTCATGGTCGCCCTGACGTGGATCGAACCGTTGGCGCGCGCCGCCTCCGCCGGCTACGGAGCCGGATAGGGCGCCCATGCCCCCCGCTCCGATCCTGCTGCTCGAAGAAACCGACTCTACCAATGCGGACGCCCGTCGGCGCGCCGAGGCCGGCGAGACCGGTCCGCTCTGGATCGTGGCGCGGCGTCAGAGCGCCGGTCGCGGACGACGAGGGCGCGGCTGGGAAAGCGACGGCGGCAATCTTTTCGCGACGCTGCTGCAACTGACGCGCAAACCGCCGGCGGAAGCGGCGCAGGTGACCTTCATTGCCGCGCTGGCCGTCGCCGACCTGCTGGACGCCTTTGCGCCGCCGTCGCTGGTGACGATCAAATGGCCCAATGACGTGATGCTGGCGGGCGAGAAGGCCTCCGGCGTGCTGGTCGAGTCCGGGGCGCATGAGACGGGAGGCCTCTGGCTGGCCGTCGGGATCGGGATCAACCTCGCCCACGCGCCGGAGGCGACCGAGCGGCCCGCGACCGCGCTAGCGCATCATCTACGGGGCGACGTCGCGGCTCCGCCTATGGTCGACGCGGCCGCCGCCGTGTTGGCCGGAGCCTTCGCCGTCTGGATGGACCGCTGGGAGACGCTCGGCTTCGAGCCGATCCTCGACGCCTGGCGCGCGCGGACGCCGGGGCTGGACGGACGCGCCGTGGCACGGCTGGGGCGCGAGACGGTCGAGGGCCGGGCTGAGGGCGTGGCCGCCGACGGCGCGCTGAAGCTGAGACTGGCGGACGGCTCGCTGCGGCTGATCTCGGCCGGCGACGTGTTTTTCGGGGAGGCCGCGTGATGCTTCTGGCGATCGAGCAGGGCAACACGAATACGCTGTTCGCGGTCCATGATGGGAGCGAGTGGGTGGCCCAGTGGCGCACCGCGACCCACGCCAACCGCACCGCCGACGAATACGCCGTCTGGCTGAGCCAGTTGCTGGCCATGCGGGGCCTGTCGATCGGGCAACTGGACGGCTGCATCATCTCCAGCGTGGTGCCGCAGTCGATCTTCAACCTGCGCAACCTGTCGCGCCGCTATCTGTCGGTCGAGCCGCTGGTGATCGGCGACAACGTCGATCTGGGCATGACGGCGCGGATCACCAAGCCGAGCGAGGCGGGCGCCGACCGGCTGGTCAACGCCATCGGCGCGCATCTGGTCTATCCCGGCGATCTGATCGTCATCGACAGCGGCACGGCGACGACCTT
>NZ_DASWNO010000262.1:0-7203 GCF_036399195.1 Brevundimonas sp.
GACGGCGGACAGATGAGGGACTTCGTCTTCGTCGACGACGTGGTCGACATCGTCGAATGGCTGCTGGAGGCGCCGGAGGTGTCGGGCGTCTTCAACGCCGGTTCGGGCCAGGCGCGGTCCTTCCTCGACCTGGCCCACGCCACCTTCGCGGCGGCGGGTCGGGAGCCCCGGATCGCCTACGTCGACACCCCTGAGAGCATCCGCGACAAGTACCAGTACTTCACCGAGGCCCGGATGGACCGCATCCGCGCCGCGGGCTTCTCGGGCCAGTCGACGCCGCTGGAGGAGGGCGTGCGTCGCTACGTCCAGGGCTTCCTCGACACGGCGGACCCTTACCGGTGAAACGGTCGCGGCTGACGTTCCGGCAATGGGTCGGCTGGTCCGGCCTCTTGTTCGTGCTGTTGCTCGCCGCCGCAGTCGCCGTTTGGAGAGGCGATATCCTGAGGGCGGGGCTTGATCCCCAGGTGCCGTTCCAGACCTATCGGCCTCCGCCTCCGCCGAACTACGCCGATCCGGCGGCTTGGGCGCTCAGGGGCGCCCGCACGCCGGAGTCCGGCCCCGCCGCGATCTTCTTCGTCCACTCCACCACCTATGACGGCGGTCAGCACTGGAACGGGCCGATCGGCGACCGGGAGGCCGACGCCTGGCTGCGGCGGGTGGTCCTGCCCAACCACGCCGGTCCATTCGCCCGCGCCGGGGCGATCAGCGCGCCGCTGTACCGTCAGGGCAGCGTCTATACCCGGCTGACGCTGCGGGAAGACGCCCGGGAAGCGCGCGCGTTCGCCTACCGGGACATTGCCGCCGCCTTCGACGCGTGGCTCGCCCGCCACCCCGGGGGTCCGATCGTTCTGGCCGGCGTGGAGCAGGGCGGCGATCTTGTCGAGCGGCTGGTCCGCGAACGGGTGGCTCCGGATTCCGCGCTTCGGGACCGGCTCGTCGCGGTCTACCTGATGGATACGGTGGCGGCCGCTGAAGCGCTGGCTGCCGAGGTTCCCGCCTGCTCCCGCCGCGACCAGATAGGCTGCGTCGTCGGCTGGTCTCCTGTCGGCGAGGACAATGACGGCGCCGCGCGGCGACGGCTGCGTCGGGCGTTGGTCTGGGATGCGCGCGGGCATCTGGTCGAGCTGGCGGGACGTCAGGCCCTGTGCGTCAACCCGGTGACGGGCACGACCGACACACGGGCTGTCCCGGCGCGTTCGCACAAGGGCGCCACCAACGCCACCGGGCTTGAGTGGGGCGCCCGGCCCGCCCTGATGGCGCGCGAGATCGCGACCCAGTGTCGTGAGGGTTTGCTGCGGCATACGGATCCAACCACTGAGTCATTCCGCGAGACGGGCGGGTGGGCGGATCGTAGAAAATCACGCCCGTACAATCTGTTCTATGGCGATATTGAAGCAGACGTTCAGACGCGGCTGGCGAACTGGACAGCGAAGCACGGTGTCTAGTCGGCGCCCGGCCGGTCGTTCCGCCAGTCGAACAGCGCCTCCAGCGTCCGCACGGCCTCCCCACGCGATGAGGTGAGATCAGGATCGCGGCCCAGCACCAGCCGGGCGTCGTCCGCCGCCGCGAGCATCAGCGACCGATGACGGATGGGGTCCGCGAACCGGTATGCGGGGAAGCCGCTCTGCCTGAGGCCGAGCGGATCGCCGCCGCCGCGCAGACGGAAGTCTTCCTCGGCGATCTCGAAGCCGTCCTCGGTGCGCCGCAACGTCTCCAGCCGCGTCCGCGCCGTCTCGCCGAGACCCTCATCGCCGCCGCCGTACAGCAGGATGCAGGCGCTGGTCTTGGCTCCCCGGCCGACCCGGCCCCGGAGCTGGTGCAGCTGCGCCAGGCCGAAGCGATCGGCGTGCTCGATCACCATGATGGTCGCGTTGGGCACGTCGACGCCGACCTCAACCACGGTCGTCGCCACCAGCAGGGGCAAGCGGCCGTCGGCAAAGTCCGCCATCACCGCCTCCCGCTCCGCGCCCGGCATCTGCCCGTGTGCCAGACCGACCTCGATCTTCAGGATGCGCCGCAGGTCGGCGGCGCGCGCTTCGGCGGCGGCGAGATCCGACGCCTCGCTCTCGGCCACGAGGGGGCAGATCCAGTAGGCCTGCGCGCCGGCGTCGATGGCGGCCCGCAACCGCTTCGCCACCTCTCCGATGCGGGCGAGCGGCAGGACCGCGGTGGCTACGGGCGTCCGACCCGGCGGCTTCTCGGTCAGGCGCGACACTTCGAGCTCCCCATATTGGGTCAGCTCCAGCGTGCGCGGGATCGGCGTGGCTGACATGGTCAGGAGGTGCACGCCGCCGGTGCGGGGGTCGCCCTTGGCCTGCAGTCGCTGGCGTTCGTTGACGCCGAAGCGGTGCTGCTCGTCGATGACCGCCAGGGCCAGCCGATCGAACCGGACGGCGTCCTGGAACAGGGCGTGGGTGCCGATGGCGACGGCCGCCTCTCCCGACGCCAGCGCGGATAGACGGGCCCGGCGCTCGCCCGGAGTGTCGCGACCCGTGAGCAGGACAGTGGCGACGCCCGCCGCCTCCAGCATCGGGCCGAGCCGCTGGAAATGCTGACGCGCCAGTATCTCGGTCGGCGCCATCAGGGCGGCCTGGAAGCCGGATGCCGCGGCGTCGGCCATGGCGAGGGCGGCGACAGCCGTCTTGCCGGAGCCGACGTCGCCTTGCAGCAGGCGGCCCATCTGTTCGCCCGAGGCTAGGTCGCGGCGGATTTCCGCCACGGCCTGCTGTTGGGCGCCTGTCAGGTGGAAGGGCAAGCCCTCCAGCAACAGCCGCGACGCCTCGCCCGGCTGGATGACCGGGGCGGGGGTGATCTGCCGCGCACGCCGCCGACGTGCGAGCGCCAGCTGGTGGGCGAACAGTTCGTCGTAGGCGAGCCGCTGCCGCGCCGGCGTGTCGGGCGAGATGTCCATCTCCGAGTTGGGCGCATGCAGCGCCGCCAGCGCCGCTCGCCATCCGGGCCAGCGCGTCTTCGCCAACCAGGCCTCGTCCTGCCACTCCGGCAGGTCCGGCGCGAGCGCCAGGGCTTGCTGGACCAGCTTGCGCAGGACGCGGGAGGTCAGCCCCTGCGTCGCCGGATAGACCGGCTCGACGGCGGCGATCTCGTCGGCCTGATCCAGCCCATAGACGTCCGGGTGGACGATTTGGACCTCGTTGTTGAATCGCTCGACCTTGCCGCTGACCAGCCGTCGCTGCCCCTTGGGCAGCAGCCGGTCGATGTGTTGAGCCGAACCCCCGAACCAGATCAGGTGGACGAAGCCGGTGTCGTCGGTCGCCCGCACCTTGATCGGCGCGCCCGGCTTGCCCGGCACGATCAGGCGGTCGATGGAGACCTCGAAGATCCCGACCTGGCCCTCGACCGCGTTGGTCGCCGTCATCGGCCGGCGCACGATCAGGCCGGACGGAGACAGGAACAGCAGGTCGCGGACCAGCCCGCCTGCCAGCTTCTGAACCAGCGGCAGCACCTTTGGTCCCACGCCCTTGAGGGTGGAGACTTCCGCAAACAGGGGAAAGAGAATCTGCGGCCTCATGGCCGGACAGCATAGCTGGCGAAACGCGCGGGGGAACGCTATCTGACCGCTCCTGTTTACGACCGACCGGGCAAGGATTCTTGTGGCCGACATCGACGCACGTCCGAACGAGGATCGCCGTGAGCGGCTGGGCCGGATCGCCTTCCGTGCCTGGCGGCGGGGATTCCGCGAAGCCGACCTCGTTCTGGGGCCGTTCGTCGATCAGGTCGGGCCGACGCTGGCGGACGATGACCTGGACTCACTGGAGGCCCTGCTTGGCTGGGACGACGATCATGAACTCTACGCCTGGATCATCGGCACGGCGCCGACGCCCCTTGAGTACGAGACCCCTGTGATGACGAAGATCCGCGGCTTCATGCGCGACCACGTCGCTGCCGCCGTGGCCGAGGGCGCGGGTTGATGGACGGCGCGGCTCCGAAACGCAGCGATCAGGACCTCGGCGGGGCCCCAGAAGGACTGGACGCCCTCACGGTCGCCGAGCGGCTGAAAGCTGACGGCGGCGTGGGCGTGTTCGTCGCCCGCGACTACGCCCGCATGGGCGAGTTCGTCCAGGCGTTTCGGTTCTTCGCCCAAGATATCGAAGTGCTAGAATTTCCGGCGTGGGACTGTCTGCCTTACGACCGCCTCAGCCCGACCTCCTCGGTGTCCGCCGAGCGCATGGCGGCCCTAACCCGGCTCGCTCAGCGACCCGCGGGCGAGAGCCGGCCAGTGCTGGTCGTGACCACCGTCGGGGCGGCGATGCAGCGGACGCCCCCGCGCGAGGTGACCTGGGGGGCGGGGTTCGAGACCACGGTCGGGCTGGACCTTAATACGGCGGCGCTGGAACGCTATTTCGCCGCCAACGGCTATATGCGCGCCTCAACGGTGTCGGAACGCGGCGAGTTCGCCGTCCGGGGCGGGGTCATCGATGTGTACCCGCCCGGCTTCGACGAGCCGGTACGCCTCGACATGTTCGGCTCGGAGCTGGAGTCGATCCGCACCTTCGACCCGGGCACCCAGCGTTCGACGGGCCAGTTGCGCGAGGTGGCGCTTGCGCCGGTGTCGGAGGCCCTGCTCGACGCCGACAGCATTTCTCGCTTCCGAACCGGCTATCTGGAGCTGTTCGGCGCGGCCGGTGACGATCCGCTCTACGCGGCCATCAGCGAGGGCGCGCGACGGCAGGGCATGGAGCACTGGCTGCCGCTGCTCTACGAGCGGCTGGAGACGCTGTTCGACTATCTGCCCGACGACGCGCGCGTGTTTCTCGACAACCAGGCCGAGGCGGCGCGTGCCGAGCGCTGGAACCTGACGCGCGACGCCTACGAAGCGCGGCGCGACGCGGCCATGGGCAAGGGAGGCTCGGCCTACCGGGCGCTTCCGCCCGAGCGGCTCTATATGAACGACGGCGACTGGAACACCGCCCTGGCCGGGCGGTGGGTTCGCCGCCTTTCGCCGTTCCAAGGACCGGGCGAGGACGCGGGCGGCCGGCTGGGCCGGAGCTTCGCAGCCGAGCGGGCGCAGGACAGCGTCAATCTGTTCGAGGCCGTGGCCCGGCACGCGCAGGCGGTGAACAAGGCGGGCAAGCGGGTTCTGTTCGCCTCGTGGACCGAAGGCTCGTCCGAACGGCTGGCCGCCATGCTGGCGGACCACGGGCTGGAGCATGTCCTTCCGGTCCGCGGCTGGGCCGATGTGCTGACCGCGCCGAAGGACATTTATCTGCGGGGGGTCCTGCCGGTCGAGCACGGGTTCGAGACCGACGCGGTGGCGGTCATCTCCGAGACCGACATCCTCGGCGACCGGCTGGCGCGGCCGCGCAAGAAGCGGCGCGCGTCGAACTTCCTCGCCGAGGCTTCGGCTCTGACCACCGGCGATCTGGTCGTCCACCTCGACCATGGCATCGGACGGTACGAGGGTCTGAAGACGCTGGAGATCCAGCAAGCGCCGCACGACTGCCTCGAACTGCTCTACGCCGGCGACAGCAAGCTCTACCTGCCGGTCGAGAACATCGACCTCCTGACCCGTTACGGCAGCGACAGCGACGGGGCGCAACTGGATCGTCTGGGCGGCGCCGGATGGCAGGCGCGCAAGGCCAAGGCCAAGGCCCGGCTGCGCGACATGGCGGAGGGGTTGATCGCCCTGGCGGCCAAGCGGTCGCTGCGGACCTCGGACCCGATCACGCCGCCGCACGGGCTGTTCGACGAGTTCTGCGCCCGCTTCCCCTATGAGGAGACGGACGACCAACTGAACGCCATCGGCGACGTGCTGGAAGACCTCGGCAAGGGCACGCCGATGGACCGCCTGATCTGCGGCGACGTCGGCTTCGGCAAGACCGAGGTGGCGCTGCGCGCCGCGTTCGTTGTGGCCATGACGGGGCAGCAGGTGGCGGTGGTCTGCCCGACGACCCTGCTGGCCCGCCAGCACTTCAAGACCTTCAGCGAGCGCTTCGCCGGCTGGCCGGTCAAGGTGCGTCACCTGTCGAGGATGGTCACCGCCCGGGACGCGGTAGAGACCCGGGCGGGCCTGAAGGACGGCTCGTTCGAGATCGTCGTCGGCACCCACGCCGTCCTGAGCGAACAGGTCGGGTTCAAGGACCTCGGCCTCGTCATCGTCGACGAGGAGCAGCACTTCGGGGTCAAGCACAAGGAGAAGCTGAAGTCCCTGCGGGCCGACGTGCACCTGCTGACCCTGACCGCCACGCCGATCCCGCGCACGCTGCAGATGGCGCTGTCAGGCATTCGCGAGATGTCGATCATCGCCACGCCGCCGGTCGATCGTCTGGCGGTCCGCACCTACGTTACGCCGTGGGACCCGGTGCTGGTCCGCGAAGCCCTCCTGCGCGAGAAATACCGCGGCGGGCAGGCCTATTATGTCGTCCCGCGCCTGTCGGACCTGCCCGACATCGAGCAATTCCTTCGCGAGAAGGTGCCCGAGGTCAAGTTCGTGGTCGGACACGGCCAGATGTCGCCGACCCAGCTCGAAGACGTGATGAGCGCCTTCTACGACGGCAGCTACGACCTGCTGCTGTCAACGACGATCGTTGAGTCCGGACTTGATGTTCCGACGGCTAACACATTGATCGTGCACAAGGCCGATATGTTCGGCCTGGCTCAGTTGCACCAGATCCGGGGCCGGATCGGTCGGGCCAAGGCGCGTGCCTTCGCTTATCTGACCACGCCGCCGGATCGGCCGGTCAGCCTGTCGTCGGAACGCAGGCTGCAGGTGCTGCAGTCGCTCGACAACCTCGGCGCCGGGTTCCAGCTGGCCAGCCACGATCTGGACCAGCGCGGCGGCGGCAACCTGCTCGGCGACGAGCAGTCGGGCCACATTCGCGAGGTCGGGGTCGAACTGTACCAGCAGATGCTCGAGGACGCCGTCGCTGAACTGCGCCAATCGGGCGAGGGCGCCGGCGTGCCCGACCGGGGCTGGTCGCCGGCCATCAATGTGGGCGCGGCCGTCCTGATTCCAGAGGATTACGTCCCGGACCTGAACGTGCGGCTCAGCCTTTATCGCCGCCTGTCGGACGCCGAGAACACGGAAGGCCGCGAGGCGCTTGCCGCCGAACTGATCGACCGCTTCGGTCCTCTGCCGGATGAGGCCAAACAGCTGCTGCGCATCGTAGGCATCAAGGCGAACTGCAAGACGGCCTGTATCGAACGCATAGACATCGGGCCCAAGGGGGCGGTCCTGACCCTGCG
>NZ_DASWNO010000263.1:0-2204 GCF_036399195.1 Brevundimonas sp.
CGTCCTCACCGACGCCTCGGTCAACGGCAAGGTCGATACGTTGGAAGGCCTGAAGGAGAACGTGATCGTCGGCCGCCTGATCCCTGCGGGCACGGGCGCGTATCTGCGGGCCCTGCAGAAGATCGCCAACGAGCGCGACGCGGAACTGACGTCGGCGCGGGAAGACGCCATCGAGCCGCTGCCGGCCGATCTGGCGCTGGAGCTGGAGAGCAGCGAAAGCTGATCTGCCGGTCTCCGGATGAAATGAAGAGGGCGGCGTTGGAAACGACGCCGTCCTTTTCTTATTGGCGGTCCCGGCTGAAGCCGCCCCCCGGCGTCAGCGGCGCGTTGCCTCGCGACCCATCGCGCCGCGTCCGTATGTTCTCGGTCGAGTCGGGCCGCAGTGACTGGTCGAGGTGCGCGCCCGCGACGCCGATGCCGAAATTCGAGCCCGGCCCCTCCTGAACGCCGACGATGCCGGGGCCGCCCGCCAAGGGCTGTCTGCGGCGCTTGTACTCGGCCAGCCGGCGCGCGCCCTCGCGGGCGAAGCGGCTGTCGCCAGTCTCGTCGATAGGGCGGGCGGCCGCGGCGCGCTGGCCGAACCGGTCGTCGCAGATGGCGCGCTCGGCCGCGCTGAGCAGGTTCGGACTGGCGCAACCCACCGGGCTGGTCCTCAGGCCTTGGCCGATCCGGTCGCCGAGCGTGCGCGGGCGAACGGTCCAGGCGCCTCCGGCCGGCGCAGCGGGGGCGCCTGGCGCGGGCGCGGCGAGGCGGGGGGAGGGCGGAGCCGGCGCGTCGTCATCCTCCGGATTGTTCAACCGCGGACCGACGGCCGCACCGGGCGCCGTCCGTGCGTCGGCAGGGGTGGGAAGGGCCAGCGTCGGCCGCGGCGCGGAGCGGACGCGCGCCGTCTCGCCCTGCAACAGCGGTCGCGGCTCCAGCTGGACATGGATTGGGGGCGGATCGGGCTGGAGACCACCCCAGAGCCGCACGTCGGCTCCGACAGTGCGAAGGCCGAGGTAGCCGAGCAGCAGGGCGTGCAGCGACAGCGAGGCCGCGACGATGGCGGGCTTGCGCCACCGCTCTCCCGGCGGAAACGTCGAGCGCCTCGGGAGCTGATCCGGGGTGTTACTCATCCGCCCGCCGCTGGTTGGGCAGCCAGCCGCGTGTGCTGGAGAACAGGTCAGCGCCATGGGCGCCGACCGAGACGGCGACGAGCGCCGCAGTGCGCGGTCTTGCATCGCGCGTCGCTGACCCCTTGTGACGCGGCATGCGTTCCCCGAAGTTCTCCCGCGACCAGTTCGACAGTTGCAGCGTGGCCTTATTGCGGCGGGACCCGCGGCCTCTGCTCCCTTGACCTGACGCCCCCCCGCGCGTAGAAGCCCCCCACTTTCGAGGCTCCCGGTTCGCCGGGCTCCGGGATCGCCACAATCTAGCGGACGGGCTGTGCCCGCCGGAACGCCCAAAGCGCGCGTTCCGGTTTTTTCGTTTGGTCGCGGCTCCCGCTCGGAACTCAACCCGGGACGGCGCTGAGGCGTCGTCCGAAAAGAAGGCTCACCGGGGCGCTCCGGCCGAAAGGCACACGCCCCCATCGATCGAAGAGAACCGAGACTTATGCCGACTATCAACCAGCTGATCCGCAAGCCGCGCCAACCCAAGCCGGTGCGCAACAAGGTGCCGGCCCTGAAGGGCTGCCCACAGCGTCGCGGCGTCTGCACCCGCGTCTATACGACGACCCCGAAGAAGCCCAACTCGGCTCTGCGTAAGGTCGCCAAGGTCCGCCTGACCACGGGCATCGAAGCCGTGTGCTACATCCCCGGCGAAGGCCACAATCTGCAGGAGCACTCGGTGGTCCTGATCCGCGGCGGCCGCGTCAAGGACTTGCCCGGCGTTCGCTACCACATCCTGCGCGGCGTGCTCGACACGCAAGGCGTCAAGGACCGCAAGCAGCGCCGTTCGCACTACGGCGCCAAGCGTCCGAAGTAAGCGACCGCGTCCCTCCATTCGCTGGTCCAGACCAGCCGTCCGACACCGATTTAGAAGGCCAAGCCCATGTCCCGTCGCCACCGCGCCCAGAAACGCGAAGTCCTGCCGGATCCCAAATACAAGGATCTGACCGTCACCAAGTTCATGAATTACGTCATGTACGAGGGCAAGAAGGCCGTCGCCGAGAACATCGTCTACGGCGCCTTCGAAATCCTGGCCGACAAGAAGAAGGACTTCGA
>NZ_DASWNO010000264.1:0-3747 GCF_036399195.1 Brevundimonas sp.
TCGCGCAGCTTGATGACCACGCCCGAGTTCAGGAAGGCCAGCTCGCGCAGGCGGTGTTCCAGCGTCTTCAGGTCGAAGTCGATGTGGGCGAAGGTGGTGACCGACGGGTAGAAGGTGACCTCGGTGCCGGACAGCGGCTGACCGGCGCGCTCGCCGGTGTCTCGCATCGGCGCCTCGCCGGTGACCCGCAGGCTCTCGACCGTGTCGCCGCGCTCGAAGCGCATCTCGTGGCGCTTGCCGTTGCGGTAGATGACCAGCTTGAGCCAGTCGGACAGGGCGTTGACGACCGAGACGCCGACGCCGTGCAGACCGCCCGAGACCTTGTAGGAATTCTGGTCGAACTTACCGCCGGCGTGCAGCTGGGTCATGATGACCTCAGCCGCCGAGACGCCCTCGCCCTCGTGGATGTCGGTCGGGATGCCGCGGCCGTTGTCGGTGACCGTGACCGAGCCGTCGGCGTTCAGGATGACCTGCACCAGGTCGGCGTGGCCGGCCAGCGCCTCGTCGATGGCGTTGTCGACCACCTCATAGACCATGTGGTGCAGGCCCGAGCCGTCGTCGGTGTCGCCGATGTACATGCCCGGCCGTTTGCGGACCGCATCCAGACCCTTGAGAACCTTGATGGAATCGGCGCCGTAAGCGGCCTCTTCGGCGGTGTCGGCGTTACGCGCGCTCGGAGTCTGGTCGGTCATATATTCGGTCGGATCATCGCCCGGTTCGGGCCGGAAAGGACGGCGTGGGCGCCGCCCGGATAAGCGCGTCGGCAGGCCGCGAATCTGGCCCGTCTCCGACAGCTCAACATATAGGTTTTCCGGGCGAAATTGCGAGGAAAACCGGGGCTCGACCCAGCTGTGAGCCAAGGGCGTCGACCGCCCGTGCAGCGGCCCTGTTCGATGGTTCGTCACAAAGAGCACGAAGGGCCACAAAGGACACGAAGGGGCCGGCGCCGGAGGCTTCGATCGCCGGTGCTACGGGCGGGATTCTTCCGATCACTTCGCGATCATTTTTTAGGTCGGGCGGCCGAGAGACTCCGACAGTGAAGGCTCTCCGGTACCGTGGTGTCCTTTGTGGTCCTTCGTGTCCTTTGTGACGAACCTACGCTCGTGAGCCCCAACCACCGGCGGCCGCCGATCAAGCGAAGCCGCCGCCTTCGACGCGGACGAACTGGGCGCGACCGCGCAGGGGCGCGAACAGGTCGGCTTCGGTGCCGGTCATGAAGGCCTGCAGGCCCAGGGCGTCGATCTCGTCGAACAAGGCGGCGCGGCGGGCGGTGTCGAGGTGCGCCGGCGCCTCGTCGAGCAGCAGCACCGGCGGGGCCGGCTGATCCGCCAGCCGCGCGATCTGGGCCAGGATCAGGTTCAGCACCAGCGCCTTCTGCTCCCCCGACGAGCCTTCGGCGGCGGGTCGGTTCTTTTCGCGGTGCAGGGCGGTCAGGTCCGAGCGGTGCGGGCCGTAGAGCGACCGGCCCGAGGCGGCGTCGCGGGCGCGGGAGCGGACCATGCCCTCGCGGATGAACGCGGCGATCGCGGCCTCGTCCGCCCCAGCCGCGGCCATGGCCTCGGCCTCGCCCGTCAACCCGAGGTCGGCCTGCGGGAATGGCCGGTCGCTGCGGCCGTCGATCGCGGCCTGCAGGGTGGCCAGGGCCCCCGCGCGGGCGGCGGCGGCGGCGGCCCCGGCGGCGCCCAGCCGGAGCTCCAGCGCGTCGAGCCACAGCGGGTCGGCGGGCGCGCCCTCGACCGCGTCGGTCAGCAGCCGCAGCCGCTCACGCAGCGCCTTTTCATAGGCCGACACCGACGCCGCGTGGGACGGATCGGCGGCGAACACCAGCCGGTCGAAGAATTTCAGCCGCTCGGCCCGGGCGTCCGAGAACAGCCGGTCCTGCTCGGGCGTGGCCCAGACCGGGCGCAGGTGATCCAGCAGCCGCCCCGGCTGGGCCGTCTCGCCCTCGATCCTCACGATCCGCCGAGCCGCCCCCGGCGACTGCACCCCGGTGCCCAGCCTCCTCTCGCCGTCGCCGTCGGTCAGCACCGCCGCCACCGCCCAGGCCCGGCCCCCGGCCTCGCCCGGCTCGCGCCGCCCCATCTCCGGCGCCGTCGCACCGCGCAGGCCCTTGCCCGGCGTGAACAGGCTGATGGCCTCCAGCAGATTGGTCTTCCCCGCCCCGTTCGGCCCATGCAGCACGACCGTCCGCGCCTCGATGGAGAGGGTGGCGGCCGCGTAGGAGCGGAAGTCGGTGAGGGTGAGGGAGGTGATCAAGGCTGCGAAAAAATCCGTTCATCCCGGCGAAAGCCGGGACCCAGTTCTTTCGCAGGAACACCGGCGGTTCAGAAGAGCGTTTCGAACAGATCGTTCCAGCCCGGATTGGCCCTCTCAATCAACTCCAGCTTCCAGACGCGTTTCCATTCCTTGATCTGGCGTTCGCGCTTGAAGGCCGCTTCTCGGGTGTCGTGCCACTCATACCACACAAGCATCGTCGCCCCATGTTTCGAGGCGAAGCCGCGGCGGATCTTGTCCCGGTGCTCGGCGGTTCGGCGGGCGAGATCATCGGTCGAGCCGGTGTAGAGCGTCCCGTTCCGTCCGCTGGCGACGATGTAGACGAAGAATGCCATCCCCACCTCCGTTCATCCCGGCGAAAGCCGGGATCCAGTTCTTTGGGTGATGGAGCGGAGCCTCTCATCCGCCCCCTCGGTCCTGAAGCATAAGCGTCAAGCTGGACAGCACTGGGTCCCGGCTTTCGCCGGGATGAACGGAATCAGAAATCAGACTCGCAGCGGCATCAGCACGTACTGCACGCCGGGATCGCCCGGATCGAGGACCAGCGTCGGGCTGGCCGGGTCGGCGAATTTGAAGTGGGCGGTTTCGCCGGTGATCTGGCCGGCGACGTCGAGCAGGTAGCGGGCGTTGAAGCCGATCTCGAAGGGCTCTTCTGAGTAGCCGATCTCGACTTCCTCGACCCCCTGCCCGGCCTCCATGTTGCGCACCGTCAGGGTGACGCGGTCCAGTTCGAAGGCCAGTTTCACCGAGCGGCTCTTCTCGGCCGAGATGGTGGCGACGCGGTCGACGGCCGAGGCGAAGACCGCGTTGTCGATATCGGCCTGTTTGTCGTTCCCCTTGGGGATGACGCGCATGTAGTCGGGGAAGGCGCCGTCGATCACCTTGGAGGTCAGGGAGGCCTGGCCGAACTCGAACCGGATCTTCTGCGGGCTGACCATGACCTCGACCGGGCCGGAGCCGTCGTCCAGCAGGCGGCGGACCTGATCGATGGTCTTGCGCGGGACGATGACGCCGGGGCCGCCGGCGGCGCCCTCGGGGGCGGGCGTCTCGGCCAGCGCCAGACGGTGGCCGTCGGTGGCCACGGCGCGCAGCAGCGGAATGCCGGCCTCGGCCACGGTGTGGAGGTACAGGCCGTTCAGATAGTAGCGCGTCTCCTCGGTCGAGACGGCGAACCGGGTCTTGTCGATCAGCCGGGCCAGATCTTCCTTGGGCAGGGAAAAGCGCGTGCCGTTGGTCTCGGTCGACATGACCGGGAAGTCGCCCGCGGGCAGCACCGGCAGGTTGAACTTCGACCGGCCCGCCTGAACCACCAGTCGGGGATCGTCGCCATTGTAGCTCAGCGACACCTCGGCGCCCTCGGGCAGTTTGCGCACGATCTCGTACAGGGTGTGGGCCGGGGCGGTGATCTGGCCCTCGACGTTCACCTGAGCCTCGGCCTCGTCGACCATCTCCATGTCGAGGTCGGTCGCGGCG
>NZ_DASWNO010000265.1:0-12330 GCF_036399195.1 Brevundimonas sp.
GACGGACGAGTCTCGCCACGTGTCATGTCCGCCACTATATGCCTTGGCTCTGCCAGGAGCCCACATGGCCTACGCCGCCCGCGACGACCGACCCGCCGACAAGGCCGAGCGCTATCTCGAACTCGAGGAAGAAATCGCCGCCGTGCTGGAGGGCGAGCCGAACCGCGTCGCGCGCATGGCCACCGTCGCCTCCATGCTGGCCGACGGCTTCCCGGCCTTCTTCTGGGCCGGCTTCTACGTGGTCGATCCGGAGAAGCCGGAGGAACTGGTGGTCGGGCCCTATCAGGGGACGCTGGGCTGCTTGCGGATCGCCTTCGGGCGTGGAGTATGCGGAACCGCCGCGCGCGAACGAACCACCCAGATCGTCGCCGACGTCCACGCCTTCCCCGGCCACATCGCCTGCGACAGCCGTTCGGCCAGCGAGATCGTGGTGCCGGTGTTCGGCCCGGCCGGAGAACTGATCGCCGTGTTCGACGTGGATGCGACGGAGAACTCCGCCTTCGACGCTGTCGACGCCGAGGCCTTGGAACGACTGATGGTCCGGATCTTCGGCTGAACCGGCCGACGCGTCCGTGGCGCTCGACGCTCCAGCCGCTAGAGTGCGTTTTTCAGGAGAGACGGCATGTCTGAACGGGTGATCGCGGTCACGGGGGGCCATGGCGTTCTCGGGCGCGCGGTGGTCGAAGCGGCGCTGGCCGAAGGGCTGAGGGTGGCGGTGATCGACCACGCCACGGGCCTCTCGGCGCCTGAAGGCGTCCTCGAGCTCGGCGGCGTCGATCTGACCGATCCCGCTGCGGCCCAGACGGCCATCGACGCCGTGGCCGCCCACTTCGGCGGCCTCGACGGGCTTCTGAATGTCGCCGGCGGTTTCGTCTGGCAGACCACCGACGACGCCGATCCGGCCTGGGCCCGCATGTTCGCCCTGAATCTGGCCACCGTCCTGAACGCCAGCCGCGCCGCCCTGCCGCACCTCAAGGCATCCCCCGAAGGCCGCATCGTCAACGTCGGAGCCAACGCCGCAGTGAAGAGCGCCGCCGGCATGGGCGCCTACGCCGCCTCCAAGGCCGGCGTGCATCGCCTGACTGAAAGCCTCGCCGAGGAGCTGAAGGACAGCTCCGTCACCGTCAACGCCGTTCTGCCCTCGATCCTCGACACCGACCAGAACCGCGCCGACATGCCGGGTGCCGACCCGGGCAAATGGGTCCAGCCCGCCGATCTGGCGCGGGTGATGCTGTTCCTCGCCTCGCCGGAGAGCCGCGCCGTCACCGGCGCCCTGATCCCCGTTACGGGACGGGTCTGATGGAACTGACCCGTTCGGTCCTTTACCTGCCCGCCAGCAATCCGCGCGCGATCGAGAAGGCGCGGAGTCTGGACGCCGACGTCGCCATCCTCGACCTGGAGGACGCTGTCGCGCCCGACGCCAAGGCGGAGGCTCGCAGGGCCGTGGTCGAGGCGCTGACGGCGGGCGGCTTCCGGTCGCGGGTCGGGGTGCGCATCAACGGGCTCGACACGGTCTGGGGCGCCGACGACCTGAGCGCGCTTCAGGCGCTGAGCCCCGCCTTTGTGGTCGCGCCCAAGATCGAGAGCCCGGAGGCGGTGCATGAGGTGGCGCACCGGCTGCCTCCCGGCGTCGCACTGTGGATCATGGTCGAGACCCCGCTGTCGCTGTTGCGCCTGGACCGGGTCGCCGGGGCCGGCGCGCCGCTGGCGGCTCTGATGCTCGGCATCAACGACCTCGGCGAGCGGATGAACCTTGTGTTGGGCACGGAGCGCGAGCCGCTGAAGCCCTGGCTGGCCGCGGTCGTCGCCGCGGCGCGCGGTCACGGCTTGCTGGCCATCGACGGGGTGGTCAACGCCACCGACGACGCCGCCCGTTTAGAGGCCGAATGCCGACAGGGCCGCGCCTTCGGCTTCGACGGCAAGAGCCTGATCCATCCCGCCCAGATCACCGCCGCCAACTTCGCCTTCTCGCCCTCCCCAGAGGAAGTGGCCAAGGCCCGCGAGGTCGTCGCCGCCTTCGCCGCGGCCGACGCGGAGGGCAAGGGCGCGATCCGGGTCGGATACCGTATGGTCGAGCGGCTGCATCTCGACGCCGCTCATCGCCTGCTGGCCCGACATGCGGCGGCCTCGACGCGGCCCGAAGCGGAGCCTATCTAGTCCGTCCAGAAACAGAACCCGGCCCTCAAGCAGCGAGGCGCCGAGCGTTAGGGCCTCCCATGAGCAATGCCGTCATCGCCGCCACGGGCCTGTTCACGCCGGAGCAGTCGATCTCCAACGAGGAGCTGGTCGCCGCCTACAACGCCTACGCCGAGCGCTTCAACGCCGAGCACGCCGCCGAGATTCAGGAAGGCGACGTCGCCGCCCTGACGCCCTCCTCGGTCGAGTTCATCGAGAAGGCATCCGGCATCAAGAGCCGCTTCGTACTGGACAAGGCCGGGGTGCTGGACCCCGAGCGCATGACGCCGAACATCCCGGAACGGGGGAACGAAGACCTCTCGATCATGGCCGAGATGGCGGTCGCCGCGGCGCGGCAGGCGATCGCGTCGTGGGGCAAGCCGGTGTCGGAGATCGGCGCGGTGCTGTGCGCCGCTTCCAACATGCCCCGGCCTTACCCGGCGTTGGCGGTCGAGATCCAGCAGGCGCTGGGCATCGAGGGCTTCGGCTTCGACATGAACGTGGCCTGCTCCTCGGCCACCTTCGGCATCAAGACCGCCGCCGACTTCATCGCCTCCGGATCGGTCAAGGCCGTGCTGATGGTCAATCCCGAGGTCTGCTCCGCCCACCTCAACTTCCGCGACCGCGACAGCCACTTCATCTTCGGCGACGTCGCCACGGCGGTGATCGTCGAGTCCTCGGAGACGGCCGGGGCCGGCGGCTGGGACGTGCTCGGCACGCGGCTCAAGACCGTCTTCTCGAACAACATCCGCAACAATTTCGGCTTCCTCAACAACGCCGCGCCCGAGGGCATCGGCCAGCCGGACAAGCTGTTCATCCAGCAGGGGCGGAAGGTGTTCAAGGACGTGGTGCCGATGGTGTCCGACATGATCGTCGACCATGCCGCCGACCCCGGGCTGGACCCCCAGGGGCTGAAGCGGCTGTGGCTGCACCAGGCCAACATCAACATGAACCAGTTCATCGGCCGCAAGGTTCTGGGCCACGAGCCGACGCCGGAAGAGAACGTCATCGTGCTGGACGAATACGCCAACACCTCATCGGCCGGTTCGATCATCGCTTTCCACCTGCGCCAGCAGGACATGGCGCCCGGCGACCTCGGGCTGATCTGCAGCTTCGGCGCGGGCTATTCCGCCGGCACGGTGTTCGTCAGGAAGCGCTGAGCCGCCTCAGGCCGCCGCGACCGCCTCGATCTCGACCAGCCAGGCTTCGTCGAAAATGCCGGCGACGATCACCGTCAGCGCCGGCTGACGCCCCGCGAGGCGTCGAATGCGGACCTCCCGGTTCTCCAGCGCGAACCGCCGGTTCGACAGAAAGGTCGTGACCTTGACGAGGTTGTCGAGCGTCATGCCGGCGGCGGCCAACTGCGCCTCGATGTTGGTCCAGACCTGCTCGCACTGGCTGAGGAAGTCAGGGGCCAGCGACCCGTCGGGCGCGACCGGAATCTGGCCCGACAGATAGAGCCAGCGGCTCGCCCCGCTGACCTCCACCGCCTGGGGATACGAACCCTCGACCGGCGGCGAGCCGTCGCCGGTCAGGGGCCGTATCGCGGCGGTCACTGACGGGCGGCGTCCGAGCGGGCGCGAACCGCGGCGAATTCCGAGGTCGGCTTCCAGCCCGGCCAGTCGCTGCTGTTGGCGAGGTCCAGACCCAGCCGGTACAGCAGCGTCAGGTTCTCGACCGCCGAGGTCAGGTCCCAGTCCGCCGACCACTCGTCCGACGGCCGATGATAGTCAGCCGCGAACTTGGCGCGCCATGCGGCCTCGCCCGCGGCGCGACCGCCGTCGACCCAGTCCCAGCCGTGCCACGGCATGATCGCCGGAACGCCCATGCGTGCGAACGGGAAGTGGTCCGAGCGGTAGTAGAAGTTCTGCTCCGGCATGCCGTCATCGGACACGTAGCGGCCAAGCGGCGCGGCCAAGGCTTGAAGCCGATCCTCCAGGTCGTTCTGCCCCTTGCCGAAGATCGGAATGTCGCGCGTCGGGCCCGACAGCGGCAGCATGTCGATGTTGATGTCGGCGACGGTCGTCTCGAGCGGATAGACGGGGTTGGCGGCATAGCCGTAGGCGCCCATCAGACCCATCTCCTCCGCCGCCATGTGGGCGAAGACGACCGAGCGTTTCGGCGCCGGTCCGGCCTTGAACTGACGGGCCACCTCCAGCACGCCGATCGTGCCCGAGGCGTTGTCCCAGGCGCCGTTGAAAATCTTGTCGTCGCCGGCGGTCTCCGGATGCTGGGCCTCGCCCCCCACGTGGTCCCAGTGGGCGGAGTAGATCACCGTCTCGTCCGGGTGTTCCGTCCCCGGAATGCGCGCCAGCAGGTTGTGGGTCACGAGGGTCTGAATCGTCGACGAGGCGTCAACCGAAAGGGTGACCCCATTCAGAGGCGTCGCCTTGAACGAGCCGCTGCCCACGCTGCTCAGGGCGGTCATGTCGAGCCCCGCAGCGGTGGCCCATGCCATGGCGAGGTCGTGGTTGATGGCGGCGGAAAACTCAAGGTCAGCCGCGCCGGGAGTCATCTGCCGCGCGCTGGTCGCGCCGCGCAGCGTCGCCTGCCAAACGTTCGAGGACGCGTCACCCGGCATGAGGGTGACGATCCCGACCGCCCCCCGACGGAACGCTTCGTCCGCCTTGTACTGTGCCGCCTGATAGTTGGTGACATAGGCCCCGTTGAACCTGTCCCCCTCGGGCTCGCCCGGAACCACCACGACGACCATTCCGCGCACGTCGACATCGCCGTAGTCGTCCCACTGGCGTTCGGGCGCGCTGATGCCGTACCCGGCGAATACGACCGGGGCGTTCCGGATGGAGGCGCGTCCGTCGTTGGTCGCCGCACGCACCACGATGTCGGTTCCCGGCGTCAGTGGGCGGGTCTGCCCGTCCGGCCCGGTCCAGCTGGCGGTGGCGCCCGCGACGGGCGTGTAGGTCTTCAGCTCGACCGGCTGCAGCCACTGGCCGTTGGGGCCTCCGGGCTGGAAGCCCATCGCCTCGTACTGCGCCTGCAACCAGGACAGCACCATCCGCTCGCCTTCCGTTCCAGGATAGCGGCCCTGGAACTCATCGGTGCTGATCGCGCGGATATTCTCGCTCAGCCGAGCGGCCGAAATATCCTGTGCCGAGGCCATGCCTGTGGCCAGCAGCACGGCGGCGACGGCGGCGCCGCTGATCATCTTGCGCAACATTCGGGAGCTCCAGTGGCGAGTGCGGGCGTAATCTAGGGGGAGCTGGCGCGACCGCTCATTAAGTTTTCGTCATCTGACGAGGCCGGCGACTAGCGCCTCCGTGCGGCGCTGGGGGCGCGTGCGGGTCCGAACTCCGACCCCGGCATCCACTGAGGCCAGTCGCGGCTGTTGGCCAGATCGCGCCCGATGGCGAGGATCATCTCCAGGTCCTCGACCTGACCGCGCAGGTCCCAGTCCGCCGACCATTCGTCGTCCGCCTGGTGATACCGGCGGGAACCGTATTCGGAGCGGGCTGCCTCGCGCGCGGCGATCGGCTCGTCACGGAAGGCGCCGCCGCCGTCGGCGTAGGCCATCGGCACGCCGCGCTTCGCCAGCGGGAAGTGATCCGAACGGAAATAGCTGCCCGCCGCCGGATTGGCGTCGGGCTTGGTGGTCCGGCCCTGCCGCGCCGCCGCCGCCGTCAGGCGCGCGTCGAGGTCCGACTGACCCGAACCGACGATGTCGACGTCGGCGACCCGCCCGTAGACGTTCATGGCGTCGATGTTGAACCCTGCGACCGTGGTCTCCAGCGGATAGACCGGATTGGCGGCGTAGAACTCAGAGCCCAGCAGGCCGCTTTCCTCCGCGGTGAAGCTGATCATCACGATCGACCGCTCAGGCCGCCGGCCGGCGCCCCAGACCCGCGCGAGCTCCAGCAGCCCAGCGGTGCCGCTGGCGTTGTCGACGGCGCCGTTGAAGATGCGGTCGCCGCTGGCGTCCGGCTCTCCGACGCCGATGTGGTCCCAGTGGCCGGTGTAGAGGATGGTCTCGTCGGGATGGGTCGTCCCGGGCAGGCGCGCGATGACGTTGCGGGTGGTGACCTGGGTGGTCGCCACGTCGAACATGCCGCTGAAGCTGGCGTTCGCCAGGTCGACAGGACGGAAATCTCGGCTGCGAGCGGCGGTCTTCAGGGCCTCGAAGTCCTGACCGGCGCGGCGGAACAGGTCGACGGCGACGTCGCGCTGGATCCACGCCTCCATCGGCACGCGCTCGGCCGCGGCGTTGGCGCGGACGATGTCGAACTGCGGTCCCGACCAGCTGTTCTGGACCGTGGCCCAGCCGTACGAGGCGGGAGCGGTCTCGTGCACGATGATGACCCCCGCGGCGCCCTGCCGCGCGGCTTCCTCTTATTTGTAGGTCCAGCGGCCGTAGTAGGTCATGGCCCGACCGTTGAAGGTGTTCAACGCCGGCTCTTCGAAGTCGGCGTCGTTGACCAGAACGACGATGACCTTGCCGCGCACGTCCACGCCCTTGAAGTCGTCCCAGTTCCGCTCGGGCGCCTTGATGCCGTAGCCGACGAACACCAGCGGCGCATCGGTGAGCATGACGTGGTTCCCGGGCAGCCGGGTCGACACCACGATCTGCTGGCCCTGCGTCAGCGGGATGGACTCGCCCCCCACCTTCAGCTGCACGCCCCGCACGTTGGAGGCGTTGAAGCGGTTCAGGGCCACGTCCTGCGTCCACTGGCCGTTCGGACCGCCGGGCTGGAAGCCGGCGGCGGCGTATTGCTCGCTCAGGTATCGAACCGTCATCTCTTCCGCCGGCGTGGCTATGCCTCGGCCCTGGAACTCGTCGCTGCTCAGGATGCGAACGTGCTCGGAGAGACGGGCGGTGTCGAAGGCGGCGTTGGCGCCAGAGCCGGCGGGAGCGCCATCCCCGGTCGAGGCGCAGGCGGACAACAGGGCCACGGCGGCAAGCACGGCGGCGGTCGGGAACAGACGCATGAAAAACAGAGCCCTCGGTCGATGGAAGCACCGACGTTAGGGCGTCCGGCGCGGCCTGTCGATCAGCGGCGGCGTACTAGCGATCCGGCTGGGGAGCCACTGCGCCGGACGCCGGCCAGCCGCTGTCTCCCACCCGTGTGAGCCGCATCTCGATGAACGGACGGGGCGGCTGACCGTCGGCCACATAGGTCCCGACCTCGTGCCAAGTCCCGTCACGAATGACTGCGACATAATGGATGCGAGCGTTGGGCCCTGCCGGTGTCTCCCACTTGAAGCCGTCCTCTGTGACCTCGAACGGATAGTCGCCGCTGAACCCCTGGGCGTAGGAGCGGAAGCCGTACCGTTCCGCCCGCGCGTCCCATGAGATGATCGCCATGGCGTTGAACTGGGTCGACCCGTCGGCGGCGTAGCCCCGGCCCTCCACCACGCGGATGGAACCGCCCAGCAGTGGGCCGACCCGCTCGGTCTGGGTCAGCACCGTGGCTCCGCCCGGTCCCTGGATGGTGGCCTGACCGCGCCATTCGCCATCCATAAAGGCAAGGCGTTCGAGCGCTGCGCGCTGCGCCGGCGTACCTTCCGGGGAGGCCGGCATCTGGGCCTGCGCCGACATCGGAACGGCGATCAGCAGAGCGGCGATAGCGAAACAGGCGCGTGCGGACATAGCATCCTCCTCAGATGCTTTGTTCTGTAAAGTACTTTCCCACATGTTGCAACATGAACGAAAAAGGCCCGCCGGAGCGGCAAGCTCCGGCGGGCCATGCAGTCGTCGTCTCGACCGGCGTGTTAGTGCGCCACGCCTTTCCAGATGCGGCGGTAGCTGAGGTAGGTCACGCCCGCGAACAGCAGCAGGAAGATCAGCACGCCCACGCCGGTCTGCTTGCGCTGGACCTGCTTGGGGTCCGAGGCCCAGGCGATGTAGGCGGCGACGTCCTTGGCCATCTGGTCCTTCGACGCGATCGTGCCGTCGTCGTAGGTCACCTGCCCCGCGCGCAGCGGGTCGGGCATCGCGATGAAGCCGCCGGGAGGCACGTGGGCGCCGTCCGGCATGAACGGCGTCAAATCCCCGGCCATGTACTCGTTGTAGTGTTGGCCCGGACGGATCTCCAGGCCGGCGGGCGGCGCCGCGTAGCCCATCAGCAGCGAGTAGATGTAGTTCGCGCCGCCGTGACGGGCCTTGGCCATGACCGACAGGTCGGGCGGAGCCGCGCCGCCGTTGGCCGCGGCCGCGGCCGTGGCGTTCGGATAGGGGTTGGGGAAGCGGTCGGCGGGGGTGCCGTCGCGCATCATCGCCTCACCGGTCTCGGTGTCGATGTCGCCGATCTGCACTTCCTTGGCCAACGCCTTGACGAAGCGGTTCTCGGCCGGGTTGACCTGATGCTCGTCGTAAAAGGGGCCGCCCGGTTCCGCCAAGGTGCGGAAATGCATCAGGTTCATGCTGTGGCACGAGGCGCAGACCTCGCGGTACACCTTGTAGCCCCGCTGCAGCTGCCCTTGGTGGAAGGCGCCGAAGGGGCCTTCGAACGAGAAGCCGCCGTCGCGCAGAGCGTGGGCGCCGCCCTCGGCCGCCATGGCCGGAGCTCCGCCAAGGGCGAGGCCCGCCGTGGCGGCGATCAGGACGAGGGTCTTCTTCATGGAGCGGATGTTCGTCTGGAGGGTCATAGTCGCGATCAGCCCTTCTTCTCGGCCGAGGCCGGAGCCGCCGCCGTCCTCGCGTCACCGCCCACGCCCGGCAGGACCGGCTCGGAGATGGTCGCCGGGATCGGCAGCGGAGATTCCCGCAGCCCCACCAGCGGCATGATGATGAGGAAGAAGGCGAAGTAGTAGGCCGTGGCGAAGCGCGTCAGCCACAGATAGCTGTTCAGGTCGCCGTCGATCAGGATGAAGGTCTTGAAGTCGCCGATCACCGGCGCGTCCGGCAGCTGGGCGCCGCACCAGCCCAGGATCAGGCCGACCACGACGAAGATGATGAAGAAGGTCCGCATCGTCGGGCGATAACGCATCGACCGCACCTTGGACGTGTCCAGCCAAGGCAGGACGAACAGCACGCCGATTGAGCCGAACATCGCCACCACGCCGCCGAACTTGTCCGGGACGGCGCGCAGGATCGCGTAGAAGGGAAGCATGTACCATTCGGGCACGATGTGCGCGGGAGTCTGCAGCGGGTTGGCCGGGATGTAGTTGTCGGCGTGGCCCAGCGCGTTCGGCATGAAGAAGACGAACAGGGCGAACAGGATCAGGAACAGGACGATGGCGAACCCGTCCTTGACCGTGAAGTAGGGGTGGAACGGCACCGTGTCCTTGGCCGCCCGCTCCTTGGGGATCAGGATGCCGACCGGGTTGTTCTGGCCGGCGTGGTGCAGGGCCCACAAGTGCAGCACCACGCAGCCCGCGATCACGAACGGCAGCAGATAGTGCAGCGAGAAGAAGCGGTTCAGCGTCGCGTTGTCGATGGCCGGGCCGCCGCGCAGCCACACCAGCAGGGGCTCGCCGACGACTGGGATGGCCCCGATCAGATTGGTGATCACCTCGGCGCCCCAGTAGGACATCTGGCCCCACGGCAGGACGTAACCGAGGAAGGCGGTGGCGATCAGCAGGAAGAAGATCAGGCAACCGACGATCCAGATCATCTCACGCGGCGCCTTGTAGGAGCCGTAGTAGAGCCCGCGCAGCATGTGGATGTAGACCGCGATGAAGAACATCGAGGCGCCGTTGGCGTGAGTGTAGCGGATGACATCGCCGCCGTTCACGTCGCGCATGATGCGCTCGACCGAGGCGAAGGCCATCTCGGTGTTCGGCACATAGTGCATGGCCAGGATCACGCCGGTGGCGATCTGGATCACCAGGCAGAGCATCAGGATGCCGCCGAAGGTCCACCAGTAGTTGAGGTTCTTCGGGGTCGGCAGCGACGCATAGTCGGCGCCGAAGCGGATGATCGGCAGGCGGCTGTCAAACCACTTTTCGACGCCCGACTTGGGGACGTAGGAGGATTCGTGTTCGCTCATCGGTCTCGCCCTCAGCCGATCTTGATGCGGGTGTCGGAGAGGTAGGCGTACTCCGGCACGACGAGGTTCTTGGGCGCGGGTCCCTTACGGATCCGGCCCGAGGTGTCGTAGTGCGAGCCGTGGCAGGGGCAGAACCAGCCGCCGAAGTCGCCGGTGCCGAACGTCGGGATGCAGCCCAGGTGGGTGCAGTTGCCCAGCAGCACCAGATACTGCTGGTGGCCTTCCTTGACGCGCTCGGCGTCGGTCTGGGGGTCGGGCAGTCCGGCGCGGTCGTCGGCGCGGGCGGCGGCGATCTCGGCCGGGGTGCGGTAGCGCACGAACACCGGCTTGCCCTGCCATTTCACGACGACCTGCTGGCCTTCCTGAACCTTGGTCATGTCGAACTCGATCGACGCCAGCGCCAGCGTGTCGGCGGCGGGGTTCATCGAGTTGATCAGCGGCCAGGCCAGCATGGCCCCGGCGCCCACGGCGGCCGCGCCGGCCGCGATGTGGATGAAGTCCCGGCGGGAGGCGTCGCCGCCCTCGCCGTTGTCAGTCACGACCGATTCGGCCACGTCTTACTCCTCATGCGCCGCGATCCGCACCCGAGAGGGGGCGCGGCTGGAGCGGCTTGAATGCTTTAGCGGCTTCCCATCGATCTGGCCCGGCCCGGCGTTGCGGCTCATCGCCGCAAACTGCGCCGCCTCGTTGAGAAACAGTCGCATTTCGAGCCGCGACAGACCCCCGGGCCGCGCGTATGAGGGCCTTAGAATGCGTCTCGCCCTTTTTCAACCAGCCATTCCCCAGAACGTGGGCGCCTGCATCCGGCTGGGCGCCTGTTTCGGGGTCGAGCTGCACGTCATCGAGCCCACCGGCTTTCGTTTCGACGACCGGGCGATGAAGCGCGCGGCGCTCGATTACGGCCCGCTCGGGCATCTGGTCCGCCACTCCGGCTGGGACGAATTCCAGCGCGACCGGGGGCCGGGCCGGCTGGTGCTGTTCACCACGAAGGGCGCGACGCCGCTTCACGCCTTCGCCTTCCAGCCCGAGGACACCCTGCTGTTCGGCAGCGAGCCCTCCGGCGCGCCGGATCACGTCCACGCGGAGGCGGACGCGCGGGTGGCGATCCCGATCCGGCCCGAGGCGCGGTCGCTGAACCTGTCGGTCAGCGCGGGAATCGCGCTGTGGGAGGGGATGCGGCAGACGCGACTGACGGGCGTCGCTGGCCAGTCAGCCACCCATCCGCCCCGTCATCCTCGGGCTTGACCCGAGGATCAGATCATCCGGTGCTCGGTGGTTGATTTGCACCGCATTCCGCGGGGCCATTCGGGCTCACAGTCCAGCCCAACGTCTGATCCTCGGGTCAAGCCCGAGGATGACGGCGGTAAGTCAAACGGTGGCGACAGGCGCAGCCTACTCCGGCGCCGCGGCCTCCGGCAGCGTAGCCAGACTCGGCCGTTCGCCCTCTCTCCGGTCCGCCACCGCTTCCACCGCGCGCATCACGCGCAGCACGTTCTCGCCGGCCAGCTTGCGGATATCGGCATCGGTCCAGCCGGCCGCCATCAGGGCGGCCAGCAGGCGCGGATAGGCGTCCACGCCCTCAAGCCCGTCCGGCAGACTGCCTACACCGTCGAAATCGCCGCCGATGCCGACGTGGTCGATTCCGGCGATGTCGCGGACGTGCTGGATGTGGGCCACGACGTCGCTGACGCCGGCGCGAGGCGCCACATTCGCCGTCGTCCACGCCTGCAGACCCGCAGCCACTGCCGCCGGCTCGCCCGGGTGCAGCGCCTTAAGCCGCGCGTCCTCGGCGGCGCGGGCAGCGCTCCAGCTCCGAACCGCCTCGCTCACGAAGCCCGGCACGAAGGTGACCATCACCACCCCGCCGTCCTCGGCCATCAGCCGCAGCACGCTGTCGGGCACGTTGCGCGGATGCGCCGTCACCGCCCGCGCCGACGAGTGCGAGAAGATCACCGGCGCCTCGGACACCCGCATCGCGTCGAGCATGGTCTCTTCCGAGACGTGGCTCAGATCGACCATCATTCCCAGCCGATTCATCTCCCGCACAACGGCCTCGCCGAACGGGTTCAGCCCGCCCCACTTCGGCGCGTCCGTGGCGCTGTCGGCCCAGGTGGTGGTGGTCGAGTGGGTCAGGGTCATGTAGCGCGCGCCCGCATCGTGGAACTCGCGCAGCAGGCCCAGCGAATCGTCGATCGAATAGCCGCCCTCCATG